>JBFKVA010000194.1:0-1468 GCA_041635475.1 Acidimicrobiia bacterium | reverse complement strand
TGGTCCAACATCAACCTTTCTCCCCACTTCCCCTCAGTCGGCCAGGTCGCCCATGGTCTCTATGAAGCCGCAACAGGAGCGGATACCGACCTCGTCGTGCGCAGCGACCTCACCGGGGTTGGGGCACTCCTCGGAGCGTTTCCCCCTCTTGAAGCGAACGGGCGCTCCCTCGACCCGGCCACGCTTGCCACCGACTTCATCGTCGACTCCTATCGTCTCTTCCCAAACGAAGCAGAACAGACCGAGTACCTCAACCGGGTGTTCCGCGACGTCCTCACCCAGGCCATCGCTCAGGCGCCGGACACGCCCAAGTTGCTCGGTGCCCTGCGGACAGGCCTGGCGAGTCGACGGATCAGCCTGTGGAGTCCCCTCGACCCCGTGCATGCGACCTTTGCCGCCGCCCGCGTCGACGGGGCGCTTCCGCCTGGTGACCCCGGCAACATTCACGTCGCCATCCAGAACTTTGCCGCCAACAAGATCGACCTCTTCACCTCCATCGCCATCGACCTGTCAGCCCAACCCACCGGTTGTGTGATGGTGGGGACCGCCACGATTCGGATCACCAACGACGCACCCCCCGAAGCGCTTCATCTCCCCCACAACCGCTACGGCACCACCGGCCGTTGGTGGGTCAACGTGTTCCTCCCGGAGGCGGCGAGGCTGCTCTCGATCACAGCTGACAGTGAAGAAGCCAAGGGTGCCCACGAAGAGGAGCAGCATCGTCCGGTGACCGCCGTCCTCGTCACCGCCGAACCGAACCAGACCACGGAACTCGTGGTCGAGTGGGTGGAGAACCTCGATGACGCTCCCTATTCCCTCTCCTCCCAGCCGCAGCCGCTTGTCAACCCGGCGACCATCTCTTTCGATGGCACCAACCCGACTCCGTTCATCCAGACTGCTCAGTCCACCGTTCCCCACACCTGCGGGAGCTAGGACCTCATGGGCATCCAGACCATCACCCTGCTCGGGCCCGACTTCCCGACCCTGGGCCAGATCCATGTCGAGGCCCTCGGATCCCACATCGCCCTCGGCATCTCGGCCGGGCGATTCCCCAAGGCGTACCCGCACGCCGAACCCAACGAAGATGCCGCCATGGCCGCCACCAACGGCGTCTCTCATCTCCTTGCCGTCGCCGACGGCCACAACGGAAGCAGCGCCGCGACAAACGCAATAACCGCCCTCGCATCCAAGGCAACGGAGATCCTCGCCTCGGATGACCCCGGATCGATGATCCGACACGTGGCTGAGGCGTCCACCGAAGGAGCTGGCTCGGGGACAACGCTCACCGTGGCCGTCCTCACCCCCACCTCAACGATCGTCGCCTCGGCCGGCGACAGCACAGCCCTCGACCTCTCGGGCCGGCCCCGTTGGCTCACCACCCCGACCCCGTTCCTCACGGCGGCCAGCTCGTTGCAGGTCACCACCACCTCCCCGGTCAGCCGACTCCTGCTCCTCACCGACGGGGTGA
>JBFKVA010000193.1:0-1475 GCA_041635475.1 Acidimicrobiia bacterium | reverse complement strand
GTCGACCGGGGTCGGGAGCACGATCTCGGCCCGGTCGACGGCGGAGACCATGCGCATCGTGCGGGCGCGCCCGACGACCCCGGCGACGACCGTGAACGCGGTTGCCCCCCCGGCCAGGGTCAGGAACTGGCGCCGGTCGGTGGGCTCGGAGCGGGTCGGGGATCGCATTGCCAGGAGCAGGGTGAGTCCCACCACCGCCCCCACACCGACCGCCAGGAAACCGACGCTCGTCTCGGACAGGGCATCGCGCGAACCGGCCCACCCACCGAGCCCGGCCGCCCCGACGAACAGCACCACGGGCGCCGACACCCGCTGCCGGGAGAGCACCCCGGCCAGGATGCCGAGCAGGACGATCACGCCCAGCACCGACCCGATGAGAACCGCCTTGTCGTTGGTGCCGAAGGTCCTGATGGCCCACTGCTCGACCGTGGACGGCGTGAACTCGATGACGACGTCCCCCATCGAGAGAACGGGGGACCGGCCACCGGGGACGAGCGCGGCCACGAGCTCCGCGACGGTGAGTGAGGCGGCGGCGGCGAGCCCTCCGGCGAATCCGAGTCTCCAGTGATCTGAGGCCATGTGGTCACCATACGAAGGGAGGGGTGCATACCTCAACGGTCACGGGAGAAACAATGTATAAACAGCCATCCCCCGTCCTCGTGCCTTGGACCGCTTCCTCCACCTAGCCTCGGGCCATGACCGTCCACCTCACGTCCCACGGCCCGGTTCGGGTCGTCACCATCGACCGACCCGAGGTGCGCAACGCCGTCGACGCCCAGACCGCGGCATCCCTCCTCGAGGCGGTGTCGGTGGTCGAGTCCGACGACGAGGCGCTCGTCGGGGTCCTCACCGGCACCGGTGACACGTTCTGTTCCGGATGGGACCTTCGGACCATCGACGCCACGGGCGCCGACTACGACCCGAAAGGTGAACCGGCGCTACGTATCTCCCGGCTCACGCCCTCCAAGCCGTTCATCGCCGCCATCGAGGGACACGCGGTCGCAGGCGGACTCGAACTGGCCCTGTGGTGTGATCTCCGGGTCGTCTCGGAGACCGCCGTCTTCGGGGTGTTCTGCCGCCGCTGGGGAGTGCCGCTCATCGACGGAGGAACGGTCCGCCTCCCCCGCATCGTCGGGCACGGACGGGCCATCGACATGATCCTCACGGGGCGCCCGGTGGCCGCGACCGAGGCCCTCGAGTGGGGCCTGGCCAACAGGGTCGTCGGAGCCGGCCAGGCGCTGGGCGCCGCCGTCGCCCTTGCCGAGCAGATCGCATCGTTCCCACAGGTGTGCATGCGGGCCGACCGGGCGTCGGCCATCTCCCAGTGGGGCCTTCCGCTGGAGGACGCACTGTCAGGAGAGGCCCACGGAGGGGTGGCTCCGCTCACCGGCGAGGCGGTGGCCGGGGCGGCGCGGTTCGTCGCCGGGGCCGGCCGGGGCGGCTCGTTCGAACGCCCTGGGACCTCCTAGGCCGTC
>JBFKVA010000192.1:0-1789 GCA_041635475.1 Acidimicrobiia bacterium | reverse complement strand
CGTCCCATTCGACGGACCCGACACCACCGACGTCGTCGACGGATCCAGGTTCCCATCCACATCACTGTCATTGGGCGTCACATCGATCGTCGTCGAGCTGTCCTCATCCACCGACGCCACGTCATCAACCGCCACCGGCGGCTGATTGGGCACAGGTTGGATGTCGACCGTGGCGCTGTCGGAGGCGGTCAGCTCCTCGAACTTGCCCCCGCCAAGGCCGTTGTTGCCCGATGCAACCGCGACGTTGGTAGCGGAGCCATCACCTGAGAGGAGGACCGTCGCTGACCCGAGGGCGGTTGCGCCTGCGCCAAGGTCGTCAGGAGCGGCATCGCCGTCGAGATCGGAAAGGGAGAACTCAACGGTGAAGTCATCGGAGGGGTCGAGGGGAGTCGCGTTGTCATCGATGACCTCGACGTCGAAGAGATCGTTCGTACCCGGGTTGGAGATCGTGTAGCAATAGAGAACGGTGTCGCCAGCGAACGCTGTCAGCGAGTCAACGCCGGGACAGCTGTCGCCAGTGGTCACCGTCTTCTCAAACACGAGGAGGGGCTCGCCAGCACCTCCGAGGTCGCCGATCTGCTGGAAGTTGACCGTTTGCTTGCCGCCAGCGACGGCGTCCTCAACCGGGGTGTCGCCGTTGATCGCGACGATGTCTGCCTCGGTCAGATCACCCTGCAGGTTGCCCGTTGGATTCGTGTTCGGGGCACACTCGATCCGCACGTCGATCCGCACGATCACCGAGTCACCGGCCTCGAGGCCGTCAACCGTGTAAGTCACATAGGTGGAGTCGGCGCCACCGCTGAGTGCCGTGCCGTCGTCCACATACGGCGCGGCACCGTCTTGATCGACGCCGTCATCGATGCGAGAAACCGTGCTGTCCGGCGTACCGCTTGCCTCGACCTGCGCAGGATCGTTCGGGTCGATGATCACCCTCACCACTTCGGTGAGACCGGCTCCGGTTTGCCCGGTTGAGTCCGCAAGGAAGGTATTCGTCAGCTGAATGGTCTGAGGATCGTCCGACCCGTCTCCTTGAACGTTGAGTTGAACGAAGAACGTGACGATGTCGCCGCAGGCGAAGTCGCCACCCTGAAGGGACGTCACGGTCTCCTTGCCGTCACCATCGGTGTCGGAGCCGAAGAAGCCGCCTCCTGTCGAATGGTCGTACTCTTCCGGATCCTCCGCCCTGAACGTGATCGACTGGATATCGCCACCGTCTGCGGCCGCGGGAGGGGCGCCCATGACCCCGCCGACGAAGAGCGCCGACACGAGCGCGAAGAGAGTGAACAAGGCGCCTGAGCGCAGTCCGAACGGCCGATGAGCGGCCGTCGTCGACCGTACCTGGAAAGGTTGCATTGATTGGGTTCCTCCACGAGCACCACTGCTCGGGAGTGTCCCGTCCAGCGCGCCTGCCTTTGACTACAACCCCACAACGCACCGGGCACCAGCCAGGTTACGACCCGATCCGGCTCATCCGTTCAGCCCGCCCCTCCCGGTCGAGCGCGCGGGACCGAAGGACCCTGCAGGAATGCCTGCTCAGCCGGTCGGAGGAGAAGCCGAGAACGGCGCCTGATCAGCGCCGCCCGGTGGCGTACCGCTCAAGGTGCTGGCGGGTCTCGGGTCCGAGCAGGTCGAGGGCGTCGGTGATCACAGAGCCCTTCACGGCATCGAGCGCCAACCCCAGCGGGCTGGCGGCGGCCGGCAAGTCCGTCGTGAGTAGGAGCAGCGGCGTATTGGTCGTGGAGCGGATGGCAGCCGACCTGCCCAGGGCCCGCCACATCGCGTCCGAGCG
>JBFKVA010000191.1:0-2239 GCA_041635475.1 Acidimicrobiia bacterium | reverse complement strand
TTGGCGGCGACCCCGATCGGGAGGTCACCCTCGATGGCGATGCCCAGGCGGTGGACCTGCTCGACGGCGCTTGTGAGTTGGCGGTGGAGGTGGAACTGGACCCAGCACCAGAACTCGAGGTCTCGATGCTCGGCGTCGGACTTGGCCGCTTCGAGGCGCGCCGGGTCGAACACGGCGTCGGCGCCCCACGTCGACATGTCGGGTGTCCCATGGCGATCCCGCAGGGTGCACCAGTACGCATAGGGACCGAGCCAGTCCCAGTGCTCCTCGGCGAAGGCCACTGCCTGCGGATCCGGCTCGGAGGCGTCGAACACATCGCGAAGAATGTTCAGCTTGGCCCGGATGACCCGCTCGTAGTCCACGTCCGAGCCGGCGTTGAGGTCGGTACCCAGCACCATGACGTCGGCGCCGAGATCGCCGAACCCGGGGAGGTCCCTGACGTCGGTGTAGAGGGGGTGGAGCGCCTGGACCGAGATCGGCCGGTAGGGGTTCGAGTCGGTCCAGCGGTGGTGGCTGATGGTGTCGTTGAGGGGGAGGATCCGGATGACCGAGATCCCGCACTGCGACGCCCACTGCCCGAACGCGGTGAGATCGGCGAAGTCCCCGACACCAAACGACCGTGCGGTCCTGAGAGAGAAGACCGGTACGGCAACCCCGGTCCCGCGCCAGTCAGGGAGACCGCGGAGCCGCTCGTCGGTGACGACCGTCGACGTGGGGCACGGTGGGAGGGGCAGCTGGTCGGACTCCCGGTGGATGATGGTGCCGGCGTCGTCGACGATGAGGTAGGAGTACCGTCCGGGTTCGTCTGGCCGTTCCAGGTCCACCGTGAGGGTCCACCAGGGAAACGGGCTGGCTGTCATGCGCCGAGCGCCCGACTCGTCCCACGCCCCGAGGGAAGGATCGGACCCTATGACGGCAACCCGGCTTCCCGGCCGGATCGAGGGTTCGTGAAGGCGCAGGGTGAGGCGCAGCCCGGAAGCCCCGCGGGCCTCGGGCCAGTGGCGGCCGATCCCGATCTTGAACAGGGTCGAGTGACGTGCCATCCGGGCCGGGTCGGCCGGTCGCCACCGGTCGATGATGACGTACTCCCCCAGGGGGCGGCGGGGCCGGCCGTGGTCGATCCGGGTCACCGACCCGTCATCGGCGACCGCCCGGTAGTAGTAGACCGAGTCCTCGCCGACGTCGGCGTTGGCCTCCCACCATCCGTCGCCGATCGGCCGCATGGCTTCGGGCAGATAGTCGACGACAAGCTGGACCGTCTCCCCCGGGGCCGGATCGTGGTGGATCCGGAAAGCCCTTCTCATGCCGCAAGCGTACCCTCGATGACCCCCGGGAGGCAGGGGCGACACCGCCGAGCGCTACCCCTCGAGGACGCCGTCCCGGGGCAGCATGGCGGGGATGATGACCAGGGCGGCGAGGGCGGCGATCGTCATGGAGACCCACATGATGAGGGAGATGTGGTGGTGGGGTTGGAGAGGGCTCAACCACAAGGCGGTGAGCCCGACGGCGATCCCCAGGGCGTTGGCCACGATGGGCCTCCCCGCCGAACGCAGTGCCCGATGGACGTACCCGGAGCCGGCCTTCTCGGCGTGTTCGACGGCAGCCACGAAGTGGATCGCGTAGTCGATGCCGACCCCGATGACGATCGATGATGCCACGGCTGTGATGAGGTTGAGGTTGATCCCGGCCGCCGCGATGAACCCGAGCAGCGCACCCACGGTCAGCACGAGGGGGACGATGGCGACGAGGGTTGGGCGGAGGCGGCGGTAGGTGACGAAGAGCATGAGGGCCACGAGCACGAGGGCCGCGGTGACCGACCACACCTGGGCGCCGAGGACCAGGTCGGCCATCGAGTCCCAAATGACCGTCATCCCGGTGAGGGTCAGGACCGCGGGATCGGCGTCGGCGACGTCCCGCAGCTCGTTCAGGCCCCCGGAGCCGAGATCCTGGGTGAGGAGCATGAATCGCATCCCGTCGTCGCTGACCATCGTGCCGGTGGGCAACTCGATTTCACCGGCGAGGACCCCTTCGATGGTGGAGGCAGGGAGTGCACCCTGCAGGGAGGCGACGGACACGACCGTTCGCACCACCGGAAGTGCCTCGAGGCGCTCGGTGGCTTCTCGTGCCCTCTCCAACGACCCGCCGGGGTCGGAGCGATCGAAGGCGAACTCACCCACGAGCGGGGTTGCCCCGCCGAACAGGGCCTCGGTGGCCTCGAACGCCTGTCGCACTTCGTGGT
>JBFKVA010000190.1:0-2248 GCA_041635475.1 Acidimicrobiia bacterium | reverse complement strand
TCCCGATGAGCAAGCTCGGCGCCGAACGAGGTTGGGGGCCCATGACCCGAGCCCAGTACGACGTCATGTGCGGGCCGAGCGGCTCGCTGGTGATCGGCGATCCGGCGACGGTGGCAGCCAAGATCATCCGCTGGGGCGAGGTCCTCGACCTGTCGCGGTTCATGCTCCACATGAGCGTCGGGACCCTTCCCCACGAGCGGGTCCTGGAGTGCATCCGGCTGCTCGGCACCGAGGTGGCGCCCCTCGTCCGGGCCGGGTGACGCAGAGGAGGAAGGACGCGTGGACCCGGTCACCACCCAGGGGTCCGCGGGGGAAGGGTCACTGCCCCGAGGCCGGGCCGAAGTACTCGCGCAAGCGACGGTCGGCATCGGCACCGAAGAGGATCTCCGCAGCTTCGTGCAGCCCGGGCGAGCCCTCGATGTCGGCATCGAACACCACCTGGTCGATCTTCGAACGTCGGCGCATGAAGTCCTCGAGGCGCGTGACCATCTCGGTTCTCGCCGCCAGGTGAAGCTCGACCCGCAGGTAGTCGGCGTGCTCGATGATCCGCTCGCCCATCGCCGGGTCCTGGCGGATGGCGTCGAGCATCTCGAAGGCTCGCCGCCCGTACCTTCTCCACAAGCGGTCGGTAAGCGGCTCCAGTTCTGGTTCGTTCCGGAGCCGATCGAGCCCCATGAGTCGGGCTTGCCGGCGGAACTCAGCCCGCGTTGCCGGGGCCGGCTCGCCGTACCAGTTCCCGGTGTCGGGTTCGAGGGGCACGCCGAGGCCCTCGACGGCCACTGCCACCTCCTCGCCCACGTTGAGACAGTCGGTGAGCTTGCCCCCGAAGATCGTGATCGCGGCCCGACCCACGTCGACCTCGATCTCGTGCTTGCGGGAGAGCTTCGTCCACTCGACCCCTTCGGTGCTCCCCGCGCCGCGTTCGACGACGAGCGGGCGGACCCCCGATCGCTCGGCGATGATGTCGGTCGGCCCCAGTGGAACGTCGAGGTCGAGGCGGGCGTTGATCTGCCCCAGCAGGTAGGCCCGGTCCTCGTCGGTCACGTGTGAGAACGGACTGTCGGTCCTCGTGTCGGTCGTGCCGATGACCGATCGCCCACCCATGGGAATGACGTAGAAGAGCCGGTCGGTGTCGTCGAAGAAGGCGAGGACACGCTCACCGCGGGTGAGGCGGCGGACGACGAGGTGGATCCCCTTCGAGAAGACGAGTCGGTGGTTGGTGGCGACGTCGAGTTCGACGTTGAGCGTGTCCGCGAAGGGCCCGGCGGCGTTCACGAGGATTCGGGAGGTGCAGGCCAACTCGGGGCCGGCCGCGTCCACGTCGCGCAGCCGCAGATGCCACCGTCCGTCCCGGAACTCGGCACCCACCAGCTCGGTGTAGTTGGCGGCCGTGGCTCCCACGTCGATGGCCGACCGGACGAACCCGAACACGAACCGCGAGTCGTTGTCCGCGAGGTATGCGTCGTAGTACTCGACCCCTCCCCGGGCGTCGCTCGTGTCAACCACCGGCTCGAGACGTTCGATGGTGGACGGACGAAGAAGGCGCGGGCGGTGGGTCCGGAACCCGCCTATCGCCCAGTAGGCGAGCGCCCCAAGACTTGCGAACCATGGTGGGTAGGGGGACGCCGTCCCGAGGGTCGTCAGGAACGGGATCGGCTTGACGTTGTCGGGGTAGGCGGCGATGAGACGGTTCCGGGACCGGCACAACGTGCGGACCAGGTGGAGTTCGTAGGTCTCCAGGTACTTGAACCCTCCCCACACGAGGTTGGAGGACTCCTGGCTCGTGAAGGCCCCGAAGTCGCCCCGATCCACGAGCGCCACCGCCGCGCCCCGCCCGGCCAGGGCGGCTGCCGAGACGGCCCCGTTGATGCCTCCCCCGACGATGAACACGTCGAACGATCCCCCATCGAGCTTGGCCAGTGACCTCGTTCGCAGTGGCACCCTGAGAGGCTATCGCCCCCGCGGTCCGGCCACGATGCCGTCGGTCCGGTGGACGTAGGCTGGCGCCATGCAGGTCGTCGCCCAGGCCACGTTCACCCTGGGCTGGCCGGTCGTCCTCGCCTCCCTCTCGCTCGTCCTGCTGGCCATGGCGCTGGCGTGGTGGCTCGGGCTTCGCATCGAACGGGAACTCGCCGAGGCGTCGGTCCGGGCCGCGGTGCAGCTCCTCGCTGTCGGGTGGCTGTTCTCGTTCATCTTCGACTCCTCCGATGCGGAGGCGTGGGCCTGGTCGTGGGTGGCGGCGATGGTG
>JBFKVA010000189.1:0-2303 GCA_041635475.1 Acidimicrobiia bacterium | reverse complement strand
TGAGAGGTAGCCCCGACGGGATGTGCTGCGCCTCGGCTTGCGGACTCGCTGCGCTCGTCTCGAACCCGGCCCTTCGGGCCACCGGGTTCTCATCCGTCGGGGGCCACACACAGTTGAACCCACCACGAGGGTGGGTCCGACTGAGAGGTAGCCCCGACGGGATTCGAACCCGCGTTACCGGCTTGAAAGGCCGGCGTCCTGGACCCCTGGACGACGGGGCCAGGGTGGGGCGATGGTACCCGCCGGACGTCGCCTACCGGGATCGGTCGCATTCGACAATCCGGGACCGGTAGGGTGCCGCCATGCCGATTCCCGTGCCCGAGCTCACCGTTGGGATCGAGGAGGAGTACCTCCTCGTTGATCGTCGGACGCGCAACCTCGTGAACGATCCCCCGGCCACGATCATGGAGGAGTGCGTCAAGCGCCTCGGCGAGCGGGTGGCGCCCGAGTTCATGCGCACCCAGATCGAGATCGGCACCCGCCCGGCGACGACGATCCCCCAGGCCCGGGCTGAGCTGCGGGAGCTTCGGGCGACTGTGGCCGAGGTGGCCGACAAGGAGGGGCTGGCGATCATCGCTTCGTCGACCCACCCGTTCGGCAGCTGGCGCGACCAGCTCCCGACCGACAAGGACCGCTACGAGGCGCTCGCCCAGGACATGGCCGCCGTGCTCCGACACCTGCTCATCGGCGGCATGCACGTCCATGCGGGCATCTCCGACGACGACCTCCGCATCGACCTCATGAGCCAGATCACGTACTTCATCCCCCACCTCATGGCCCTCTCGACGTCCTCTCCGTTCTTCGACGGCTACGACACCGGCATGCAGAGCTACCGCAAGTCCATCTTCAAGGCGATGCCGCGCACGGGCCTTCCCCCACAGATCTTCAACACGTGGAGCGAGTATCGCCGCCACGTCAACGCCCTGGTGGCGCCGGGGATCATCGAGGACGCCACCAAGATCTGGTGGGAGATCAGGCCGTCGGATCGCTACCCGACCCTCGAGTACCGGGCGTCGGACGTCTGCCCGTACATCGAGGACTCCATCACCATCGCCTCGCTCTACCTGGCCCTGCTCAGGATGCTGTGGCGGCGCCGGACCATGAACCAGAGGTGGCGCATCTACGCCAACTTCCTCATCGAGGAGAACCTGTGGCGGGCCCAGCGGTACCCACTCTCCGACCTCACCCTCATCGACTTCGGATACGGTGAGACCAAGCCCTACGGGATGCTCGTGGAGGAACTCCTCGACCTCGTTGCCGAGGATGCCGAGGCGCTGGGCGTCGTCGCCGAGGTGGAGCGGGCCCGGCACATGGCCAAGTCCGGCACCAGCGCCGACCGGCAGCGATCCGTGTATGCCGACGCGGTGGCCGGTGGGTCAGACCACCAGGAGGCGCTGGTCGCCGTCGTGGACCATCTGATCGAGGAGACGATCCGAGGGATCTGACGGAGTAGCCGCAGGCCCCCGTATCATCCCTCCTTATGTTCCAGGTCTTCTCCCGGTCGTTTGCCACGCTCTCGTTGCTTGGGCTGGTCGTGGCGGTGGTCGGGATCGGGCTCCTCCTCGCCGGCAAGCGTTCGGCGGTCGAGCGCGAGGTGGGAAGCCTGCTGCCGCTCCTGGTGTTCGTCGTGTCGCTGGGAGCGACCCTGGGGTCACTGTTCTATTCGGAGTTGATGCACTTCGAGCCGTGCCGGCTGTGCTGGTATCAGCGAATCGCCATGTACCCGATCGCCTTCCTCTCGGGTTTGGCGTTGTGGCGGCGCGACCGAACCATCATGTGGTACCTCCGCCTCCAAGCTATCGTCGGCGCCGCCATCGGCGCCTACCACTACCTCGTCCAGACCCTCGACATCCTTGATGGGGGATCGTGCTCGGCGACCGCTCCCTGCACGCTGCGGTACGTCAACGAGTTCGGATTCGTCTCCATCCCGTTCATGGCGATGTGTTGTTTCGTGCTCATCGCCGTCGCCGCCCACTACATCGTGAGAACCGAAGGAGACCCAACGTGAGTCAGAACACCAAGACCAGCCGGTCCGGCCTGTGGGTGATCATCGGGATCGTCGCCGTGGTCGGGATCTTCGTCCTCACGTTCCTCTCGGCCGGGACCGGCAGCTCGGGCGGGTTCGAGATCGATGCCTTCGGCGATCCATCGATCTCCGGTGACTCGCTGCCACTCATGCCGCCGGGCCAGTCGGGTGTCAATCTCGAGGACCCGGCCGCCGGAACCCTCGTCCCCGAGGTCGTGGGGCAGGACTACAACGGTGATGAGGTGAGCATCACCAACGATGGCAAGCCCAAGATCAT
>JBFKVA010000188.1:0-2333 GCA_041635475.1 Acidimicrobiia bacterium | reverse complement strand
CACCCCCAACCACCACCACCACCACAACCACACCCCCACCCACCACAACGGTGCCCGATCCGACCGAGGAACCGTCGTCAACGACGACCACTGTTCCAGCTGACCAGCCGCCGACGACAGACCCCGGTGACTCGCCCGAGGATCCGGCGCCCTCCGACACCGAGCCGGACCCGGCTCCGGAGGCCAAAGACCAAAAGGACGCGCCGCCCAAGAGCAGGCGAGGGGGTGGGCGCGGTGGACCTTCGAAGTCGAAAGACACTGCACAGCAGTCGCCGCAGGTGACCGCTGACAGCGAAGCTTCGATGATCACCGAGGAAGCTCCGAAGAGCACCGAGCCAGTCCAGGACGGGAGCCAGGCCCTTCAGGGTGCTGACGTCGACAGCCCGGTGGTCGCATCCGTGCGGTTCGACTCCGCTATCGGAGAGCCCGAACCCCTCGTGATGGCTGGCCTGTTCAGATCGCCCAGCACCAGCTTTGGAGCGTCCGCGCTACTCCTCCTCGCAGGGGCCTACCTCCTCGTGAAGACGAGATAGATGTAGGTGAGATGTCGCCGACCGGTTGACGCCCACATTCGGCCGATCGCGGGAAGGTCGGACTTGGCTCTCACCTCCGCGGGGTTCGGAGTCGCCGCCACCGTCGGGTGCAGATCGGCGTCTTCCTCCGGCGGGGAGGACCGCGGAGTCTCGGAGTCCGACTGGCTCGACACTCAAGGTTTGGGCCCCTACCGGCCGATACCTGTGTGGTGAGGATTCTCTTGGCGCTCGGCGTGGTCGCAACGTTCCTGGTCCCGACCCAGCCCGCGCAGGCCGCCGAGCTCTACCCGCTCGTCTTCCCCGTTGCCAGCGACTACCACTACTCCGACACGTGGGGCGCGGCCCGCTCCGGTGGCCGTACCCACGAAGGCACCGACATCATGGCCCCCAAGATGACGCCGGTGTACGCCGCCGCCTCGGGCACCGTCGGCTGGATGCGCAACGGCGTCGGCACCGACTGCTGCATGATGGCCCTCAACCACGACGACGGCTGGTCGAGTTGGTACATCCACCTCAACAACGACACCCCCGGCACCGATGACGGCCTGGGCTACGGGTTCGCCCCCGGCATCGAGCGGGGTGTCCACGTCGCAGCCGGCCAGCTCATCGGCTACGTGGGCGACTCGGGCAACGCCGAGTGGACCGGCTCCCACCTCCACTTCGAACTCCACCAGCCAGGCGTCGGACCCATCAACCCCTACGACCACCTGGTTGCCGCCGAGTCGAATCCGGCCCCGCCGGGGGGGACCCCGCCGGCACCTTCATCGGACGGTCCGTACAGCGACATCGGGGGCTCGGTGTTCTCCGACGACATCGCCTGGCTGGCCGAACGAGACATCACCGTTGCCTGTGACGCCGCCGGTGACAAGTACTGCCCGGACGCGCCACTCACCCGTGAGCACATGGCGGTCCTCCTGGCCCGAGCCCTCGAACTGAACGTCTCGCTGGCCGCGCCGTTCTCCGACACCGGCGGTCTTCAGTACGAGTCCGAGATCGGCATGGTGGCCGCGGCCGGTGTGACCCTCGGATGCGGCGAAGGGCGCTACTGCCCGCAGGACTCCGTCACACGGGCCCAGATGGCGTCCTTCCTCGTGCGGGCCTTTGGCCTCACGGCGACGATGGTCAACCCGTTCCTCGACGATGAGGGCAACTACCACGAGGCCGACATCACGACCCTGGCGGCGTCTGGCATCACGTTGGGGTGTGACCCCAACGACATCCGGCGCTTCTGTCCCGACCAGGCGGTGACGCGGGGCCAGATGGCGGCGTTCATCGCCCGGGCGATGCGCGGCTGACCGCGGCGCCCCAGTCGCTGCCGTCGAGCCTCTACCCGAACCGAACCCGCACCACGGCCCCTCCGTCGTTGGCGAGGGCGATCCGCCCCCCGGCGCCTTCGGCGATCTTGCGCACGATGTCGAGGCCGAGACCGGTCGACTTGTTCCCGCTGTCGCCCCGGCCGAGGACCGGGCGGGGCGGGAAGCCCGGGCCCCGGTCGCTCACCGTGAGGGTCGGCCCGTCGCCGTTCACGCTCACCGTGAGCCCCACCCCTTCGGGGGTGTGACGAAGCACGTTCTGGACGAGCGTGTCGATGACGGTGATGACATCGCTCCGGGTGACGCCAACGGGAACGGGCCGGGTGGGGAGTTCGGTGGTGACGGCTCGTCGCTGGGCCATGGCGGCCACCTCCCAGAACCCGATCCGCTCCTTGACGGTGGCGACGAGGTCGCAGCCCCCGCTGGTGGCCGCCGGGTTGCGGACCTCCTCGATCATCTCGGTCACGGCCTGCTCGAGGGCACCGAT
>JBFKVA010000187.1:0-2369 GCA_041635475.1 Acidimicrobiia bacterium | reverse complement strand
GGCCCGGTGACCGAGAAGGCAGCGAAGACCTCGACCCCGTCTGTGGTGAGCGTGAGTGCCTCGAGGCTGTCCCAATTGACGACGCGGATCGTGTCGCCAGCGCAGAAATACTCACCTTGGGACGGCATCGGCCCGGAGTCGGCGGTGGGCTGGCCGAAGGTGGCCGTGAGGGCGCCGAGTGCGTCTGCCGCCGGGCTGTTGAACTCGAGGGGACCCATCCCGAACGCCGACAGCGTGAGTGCCTCCAGCGGCAGAGGTTCGCCGACCGGGTCGATGGAGGGGAGCGGCACCGTGGTGGTGGTCGTCGTGGTGGTTGTGGAGGTGGTGCTCGATGTGGTCGTGGTCGTCGTGGAGGTGGTCGTGCTCGACGTCGTCGATGTTGAGGTCGTGGGTGCGGCGGCGGGGGCGGTTGAGGCTGGGGTCTCGCTGGCGTCGGCCTGCGTGAGGTACCAGGCGCCGGCGACCACAAGGGCGACAAGCACGAGCCACATCCAGGAGCGGCGACGTGACGCTCCGTTGGTGATTCGGGAGAGACCGTTGGGAGGAGGCGGGTTGGTCAGGTGGGAGATGTCGATCGGAGGATGCCGTGAGTCGGCGAACGGCGCCGGTTGTGGTGGGTCGGGCGGAGGGAGGCTGTTAGGAGGTCCGATGAAGATCTCCCCGGCGATCTCATCGGGCAGGTCAGGATCGAATGGATCTTGGGGAATCCCCATGAGAGATGGTCCGCTGTCGACAGTCCTGGCGGGTCGCAGCGTACCGACCTTCACCCGTTGGGTCGAGCGGCCTCGGCGCGGGGAATCGAAGAGGGGAATCGGCGACGGGGCGACACGGCGGGTGGCTAGTGTGCGCCCAACAAGGGTTCGTCAACTACCAGGGGAGAACCACTCATGCGTTCAGGAAGCCGCCGTTTTGCGATTTGGCTGGCCGTCTTGGTTGCGCTCAGCGTGCTCGCTGCAGCACTGCCCGCCACGGCCGCCGGCACCTTCACCGATGATGACGGATCGGTGTTCGAGGCCGACATCGAGTACCTGTTCGCCCTCGGGGTGACGAAGGGGTGCACCACGACCACGTTCTGTCCCGAGGATCCGGTGACACGAGCCGAGATGGCGGCGTTCTTCGTCCGGCTGTTCGGGTACCCGCCGTCGACCACGGCCTACTTCACCGACGACAACGGCCACTTCTTCGAACCCGAGATCGACGCGTTCCGCCAAGCGGGCGTCACCACCGGCTGTACCTCGACGACGAAGTTCTGTCCGGACGACAACGTCACCCGCGAACAGATGGCCGCCTTCTTCAGCCGGGCGCTGGGCTTGCACAAGTTCACGACGCCGCTGTTCACCGACGTCACCGGGGGCATCTTCCACGGTGACATCAACGCCATCCGCGGCGTTGGCATCACGTTGGGCTGCACCACGACCACCTACTGCCCCCGCAAGTCGGTGACCCGGGGCGAGATGTCATCGTTCCTGGCCCGCGCCCATCGCCTCGGCACGAAGCGAGCACCGGCTGTCGACATGACGAGCCCTGCCAACCTCGCTGTCTACGCGACGTCCTACAACGCCGGACTGGGCCTGTACTCGGCGTTCGTGACGCTCGCCACCACGGCCGTCGACCCCAACGGCGGCACGCCGACGTACACGTGGCGGTCCACGGTTCACGGCTCCTTCGGCACCGGGCAGGCCAAGATCGTGGACATCTGGATCCCGGCGGGCCTCGACAGTTCACAGCCGCTCCTCATCGTGCGGGCCACGGACTCC
Source organism: Acidimicrobiia bacterium (assembly GCA_041635475.1). Lineage (GTDB taxonomy): Bacteria > Actinomycetota > Acidimicrobiia > Spongiisociales > JAENVV01. The sequence continues at coordinate 612 of JBFKVA010000187.1, read as the reverse complement.
GACGGCCTGTTCACCGAGGACATGGCCCAGATCAAGCTCGTCCTCCCGTCGCCGTAGCTGATCGTATTCCTCGTGCGGTGGGGCCGCCCTTCGGGGCGGCTCCTTCGCGTGCGGGTTGCGCCACCTTGTCGGTGGCCCGCGAGTGCGGGACATGCAGCCCCCCTACCCGCGGCGCTGCGCTTGCGGGTCCCTTCCTTGTCGTGGGGACAGACACAGCTACCAGCCGGCGGCGGGGGGGTAGGCCCGCGACAGGGTCACGTTGAAGGGTTCGGTGGGAACGGCCACGTACTTGCCTTCCGGGGTGATGTGGGTCTCGGTCGGAATCGACAGGGTGGCCAGGCCCCGGCTCCGGAGACTCCAGGCGATCTGGGCCCCCTTGGTGATCGAGAGGCCCGAGTCGATGACGAACGTGTCCGAGAGACTGCTCGCCAGGCCGGCGATGGCACCCGGCGAGGACACCGCCGACAGGCTCTTGTACATCTCGAGCATGGCCTTGTACTGGCGCCGCGACCGGCTCTCGGCGCCGTCGCCCGCGACCGCCCGCCACGTCCCGTCGACCAACTCGTCCTGGGTTCGATCGGAGACCCACCATTGGGCGGTGGTCCCGTTGGC
>JBFKVA010000186.1:0-2545 GCA_041635475.1 Acidimicrobiia bacterium | reverse complement strand
TCGCACAGGAGTGGCCAAACCGCTGGAGGGCACCGCTCCTACGCTGGCACGATGTCGCCATGGGAGTCGTTGCTGTCCGCTGCCCAGGTCGGCGCCGAGTGGGCCTGGGAGCAGTTGTACCGGGACCTGGCGCCTCGGGTCCGGGGATACCTGGTTTCGCTAGGTGCCTCCGATCCCGACAACCTCCTGGGTGAGGTCTGGTTCGATGTGGCCCGCGGCATCGGGTCCTTCTCCGGCGGCCAAGCGGGGTTCAGGTCATGGGTGTTCATGATCGCTCATCACCGCGTGATCGACGAGCGCCGATGGCGAGGGCGACGACCGCACCGCCTCGTTGGCGATCTGAAGCAGTTCGACCTTGCCGGCGTCGCCGACGACGCCGAAACGGAGGCCCTTCTCCACATCGAGAGGCGCGAGGTGCTCGCGACGCTCGATCGGCTCTCTCATGACCAGCGCGCAGTGCTGGCATTGCGGATCTTGGGGGATCTCACGGTAGATGAAGTCGCGCTGGTTCTCGACAAGACGCCTGGCGCAGTGAAGGCACTCCAGCGCCGCGCGCTCCGGGCCCTCCGAAACAGAATCGAACAGGGCGTGCCCCTATGAGCGATCTGAACGGTTACGACGTTGAGATGAGCACATTCCCACGCGACGACCAGGTCGAACGGATCCTCCTGGGCGAGGGAGTGGACGACGCACGGGTCGCCGAACTGGCCCGGGCCGTCAGCGCGATTCGCGCCCTTGGCAACCAGCCGATCGCCGAGGACGTGGCCCGTCGACATGTCGCCATGGCGTCGGTCGAGGCCTCCCTCTCACTCGACACCCAAGGTGCGCAGGCACCACTTCGCGAGCATCAAGCACTTCCCAGGAGACGACTCGCAGTGACCAACGCCTTCCACTCAGCCACGGCCAGGACCTTCGTCCTCGCCGTCACCATTGCCACCCTCGGGACCGGTGTGGCCGTGGCCGCCAACGGATCGGCTCCCGGTGACACGTTGCACGGCCTTGATCGAGCAATGGAACGAGTTGGCATCGCCAACGGGGGGGCCCACGAACGCCTGCAGGAAGCCCAGGACCTGGCATCGGTGGACTTGCCCGGAGCCGTCGCCGCGGCCGCCAACGCTGTGAGCACGGCCGGGAACGAAGAAGCGGCCGACGCCCTCGAAGCAGCCGCGGAGCGCATTGGCGGCATCCCAGCCGACGAACTCCCGGCGTCCATGCCCGAAGACGTCCAGGAACTCCTCGACCTCATCAGGACTCAACTCGAGGAATCGGAAGGACACGGGGTCATTGGCAGTGACGTTGCGGCCAAGGCACAGACCATCGGCAACAAGCCATCCGGGACACCTTCGGGTCCACCGATCGGCCTTCCCGTCGAAACGCCGGTCACGCCCCCCGTCTCCACGCCGCCATCCGGAACCACCCCGGTAGGCCCTCCAGTCAGCACCCCATCGTTCATCGGCCCGCCGGCGACGCCCTAGGTGGCGAACATCCTTCTGTCATCACATACAGCCGTCTGACTCACGGCGCTCTTGCATGGTCCGCTGTCATCCTCCCCCTGACGGGAGCCGCCACCCTTTCGTCCGAACCCGGCGCCGAGCCAAGAGCAGAGCAGCGGCAACCAGCCAGATCCACCACAAGCTTCCGGGGCCGTCCGGTGCTGGCTCCCGCTCCAGCGGCTGCAGCCTCACGAGCCGATAGTCGGAGGTCGCAGCCGCCAAGTCCTCGTCGCCGATACGCGTGGCGTCGAGGCCGAAGAGGCGGGCGGCAAACCCCGAGTCGATGAGGACTCGACGCATGAGGTCGAGGCGATAGGGGTGGTCGGAGACGTCTGAGACCTGCACGCGCCGGCGACCATCGGGGAGCCAGGCCGCCGCCTCGGGACGGGCCATGAGGTTGCGGTACCAGTCGGTTCGCAGGCCAAAGGCGGCCACGCAATAGAGGTCGGCACCCGCGATCGTGTAGTTGACGGGGGCCAGGTAGGCGGTGCCGGTGCTCCGACCAGTGTGTTCGAGCACGAGGAGACGGCCGAACCCCCTGGGCCACATGCCGGCGAAGCGGCCGAGTCCGAGCCGCCACAGGACCACCATGCCCTTGTTCATCGCGTGGAACACCCGCCGCAGGACCTCGAGCGCCTCGGGCCGCGTCACCCGCTGGTACCGGTCGGCGAGCCCGGGCCTGCGTGACATACGAGAAGGCTACGCCCGGCCGGCCCCGATCGGTTTTCCCACGTGGGATGTCCTCCCCAAGCGGACAAACGCCGGGGGAAAACGTGGAGGGGTGTCAGTCGAGGGCGGCCAGGGCCCGCTCGATCCGCGCCAACGTGGAGTCGCGCCCGAGGGCCGCCATCGACTCGAAGAGCGGCGGGCTCACCGCCGACCCGGTCACCGCCACCCGCAACGGCTGCAATGCGTTGCGCGGGCTCAACCCTTCGGCTTCCATCCACGCCCGAAGCGCCGCCTCGATCGAACCGGTCGACCAGTCCTCCACCCCACCGAGCACCGCCAGGGCCCCCTCCACCGCCGGGCGGGAGAACTCCTTCGTCATCTGC
>JBFKVA010000185.1:0-2555 GCA_041635475.1 Acidimicrobiia bacterium | reverse complement strand
GCCCTCTACCAGGATCTCGCCGAACAGGGATACCCGGTCGACGTCGCCTACGAACGGTTGGAGGGCCTGCGCACCGACACGACGAGCAACCCCACTGCGAACCTCATCCTGGGCGACCGACACGACGGGGACGGTCTGCGTATCCGCGACGTCGTCGAACTCCTCGAACCGGGCTCGGATGACGTGCTCTCGCCGTCGAGCGTGATCCCCATCGTCGGCACCGAGGGCGATGGCGAACCAGACTTCGTCCCCTGGGCGGTGCGGGTCGACGGGATGACACCGGAGTTCGCCCCCAAGGTGATCCTCCACGTGTCGGTCAACGGCGAGGAGATCGACCCCCAACCCATCAGCAACGGCCAAGTCGACGACAAGGACCGATGGGTGATCACCGGCGAGGCACCACTCGGGTTCGACCTCAAGGAGGACACCACGGTTGCCTTCCGGGCGTGGGTGGAGCTCCACAGCGGCGGTGAGAGCGACGACGAGAGCACGGCCACGGTGACGGGGGGCATGCCCCTCATGGGGCTCGTGTGGGAGATGGAGGCAACGAGCCTCCTCGGCGGCAGCGTGAGCGAGTCGAGCTCCTTCCCCGGCATCTTCGTACAGATGAGTCTGTTGCGGGTGAGCACGGCCACGTTGACGCTTGAGTTCGAGCCCGGCCAGGCCTTCGACGAGCCCCACCCGAGGTATGTGGTGACGGGTGGGACAGTCACCTACGGCGATCGCAACGGCGAGCTCCACGGGTGCACCTACGCCGGTGGGGGTCTGACGTATGGCGTGACCCCCGAGCAGTCACCGTCGGTGAGGGACGACGGGTTCGCCCCAAGTGTCCTCATCTTCGACACGACCGTCTCCCCCGTCGAATACCACGGCGTCATCTACACGGAGGGGCCCGACGATGCGGTGCTGCAGACCTGTCCCGAGAGCGGTGCGCACACCGTCTCCTACGGGGGCATCAAGACCTGGATGATCGTCGACCAGCACGAACACCGGTCCGTCACCGATCGCACCCACATCGCAGAGTCCATCGAGTACGCGGCTGAGCAGACGTTGGAGTTCACCCTCACCCGCGTGAAGTGACGCCTGGGGATCCTCTCCCGCAACCGCTTCTGGCGTCACGGGGTCACGCCCACCCGTGACAATCCGCACCCCAGAACCTACGACGCTCGTTCTTCCTGTCGAAGCGTCCGACAACCTTCGCACGCATCACCATCGAGAAGCCTCTGAAGCCGTCCTGGGAGGCCGTCACGCCATGGCGTGACTGGCTGACGCCAAAACGCCTCTCAGGAAGCTGCTCGTCTACCCTGCCTTCGTTCCCGCGGAGGCCCCATGACCATTGAAGAGCTCGGTGATCGCTACTGGCAGGAGTACCTCAAGCTCAATCCGCTTGCGGCGACCATCTACGGCTACCGGGAACTCGACGCCGAACTGCCGCCCCCCACCGAGGAGTCGGACGACGAAACGGTCCGTGTGATGGGCGACATCATCCGCCACGCCGAGGCGATCGACCCCCAAGGACTCGACACCCAGGATCGGATCACCCGAACGGTGCTCATCGATGAGGCCGGCAAGGTCGCCCTCGGGGCCGAGGAGCGACTCGTGGAGATGAACGTCGGGGCGCTGACCGGCCCACACACCCTGCTCCTCCAAGCCGCCGCCCAGACCGCGGTGAGCGGGCGGGAACAGGCTGAGAACATCCTGGAGCGGTACCGCAAGATCCCGGCCCACCTCGGGGTGTACGCCAGTCGCCACCGCACCGGTGTGCGCAACGACCGGGCGCCCACGGCCACGAACGTCAAGCACGTCGTTGCCCAGATCGACGCCTACCTGGCCAGTCCACTCGAAGCCGACCCGTTCGCCACGACCCGAGTCATCGAGTCGTGGCCCGAAGAGGAGCAGTGGAGGAGCGACCTGCGAGCCGTCGTCGAGGACTCGGTCCGTCCGGCGTTCGCTCGCTACCGCGACGCCCTCGCTGACGACATCCTCCCCGCGTCCCGGGCCGACGACCGCCCGGGGCTCACGTACGTTCCCGGCGGCGATCACCTCTACGAGAAGCTCATCGGCTTGTTCACCACGCTGGACATGACCGGCGAGGAGGTCCACCAGATCGGCATGGAACAGGTGGATCGGATCTGGGCCGAGTACGGGACGATCGGGGACCTTGCATTTGGAATCACCGACCCGGCCGCGGTAATCGAACGGCTCCGGGACGACCACTCCCTGAAGTTCACGTCGGGCGAGGAGATCATCGCCATGGCACAGGAGTCGATCGCCAGGGCAGAAGCGGCCGTGTCCGGCTGGTTCAACACCTATCCGGAGGCGGTCTGCGTGGTCCAGCCGGTACCCGCCGAGCTCGCACCTTCCCTCCCACCCGCGTTCTACATGCCGCCCTCGGAGGACGGGACACGGCCCGGGACCTACTTCGCCAACACGCACGAGGCGACCAAGCGCCACCGCTACGAGTCGGAGGCGACCACGTTCCACGAGGCGGTTCCCGGCCATCACTTCGACCGAACGATCTCCCAGGAGTTGAAGGGGGTGCCGGCGTTCCGCCG
>JBFKVA010000184.1:0-2577 GCA_041635475.1 Acidimicrobiia bacterium | reverse complement strand
GAGATCCCGAGGATCCCACCGGTCGACCCGGTGATGATCACGGACCCGCCGCCACCTTGGGCGATCATCTGGCTCGTGGTCGACCGGACGGTGAGGAACACGCCTCGAACGTTGGTGTCGAAGACCCGGTCCCACTCCTCGGCCGGGAAGTCATCCGGGAAGCTCCCCGCACCGTGCACGCCGGCGTTGGCAACGACGATGTCGATGCGGCCGAAGGCGTCGACGGTGGCGCTCGTGGCCGCCGCCACCGACGCCTCGTCGGCCACGTCGCAGGCAATGGCCTCGGCCCGTACCCCGTGGGCGGCGAGCGAACGGACGGCGTCAGCGGACTTGGCCGTGTTGCGCGCCCACACCGCAACGTCGGCGCCGGCCTTGGCGAGGCCGGTGGCCATCGAGAGGCCGATGCCCCCGTTGCCTCCGGTGACGACGGCGACGTTGTCCTTGAGCGAGAAGAGGGAGAGGTCCATCCCCGGGAGCGTACGTGGGTCACCGGACCGGGGCAAGGGTGGGCGGTGAGGGCGCCCCACCCTCCTACACTCGGTCCGATGTTCAGCGACCTCGAGCTGCGCCGCCTGCCCGTGCCCACCGCCCTCGTCGTTCACGAGTTCCGGATCCCCGCCGTGTCCCCTTTGGACATCGCCCGGGCCGCCGCCGACTGGGACGAGGTCGTCTACTACCACACCGCCCACGACGGGGCGATCGTCGGGTTGGGGAGCGCGTGGACGGCCCCGATGGAGGGCGATCGATTCCTGGCGGCGGCCGCCGCCCTTGCCGCCTCCGGCCTTCCTGCCATCGCCCGGCTCCTGGTGGGGTTCTCGTTCGCCCCCGACGGGACCACCGCCCAGGAGTGGGACGGGTTCGCCCCGATGGTGCTGTCGCTGCCGCGGGTGTCGGTCATCGAGAACGACGGGACCTGCCGCCTGATCGTGGCCCTCCAGGCCGGCGAGGACCCGGCGGCGCTGGCCGACCGATTGGAGTCGATGGTCAAACCCGGTGTGGTGGTGGCCCACAGCCCGTCGGACCTCCACGTGGAGTCGCATCCGTCCTCGTCGACCTTCAAGGCCAACGTGGCCGAGGCGGCCGCCGCCATCCGGGCCGGTGACCTGTCCAAGGTGGTGCTGGCCCGGTCGCTCGTCATCGCGTCGGACCGAACCCCCGACGCGTTCGACATCGTCGAGCAACTCGCCCAGGAACACCCCGGCTGCTACGTGTACGGGTGGCGCCGGGGTGACGCCACGTTCATCGGGGCCTCACCGGAACTCCTCGTGTCGCTGAGTGGTGGGCACGTGCGGAGCATCCCGTTCGCCGGGACCGCCCCCCGGGGCCGCAACGGGGCCGAGGACACCCAGATCGCGGCCCGTCTCCTCGACTCGGCCAAGGATCGCCAGGAACACCTCATCATGGTCGACGACATCGTGGGGCGCCTCGGACCGATCACGAGTGGCGTGGTCGCCTCCGACCCGGCGGTCGAGCGGTTCCGTCACGTCCAGCACCTCGTCACCCACATCGAAGGGTCGGTGTCCAACGGCGCCAACGTGCTCTTCCTGGCCGGTGCCCTCCACCCGACCCCGGCCGTGGGCGGGGTGCCGCTCGATGACGCCCTGGCCCGGATCGAAAAGCTCGAGGGACTCGACCGGGGCTGGTACGCCGGCGGGATCGGGTGGGTGTCGGGTGATGGTGATGGTGAGATCGCCATCGCCCTGCGCTGTGCCCTGCTGCGGGGCGGGGTGAGCCATCTCTACGCGGGGGCCGGGATCGTGGCCGACTCGGATCCCGACCTCGAACTGGAGGAGACCCGCTGGAAGTTCCGCGCCCTCCACCAGCACCTGGGCGAGAGCTGAACCCGCCCAAGCCGTTTTGGGGTCGTTTCGCGTGACACATGACCGTCAGACGACCCCACAACCGGGTGGACCACCGTGATCACACCAAGCCGGTTACCGCGGCGCGGGCCCGCTCCCACAGCTGCCCATGCACCGTCGGGTTGGCCGAGCGGTCGGTTTGCACCTCGAGCACGGTGAGGCCTCGTGCCTTGGCCAGTCGGACTTCGAGTTCTTCGCGGGTCTGACACATGTAGTAGGCGGCCCCGAACCCGCTGGCGATGGCGCCGAGGTCGTGGTCGTGGGGGGTGGTGAGCAGGTCGAACGGCCCGGGCTGGCCGGCTTGGGGCAGGAACTGGAAGATCCCTCCCCCGTGGTTGTTGACGACCACGATGGTGAGTTCGGACCGCAGGCGTACGGCAGTCAGCAGGCCCCCGACGTCGTGGAGGAGCGTGATGTCCCCGACGAGGGCGAGGACGTGGGACCCGGTGACGGCCGCGTCCCCGGCCGCAGCCGAGATGAGGCCGTCGATGCCGTTGGCCCCCCGATGCCCGAAGACCCCAGCGGCGGTCGGGCCCCCGAAGGCGTCGACGTCCCTGATCGGCATCGAGGACCCGACCCACAGATGGCGGGCTCCGCGTCCGCCGACCACGGTCCGGGCCACGGCCGGCTCGGACGGCCACGGTAGGTCGCCGAACGCCTCGCCGATCGCCTCGTCGATGGCCAGCCAGCGGTCGAGCCAGCCACCGGTGGCCGCGGG
>JBFKVA010000183.1:0-2591 GCA_041635475.1 Acidimicrobiia bacterium | reverse complement strand
GGGACAGACAGGCCCCCCTACCTTCCACTCCGCTGGCGCTCTGTGGCGGGGACCTTCGTGCTCGCCACACCGTGTCTGCGCACGGTCAGCCTGGCGGCTGTTCGCACGTTTGTGCGAGTGTGGCTCCGCTCAGCTCCCTTCGGTCGCTGTCCCCAACTTCGTTGGGGGGACAGACAAGGAGAGGACCTTCCCCGCAACTTCGTTGGGGGGACAGACACAGCTACCAGCCGGCAGCAGGGGCGTAGGCCCGCGACAGGGTCACGTTGAAGGGCTCGGTGGGAACGGCCACGTACTTGCCTTCTGGCGTGATGTGGGTCTCGGTCGGAATCGACAGGGTGGCCAGGCCCCGGCTTCGGAGACTCCATGCGATCTGGGCCCCCTTAGTGATCGACAGGCCCGAGTCGATGACGAACGTGTCCGAGAGGCTGCTCGCCAGGCCGGCGATGGCACCCGGTGAGGACACCGACGAGAGGCTCTTGTACATCTCAAGCATGGCCTTGTACTGGCGCCGCGACCGGCTCTCGGCGCCGTCACCCGCGACCGCCCGCCACGTCCCGTCGACCAACTCGTCCTGGAACCGGTTGGACACCCACCATTGGGCGGTGGTCCCGTTGGCGAGGTTGCAGCCGGCAGGGACGATGATCTCGCCGTCGATGCCGCGGGCGTGGTCGACGCAGATCTGGATGCCTCCGAGGGCGTCGACGATACGGGGGAACCCGGTAAAGCCGACTGCCACGAAGTGGTCGATGTCGATGCCGGTGAAGTCCTCCAGGGCCAGCGCCACCGTCCCCGACCCGCCGCCCATGTCACCGCACCCCGAGAACAGGACCGCCAGCCGCCGGGGCTCGTCGTCACACGGGCTCGGGACGTACAGGCTGCGAGAGATCGAGACGAGCACCGGGGTGGCGCCCGGCGGGTCGACCATGAGGAAGATGACGTCGGCCCGACCGAACGACGGCGTGCCATCGGACCCGATGAGCAGATAGGCGTTCACGCTTGACGGGGCGCCCTGGCCCTTGGGTGGGGCCGGGATCGTGCTCGTCGAGGAGGTCGTGGCGGGGGCGGCGGTGGAGGTCGTCGTCTCCACGGGGGCCGTGGACGTCGTCGTCGTGGTCGCCGGCTCCGACGGTGGAATCGTGGCCACCGTGACGGGCACCTCGATGTCGTCGAGCACGTCGGGAAGCGTGTCAGCGGGCGAGGTCTGCTGGGGCGCGGCTTCGATCGCTCGGCGCAGTTCGGCGGTGTTGATGTCCTCGGTGCCGATGGTCCCCCACAGCACGACAGCCCACACACCGCCAGCGATGAGGACGACGACCAGGGCAGCCCCAACGAACACCCACCAACGACGTCTGCCCGGCATCGGACCAAGCGTAGACCACGACCGAGGGGCAGGCGCTTGCCGATAAGCTCCTGATCGTGCTGAAACGAGTCGCACTCGGGGTGGCCATGCTCGGCCTCGTGGCCGGGTTCGTGGTCGTTCCCGCCAAGCCGGCGCTGGCAGCGTGCTCCATCACCGTGAGCCCACGAACGGCACCGCCCGGAGGCGTCATTCGGATCACCGTGACCGAGAGCACGGGCGCCTACACCATCCTGTTCGACGGCAGTCCCATCCACAACGCCTCGGGGGATGTCTCCAGCTTCCCCTACTTCGTACCGTCGGACCAGGTCGCAGGCTCGACGCCGGTGGTGGCCAGCGGCGCCGGCTGCTCCGCCAGCACCACCGTCAACGTCACCGAGCCCACCACCACGACCACGACCACGACGACCACCACGACGACCACCACCACCACGGTTCCGGCGTCGACGACCACCACCCGCCCCCGGACGACCACCACCACCACGACCGTGGCGGCCACGACCACCACTCCGGCCACGACGGCGCCCGCCACCACCGACCCCCCGACCACAACCACCGAACCGGCGACGACCACCACGACCGCCCCGTCGCCGACGACGACACAGGGCACGCCGTCGACCACCGTGCCCGTCGTGGTGGACACGCCCACCGACGGCCAACCCCCCGGGTTCGTCGAGCGGGCATTCGACGCGGTGCCCATCGGGTGGCAGGTCGCCATCTTCCTCGCACTCGTCGTCGGAGCCGGGCTCCTGCTGCGCCGAGGCGGCCCCGGGGAGGGGCGATGGCTGCGATTCGACACGACGCCCGCGGCCGAACGCCCGCTGAGACCGGCAGCGCCTCCCCGCTACCTGGACCCGGACGACGCCGGTCCCGGCGACCCGGCTCGACTCGTCTTCGCCGGCCTCACCCTCTACCTCCTGGCCAGCCGGTTGATCCCCGACGTCTTCGTTGTCCCCATCGGGGTCTCGATCAGGCCCTCACAGATCATGCTGGCCGGGGTCGGGATCCTGTGGTTGTTCGCGATGATCGTCAAGCCCCGCCCCGTGCTCATGGGTCCCGCCGGCGCCCTGGCCCTGGCCGTCCTGGCGGTCATCTTCCTCGCCCCCCTCGTCAACGACGCCTCCCTGACCGGCGTCCAGGCCGATGGCGTCGAGCGGGGAGGCGTGTTCGCGATGCTCCTTGCCGCGTTGTTCCTGGCTGCCTACTACCTCGGCCAGCGTCGGGACCTCGCCCT
>JBFKVA010000182.1:0-2602 GCA_041635475.1 Acidimicrobiia bacterium | reverse complement strand
GGCGAGGTGCGCGACTCGCTCGCGGCGACGATCGGTCGTTGCTTCGAGTCGGACCTCGCCCGCTTCGAGGACGTGCTCACCCGGCTGGAACCGGTCGGTGTCGAGGACGTGTCGGGGCATTGGGACAGGCTCCTGGCCGTCAGGGAAGTGGTCCATGGTTGACCTTCGCCACCGTATCGACGCGGCCGGCCACCTCCTGGCCTTCTTGGGAGGGCTCCTGGCGGACCCCACCCTGGCCGAGATGGAGGCCAGGCACCGAGCCATCGAACGGCGCCTGGGCTACCTCGGGCGGGAGGTCGTCATGGCCCTCGTCGGGGGAACCGGTTCGGGCAAGTCGAGCCTTCTCAACGCCCTGGCCGGCGAGGCCGTCGCCACCACCGGCGTCATCCGGCCCACCACGGACGAGCCGTTGGCGTGGATCCCCAAACACCCTGACCCGGGGCTTTCGCGCCTCCTCGGCGACCTCGGCATCGTCGATCGCGTCGGGCACGACGCCCTCCCGTGGTTGGCGATCATCGACATGCCGGACATCGACTCGGTCGAGTTCGGGCATCGCCGAGTGGTCGAACAACTCCTCCCGCGCGTCGACGTCGTAGTGTGGGTGGCCGACCCGGAGAAGTACAGCGACCGGGTGCTGCACGAAGACTTCATCGTCCCCCTGGCCCCGTACCGGGACCAGTTCGTCTTCGTCCTCAACCAGATCGACCGGGTGCCGGTGGCCGACCGGCCCGAGATCGTCGCCCACTTCTCGCGCCGCCTGGCCCACTCCGGCATGGACGCCACGGTGTTCCCGGTGGCCGCCGATCCCCCGGACGGGCGCCCGATGGGACTCGAGGGCTTCGTGGAGGAGCTCGCCGCCCGATTCCGTGAAAAGGACATCGTGCGCCGGAAACTCGGCGTCGACCTCGACCTGCTCCTCGACGACATCCGCAGCCGCCTCGGCGACCGCATGCCGGTCGTGCCCACGTGGGATCGTGTCGAGCCGGGTCTCGCCCGCCAGGCGACGCGTCTCGTCGCACCCCCCGCCCTCGACTCGACGTTCGCGGCGGCAGGGCGGATGACGGCCTCGCGCCAAGGCAGCGGCCCGATCGGTCGGCTGGTCGGGCTCCTCCGGCGAGGAGGCCGGGCGCTCGGCGTGGGCCAGGCCACGACAAGGCTGGAGGAGATCACATCCCGGTGGCGAGAACGGGAAGGCCGCCTGGCCCTGGAAGGGGCCGCCACCTCGACGTTCATGGACGCGGCCCACGAGGTGGGACCCGTCCTGGGAGCGCCACTGCGGGTCGCCGCCACCTCGGCCCACCACGACCTCGACGCCGCGCTGGACACGGCTCGCCGCGACGTCGCCCCCCACCTCCTCGTCCCGGTCCGGCCGTGGTGGAGAGCCCTCGCGGTCCTGGCCTGGATCGCCGCCCTCGCCATCGTCGCGGCGGTCGCCTGGGGCTGGTCCGACCCGGGTGCGGTGTGGCCCGCCGAGGGATTCGACCCGGTGGTCCTCGGGGGCCTCGGCGCCGCCCTTGGCCTCATCGTGCGCTGGACCACAGCGGCAGTCGGGACCCGTGCCGGTCGCCGCGCGGCAGGTACCTATCGACAGGTGCTGGCCGACGCCATCGCCACGAACCTGCGACGCCGACTCGGCGAAGGGTACGACGAGCACACCGAGCGGGCCCGTGAGGCCTGGCGCATCGTGGAGGGATTGGGGACCGCCCCCGGGGTTTCCCCTTCCCCCCAAGGGTCCACCTGACGTATACTCGCCGCACATAGGACGTTGGCGAAACGAGCTCCCTGGCATCGACGTCGCACACCATGACGTTCTATGTCCCGCAACGGAAGAGGCTCCGGTTCCCCCCTTACCGGAGCCTCTTCGCGACGTGACCCGCAGGCCTGCAGGCCGCGACTGGAGCCCTACGCCAGGGCGAAGTAGGCGCCCGCCGAGTGGGTGATGCGAACGGTGTGGATGCGGCCCAGGGGCTCGCCGTCGGCCTGGGCATGGAGTGGCTCGTCGAGGGCGGTGATGCGCAGGTCCGACACCTCCGTGAGCACCCGGGCTCCCCGAACCCTGGGCATCCGGGTCCCGGTGGCCGCCCCGATCGCCAAGCCGGGGATGACCGTCGGTCCGAGGCGGGAGTACGTCGTGACGGTGAGGGAACCCTCGGAGCGAGGACCGGCCTTGAGGGGGATGCGCCCGAAATACGTGTAGACGTCATGCACCTGGACCTGGGCGGCCACGGCGTCGATGCTCTCCCTGCCGGCCCGGACGATGCCATGCGGGCGCTTGCCTCGGTACCCCCACAACTGGGCGAGCGTACTGATGGCGTAATGGCCGCCCCCGAGGGTGCGTTTGCGGTGTGCCGCCACCTCGGCTCGTTCGACCACGTCGGCATCGAACCCGAACCCGAGGGCGAACAGGGCGTGGTCGAGAACGACATCCCCGTTCTCCTGTTCCATCTCGGTCCGGATCGCTGCCATCGGGCGGGGGGAGGCACCGAGCAGGTGGCGGGCAGCCGGGATCGGCCTCCCCGGGATGCCCAGGATGCGGGCGAGGACGTTCGTGGTCCCCGAGGGGATGATGCCGAGGGGGACCGATGAGCCAACGATGCCCTGG
>JBFKVA010000181.1:0-2631 GCA_041635475.1 Acidimicrobiia bacterium | reverse complement strand
CCGCTGGGGATCAAGCCCATCAAGGGAGTGGCCGAGCACACCGAAGGACCGGCCCTCATCGAGGCCCTGAAGAGGACGGCCCGCCTCCAGGTGGTCGTGGGTGTGCTCATGGCGCTTGGGATTGCGGCGTTCTAGGAGAGAGACGAGAGGACGAGGTACGAGGGAACGAGGTACGAGAGGACGAGGTACGAGAGGACGAGGTTGAAGACAAGGGGGTTGTCCCGCCGGGTCTGCACTGATATCACTGCGGCGTGAGAACGATGTCACGCCTTCTCGTCGCCCGAAAGGCCCATGCGACAACGCTCAGGATCTACGAGGAGACGACCGAGTTCCCCGCGGAAGAACGCTACGGGCTCACTGCCCAGGTGCGTCGGGCAGCCGTCGCGATCGGCTCAAACATCGCGGAGGGTCATGGCAGTGAAAGCAACCGGGTCTTCGCCCGCCACCTCAGCATCGCACTCGGATCCATCAACGAGGTCAACTACCAACTCCTGCTCGCGAGAGATCTCGGGTGGCTCCGACCCGAAGTGTTCGACGATCTCGAAGGAGAGCTGTCGGAGGTCCGTGCGATGATGCTCGGGCTCGTCGCCAGCGTCCGACGGAGACCACCCTCAAAGACAGAACCGGCTGGCTGACCCCCGGCCTCGTACCTCGCTCCTCGTCTCTCGTCTCTCGTCTCTCGTCTCTCGACTCTCGACGCCCGACCCGTGACTCCTCGTCTCTCGTCTCTCGTCTCTCGTCTCTCGTACCTCGTACCCCTTCACAGCAGCAACACCCGCACGTCGCGGACCGCGAACCCGGGGTCCTCGGCCAGCAGGGCGTGCCCGGCGGTGGGGTGAATGCAGGCGATTCCCCCCGGGATGACCGAGGCCATACGCTCGGCCTCCGCCGCGTAGCCGGCATCGGCGGCACCAGCCACGCAGTGCACGCGCATCGGCAACGCCGCCAACTCGGCGTCGGACACCTGCTCGACCGCCCCCTGCCCCATCCCCCGCAGCGACGCGGCCAGTCCGGGGCCCGAGGCGGCCAGGCGCAGGGCCCGGTCGCGGGCGCGCCACGACTCGGACCGCCGGGCCATGCCTGCGAACATGGGAGCGCCCAGCCACTCGTCGATCATCTCCTCCACCGGCTCCGATTCGAACCGGACGGCCAGGGCCTCGTCCGCTGCCTGTCGGTCAACCCGCTCCGCCTCGGGGAGTCCGGCGGTGGCGGACACGAGCACGAGCACCTCCAGGTGAGGTAGGTGGGGGGCGGCCCGCAGCGCCACCCGTCCCCCCATCGAGTACCCGATGAGGGCCTGGGCCGAGCCGCACAGCTCGATGACCCGCTCCACGGCCTCGTCCATGGTGGCCGGGAACACCGGTTCCGGCCCGTGGCCCGGCAAGTCGGGGGAGGCGCTGGGATGGCCGATCATCTGGGCCGCCTCCCGCATGTGCTCGCCCTGCTGGGTGAAGCCGTGCAGGAGCACGACCCGCGGCCGCCCCGCACCCGTTCGCTGCACACGCATCCGGCGCACGCTACCGGAGGTACGGCCCGAGGACACCCGATAGCATCGCCTGCGATGCCCAACCGCAACCACGTCGCCTGCGAGGCGCTCCTCGGCACGCTCCACGCCAACGGCCTCACGCACGTGTTCGTGTCCCCCGGGTCACGCAACACGCCGCTCGCCTACGCCACGGCCGAGGTCGAGGGGCTGACGGTCCACTCGGTCATCGACGAGCGCTCGGCCGCCTTCGCCGCCGTTGGGGCCGCCAAGGCGACCGGCCATCCCGTCGCCCTCATCTGCACGTCCGGGACGGCTGCCGCCCAGTACTTCCCGGCGGTGGTCGAAGCCAACCTGTCGCGAGTCCCCATCATCCTGCTCACCGCCGACCGCCCCCCGGAACTGCGCGACGTCGGGGCCCCGCAGTCGATCGACCAACTCGACCTCTACGGGCGCCACGTCCGCTGGTTCCACGACGTCGGGGTTCCCGAACCAACCGCCCAGTGGATGGACAGCCTCGTCGGGACCGCCTCCCGGGCCCTCATGGAGGCAACCTCGGCCCCCGCCGGCCCCGTTCACCTCAACTTGGCGTTCCGAGAACCGCTCGGGCCCGAACCGAGTGAAACCGTCTCCACCCCCTCGGGCGGGCTGGCGTGGGAGCAGGTGCTCCCCCGTTCGGTCGATCGGCGATCCGTCGAGTCGGTGGCGGACCTCCTGGCCGGGCGACCGATCGTCGTCTGCGGTGACGGCTCCCCGGCCGAGGCCCTGGCCCTGGCCGCGTCGCGAGGCTGGCCCCTCCTGGCCGACCCGCTCTCCCCCACCGGGCGCATCGACGCCCTCGTCCACGGGGATGTCATCGCCCGCATCGGACTCCTCGACGACCTCGACCCCACCGCCATCCTCCGGTTCGGCTCCATCCCCACCTCGAAGGAGCTCATGCTGTGGATGGGGCGGCGCACCGACCTGCCCCAGGTCGTGGTCGACAGCGGCGGGTGGCGGGACCCGCTGGCCTCGGGCAGTGTCTTCATCCGCACCGACCCGGCCTCGTTCGCCACCCAGCTGGCCGCCCAGGCACCCGCGGCCACCGGTGGCTGGCTCGACCGCTGGCTGGCCATCGACGAGGCGATCGGCGAGGCGTTCGGCGACCT
>JBFKVA010000180.1:0-2667 GCA_041635475.1 Acidimicrobiia bacterium | reverse complement strand
TGCTGGCGGTGGGAGAGGAAGGGCACATCGCCGTGCGAACGGATCCGCGTCCGGTCGGGCTGTTCGTGGAGTACTGGAAGGACCCAGAACGCAACGCTGAGGCCTTCCGTCAGGGCTGGTACTACACCGGTGACCGCGCCTTCAAGGATGAGGACGGCTACATCTGGTTCGTGGGCCGGGCCGACGACGTCATTCTCTCCGCGGCGTATCGGATCGGTCCGTTCGAGGTGGAATCGGCACTCATCGAACACCCGGGTGTCGTCGAAGCCGCGGTCGTGGGCAAACCGGATTCCGAGCGGGGTCACATCGTCAAGGCCTTCGTCGTCCTTGCGGACGGCTACGAGGCATCCGAGGAACTGGCCCGGGAACTCCAGGACCACGTGAAGGCGATCACCGCGCCCTACAAGTACCCGCGGGAGGTGGCGTTCCTCGATGAGCTCCCCAAGACCGTCTCGGGCAAGATCCGCCGGGTAGAGCTGCGTTCCCTCGCCTGACCCCGGGCCCGCAAGGGGTGCGCGCCCCGGCAGCACGCGGTATGGTTCGACCTCGGAGGCGGGAAGGTACCAGCGTGATTCGGCGATCTCCATGGCGACGGCTCGTGGGCCAAGTGATCCCGCTCGTCACTGCGATGGTTCTTCTCGGAGCGGTTCCCGTCTCGGCGTCACCGATACTCGTCCTCGCCCCCGACCAGGGCCCGAGCCCGTCCACCGTGGCCGTGACCGGCGAGGGGTTCAGCCCGATGGTGGAAATCGCGTTCACTGTGGGGGGCGTCGCCTCCGGCAGTGCCACGTCGGACGCGGCCGGGTCGGTGAAGATGACGCTCACGATCACCGGCCCGCCCGGACAGTCGGTCGAGGTCCGGGCCTGCCAGGCCGATGCCACGGGAGGTCCGTGCGGCGTGTGGGCGGCTGCCCCGTTCCGGATCATCGGACCGGCCACGACGACGTCGACCACCACCACCTCCACGACGACGACAACGACGTCGACGACAACCACCACCACCCGGCCCCCGACGACGACCACGCGGCCCCCGACGACGACCACCCAGACGACCCTCCCGGCGACCACGATCGCCCCGGGGCCGATGGTGACCTCCCCCGCGGTGACGGTCACCACGACAACGGTCCCGGCCCTGGTCGCTCCCGGGCCCGGGGATGGAGGATCCGGTGACGGGGGCGATTCGGACGAGAGCGGGCTCTTCTGGTTCCTCCTCATTGCCGGCGCGGGCGTCGTCGGTTGGCTCATCGGGTTCCTCGTCAGGAGGGGCAAAGGTGATCGTCCACGGAGGGGTCAACAAGCCCGTGATCACGTGGTCGTGGGGAGCAAGGTCAAGGAGGTCGTCCGGGAGGCGAGCCTCCCCGACGACGTGCCCGAGAGGCTCGAACTGGGCGGGACGGGCTACGACGGTGAAGACGGCGTCTTCGTCGAACCACCCCCGCCGCGGCCCGACGGCGAGGTCATCCCGAAGGTGGACGTGCATCCGGTCGATGACGAGGGCCCGGTATTCCCCAAGCTGGAAGTCGGTCCCGAGGCGACCGAGACGAAAGGGAAGGGAATGGTTGAGGCCACCTGGAAGGTGGAGGAGGGCGAGAAGGCGGGACCGATGTTCCCGAAGCTGGATTCGCCCGCCGGCGAGGCCGAGGGCAAGGTGTTCCCGAAGTTGGAGATCGATCCCGGACCCGGGCCGGAGCCGGCCAAGGGAGGCAACCCCGAGACGACGTGGAAGGTGGAGGAGGGCGAGAAGGCCGGGAAGGTGTTCCCGAAGGTGGAGTTGGATGCGGGTCCCGACGCGGAGGGCAAGGTCTTCCCCAAAGTGGAGATCCACGGCACCGCTGCGGCAGGCGGCGAGGTGATTCCCAAGCTGGAGATCGACACCGGATCCCTCGGGGATGAGGGTGCGGGTGAGGTGACCTTCGGTGATGGCCGGCACGGAAGCCGACCGGGCTCAGACCCGCCACCAGACGGCGACATTCTCGATCACCTCGACGACGAAGATTGAGCGCCCCGGACGCGTCCCGGCTCACCGTCGTCGCCGAACTCGGCAAGGCCATTCGATCAAGGCAGACGCCGACGATCGCCCAGGTGTTCGGCCACGGTCATCGCGTCCCAGAACCAGACCTCGAACGGGACCTGGGCCCGGTCGGTCCGCTGATCTCAGCCGGCCTCCTCCGCCGGGTGGGCGCCGGCCGTGTGGAGTCGGCGCTGTCCTTTGGCACATATCGGGGGCTCCTCCTGGCGTCAGATCGAAGGGACCGGCCGTACACAGCCGATCACGTGCTCGGGATCACGTGGGCCACCGAGGTTGCCACGTCGCTCACGCCGCGGGAGGCAGTGGGCCGCGCCCTCGACATCGGTTCGGGCAACGGGGTGCATGCCCTGGGGATGTCCGCACATGCGACCGCCGTGGTCGCGGTGGATCTCAGCCGCCGGGCCGTCGCCGCCACCCGGCTCAATGCCGCCCTCAACGGGATCACGAACGTGGAAACGGTCCACGGGGACCTCCTCGAGCCCGTGGACGGTGAGCGTTTCGACCTCATCGTCGCCAACCCCCCGTACGTCATCTCACCCGAACTCCGGTACCTGTACCGGGACTCGGGCCTGGAGGACGATGAGATGAGCCGGCGATGCGTCATCGGCGCCGGTCGGGCGCTCGCTGAGGGAGGGGTC
>JBFKVA010000179.1:0-2729 GCA_041635475.1 Acidimicrobiia bacterium | reverse complement strand
TCCGATGGCAGCCGCCAAGAAGACCACGGCCGTCGCCGTGACCCCGACAGGGACATGGCCGGCGACGAGGAGGCCGACGAAGGCCCCGGCCATGAGCGCCAGGTCCGCAGGCAGGTCGAGGTGTCCGTACCGCGTTCCACCGCCGGCTCGTCGGGCCAAGCGCCCGTCCGCCAGGTCGC
This sequence comes from Acidimicrobiia bacterium, assembly GCA_041635475.1. Taxonomy (GTDB): domain Bacteria; phylum Actinomycetota; class Acidimicrobiia; order Spongiisociales; family JAENVV01. The sequence continues at coordinate 2,550 of JBFKVA010000179.1, read as the reverse complement.
TCCACCAGGCGACAGCGACGATCGCGGCCCCCGTATCGACTTCGCCCACCCCGAACGCCGCCCCTGCCGCGAGTGCCAGCCCGAACCGGGCCAGCGTGAGCCCGTCAGCCAGCCGGGCGAACCCGGGGACGCCCACTACCGCTCCCCCAGCGACTCGACGCCCCCGATGCCAGACGAGCAAGAACCCACAACCAGCACCGCGACGACGAACAACAGCAGCCTGCGCATGGGACGCCTCCACCCGGAAGGCTACCGGTCTGCCCCACGGCGGTATTGGCGTGGGCGCTCCCGGGCCGTAGCCTCCCTCGGAATGATCGATGATGACCGCCCCTGGAGCCACGACATCCCCGACGGACCGTGGGACTACATCGTGGTCGGCTCGGGAATGGGAGGGATGACAGCGGCCGGCATCCTCTCCCGGTTGGGCCGGCGGGTGCTCATCCTCGAACAGCACTCCAAGCCGGGGGGTTTCACCCACGCCTTCCGGCGGCCGGGCTACCAGTGGGACGTGGGGGTGCACATCGTGGGCGAGATGTCCCTCGCCAGCTACCCCGGTCGGCTTCTCCACGAGCTCACCGACGGCAGGCTGCGGTGGGAGTCCGTCGGGGACGTCTACGACGAGTTCAACTTCCCCGACGGCTTCACGATCCAGTTCCCGTCCTCCAAGGAGGAGTTCCGCCGGACCCTGCACGACCACTTCCCCCAGGAGGTCGCCGCCGTCGATGCCTACCTCGACCTCGTTCGTCACGCCTCCCGGGCCGCTGCCACATTCCTCAGGGCCAGGGCCGTTCCCCGGCTGCCCATCCCCGGCGGTCGACGCGCCGCCCGGGAAGCCGCCATGCCGCACCTGCGAGCGACCACAGCGGAGGTGCTCCGGTCGCTGACCGCCGATGAGCGGCTGCGGGCTGTGCTGTCGGCCCAGTGGGGCTACTACGGAGCCACCCCCGCCAACTCGTCCTTCGCCATGCACGCCCTCATGGTTCAGCACTTCCTCTACGGCGCCTACTACCCGGTCGGGGGAGCACCCGGCATCGCCCGGACCCTGCTGGCGGGTGTCGCCTCCGCCGGGGGGTGGACGGCAGTCCGGCACACCGTGGAGGAGATCATCGTCCGGTCGGGTCGGGTGGTGGGGGTGCGTCTCGCCGACGGGTCCGAGGTTGCGGCGGGCAAGGTGATCAGCGCAGCCGGGGCGCTTCCCACCTCGGACATGCTCGACGGTGGTCTCCCGCAGGGGCAGGACCCCTACCGCCGGCCGGGCCCGGCCCATGTGAGCCTCTATCTCGGCTTCCAGGGCGACGTCGGCAGGCACGGTGCGGCCAGGCACTGCCAGTGGTTCTACGACACGTGGGACATGGAAACGGCGGTGTGGGAGGTGACGCCCGATCGACCGACGGGGCGGTGCCCGATCCTGTTCTGCAGTTTCCCATCCCTCAAGGATCCGACCCATGACCCGGGCCCGGACCTGCGTCACACGGGGGAGGCCATCACGTTCGTCGACTGGGAGCCCTTCGAGCGTTGGGTGGGGACGCGTCGTCAGCGTCGCGGCGAGGCCTACGAGGCCTTCAAGGGCGAACTCACCGAGGTCCTCCTGGCCCAGTACCTCGAGCACTACCCGGGGCTGGCGCCGTTGGTCGATCACGTCGAGATGTCGACGCCGCTTTCGACGAACCACTTCGCCATGGCAACCCAAGGATCCATCTACGGGCTCGGCACGGCTCCCCGACGGTTCACCGATGAGTCGCTCGTACCCCGAACGTCCATCAAGGGCCTCTTCCTGGCTGGTGCCGACGTCTCGAGCCCGGGAGTGGCCGGCGCCCTCGGCGGTGGCGTCCTGGCTGCGCTGGCCGCCGAACCGATGCGAGTGGCCCGGTTCGTCCAGCCGCTCATGCGGCGCCGAGGGCCCTGACACGGGGAGTACCGTCTGGGACGCACCGCCTGTCGTCATGAAATAGCCTTGCGGTGAGATACACCGGGCCCACACCGAGAGGTTGACCATGAGCACACCAGAAGTCCGCGACCTGCGAGAACTCGTCGTCCCTCTCGACGGACGCGACGCCAGCCTGCGGGCGATCCCGGTCGCCGCTCGCCTCTCCAAGAGGCTCGGGATGTCCATTCGCCTGTGCTCCGTCGGCGCCGACGCCACCGACTGGCTGCCGGCGGTCGCCGACGAGCATCTCGCCGGACACGAGGTGGCGGTCGATGTCATCCCCGACGGTGACCCGGTGGATGGCATCGTGAAGCTCGCCGGCGAGCGGGGCATCGTGTGCATGGCCACCGCCGCGTCCATCGGCCTGCACGACGGCCGAATCGGGTCGGTTGCCGAGGGGGTGGTGAGGCTTGTGGGTCGTCCGGTGGTCCTCGCCGGGCCGTCGATGGAGGGTCGCGACCTCTCTCCGACGCGCAGAATCGTCTGTCCGGTCGACGGCTCCCACACCTCCGAGGCGGCACTCGAGACGGCCGGGTCACTGGCCAAGCGGTTTGATGTTCCCCTGTGGGTGGTCACGGTGATCTCACCCAAGGCCGAGTCGGCGGCCCGGGCCGGGTTGGGCG
>JBFKVA010000178.1:0-2832 GCA_041635475.1 Acidimicrobiia bacterium | reverse complement strand
GGTCCTGGGCTTCCTGCAGGCGATCGTGGGCCCCCCCGTTGGCGATGCCAACTCGTTCCATTGCTCGATCAAGGCCGTGCAACGTGTCACCGGGAGCGGAGCCGTAGGCGGCCACGGCCACACCGGTCCCGAGGTTGGCAATGGTGACGGCGAGGACGAAGGTCCTGGCCGTGGCTGAGGGGAAGGCGTTGGTCACTGCGAATCGTCTCCTGGGAAGTGCTTGATGCTCGCGAAGTGGTGCCTGCGCACCTCGGGTGTCGAGTGAAAGGGAGGACTCGACCGACGCCATGGCGACATGTCGACGGGCCACGTCCTCGGCGATCGGCTCGTTGCCAAGGGCGCGAATCGCGTTGACGGCCCGGGCCAGTTCGGCGACCCGTGCGTCGTCCACTCCCTCGCCCAAGAGGATCCGTTCGACCTGCTCGTCGCTTGGGAATGTGCTCATCTCAACGTCGTAACCGTTCAGATCGCTCATAGGGGTACGCCCTGATCGATTCTCTTTCGGAGGGCCCGGAGCGCGCGGCGCTGGAGTGCCTTCACTGCGCCAGGCGTCTTGTCGAGAACCAGCGCGACCTCATTCACCGTGAGATCCCCCAAGATCCGCAATGCCAGCACTGCGCGCTGGTCATGAGAGAGCCGATCGAGCGTCGCGAGCACCTCGCGCCTCTCGATGCGGAGAAGGGCCTCCGTTTCGGCGTCGTCGGCGACGCCGGCAAGATCGAACTGCTTCAGATCGCCAACGAGGTGGTGTGGTCGTCGTCCTCGCCATCGGCGCTCGTCGATCACGCGGTGATGAGCGATCATGAACACCCATGACCGGAACCCCTCCCGGTCACCGGAGAAGGACGCGATGCCGCGGGCCACATCGAACCAGACCTCACCCATGAGGTTGTCGGGATCGGAGGCCCCGAGCGAAACCAGGTACCCCCGGACCCGCGGCGCCAGGTCCCTGTACAACTGCTCCCAGGCCCACTCGGCGCCGACCTGGGCAGCGGACAGCAACGACTCCCATGGCGACATCGTGCCAGCGTAGGCAGAGGTGCCCTCCAGCGGTTTGGCCACTCCTGTGCGAGCTCGTCCCGAACCGGGCCCTTCGGGCCTGCGGGTTCACCTCCCTGAGTCGAGGTGAGAAGCCGCGCAGGCCCCGTGACCACCACACCTGACCTACCAACAACGCAACACCCCGGCCCTCGGGCCTCCGAGGCTTCTACCACGCGCCCACGCCTGCCTTGACAGGAACGGCCCGCTCATAGATGCTGGCAACTGCGGCATTCCCTGGGCCGCAATGCGTGCACCGGTGACCTTCTCGTCTCAAGGGTCGAGCCACTTGGTGGACGGTGGTGGACCACCTTCCTGAGGAGGTTGACGGATGAGAAGGGCGTTGCTGGGCCCACGCTGTGGGGTCCTGGTCGCCTTGTCGGTTTTCATTGGGATGGTCGGGTGGCCGGGGGCGGCTTCTGCAGACACCGAGACCTCTTTGGAGGCTTGGTGCCTCGGAACGGCAGAGACGTGGGTTGCCGCCACCAAGACTTGCACCGTGTACGGGAGCGCATCGCATCAAGCGGATGTCTGGTTGGTGGTAGCGGCCGGAGAGACCCTAGAGATCGCTGCAAGCGGGACACTGGACAATCACGGCCCCGTTCGAGAAGACGCATGGGGACAGATCGTCAATCATGGCCGGTGGAACAACAACGGGCCGGTGTTCATCAACTGGGACTTCATCAACGAAGGGCACATTGAGAATCTCCACGGCTTCAACGTCAACGGGGGCCACTTTTCGAACCGCGGCACCATGGCCCACTCTGGGGGAATGTTCAACAGTGGCAGAGTCGTCAACTCCGGCGTCTTCACCAGCGTCGGCTCGATCGCCAGTCCCGGTGAGTTCACCAACTCGGACACTGGCATCTTGACGATCGGCGGCGAGTTCTTCACCGGTACCTTCTACAACTACGGCGACGCAACCATCACCGGAACCATGTACAACCATGGAACCATCTACACATTGAGCGGGTCCATGACGAACCTCGGCGAGGTTCTCAGCACCCCCCGGCCTGGCTCCTTCGGCGGCGGGTTTCTCTACAACGGCGCCACATTCGATAACCAAGGTGTCTACGTGAACCACAGCCTGTTGAAAAACGAGAGCGGTGGCACCTTCAACAACAACGATCTTGTAGTCAACTACAGCAGCATCGTGAACGAAGGCGCCTTCAACAACAACGCAACGATCTTGAGTTGCGCTGGAACGATCGAAGGACCGATCTCGGGCAACCTCCCGATTCTTGATGCCTGTGACGGCGACGGCGACGGGATCCTTGATGCCTTCGACAACTGCCCCGCCACGAGTAATCCCGGTCAGGACGACTTGGACAGCGACGGTGTTGGCGATGCCTGCGACCCCGATATTGACGGCGACTCGGTGGCAAACGTCGACGACGTTTGCCCCGGAACGCCGCCGCAGGATATCGAACCTGATCAGTGGAGGAAGAACCGGTACATCGCGGACGAGAACGGCGACTTCGTCGATCCGTCCGGCCGGCTCGCTGGACTGACTGTGGCCGATACTGGTGGCTGTTCGGGGAGCCAGATCATCGAAACTGCCAGCCTCGGCCGGGGCCACGAGCGGTTCGGGATCACCAGGTCGGCTCTGCTTGGCTGGGTCGAAGGTCTCTAGGGCTGGCGCGACGCCTCGTCTCGAACCCGGCCCTTCGGGCCACCGGGTTCTCATCCCATTGGGGGCCACACACAGCCGAACCCACCACGAGGGTGGGTCCGACTGAGAGGTAGCCCCGACGGGATGTGCTGCGCCTCGGCTTGCAGACTCGCTGTGCTCGT
>JBFKVA010000177.1:0-2902 GCA_041635475.1 Acidimicrobiia bacterium | reverse complement strand
CGTGATCCCGTACGCCGACGGTCTCGTCAAGAACCGGTACGTGGGACGGACCTTCATCGAACCGAACCAACTCTTGCGCGATCGGGGCATCAGGGTGAAGCTCAACCCCATTCGATCCACGCTGGAGGGCCAGCGGGTCGTCCTCGTCGACGACTCCATCGTGCGCGGCTCCACCACTCGGAAGCTCGTCGCCATGGTCCGCCAGGCCGGAGCCCGCGAGGTCCACCTGCGGATCTCGTCGCCTCCGTACCGCCATCCCTGTTTCTACGGCATGGACACCTCGGACGCCACCAAGCTCCTCGCAGCTCGCATGAGCGTCGACGAAATCGCCGAGCACGTCGATGCCGACACCCTCGGGTACCTCAGCCTCGCCGGGCTTCTCGACGCCACCGGTTCCGCCGAACGGGGGTTCTGCACCGCGTGCCTGTCGGGCGTCTACCCGACCGCCATCCCCGACGGGCTCACGAAGTTCTCCCTGGAGCATGCGTGAGCGAGGCCTACCGCCGGGCCGGGGTGGATGTGAATGCGGCCGATGGCCTCGTCCAACGCATAGGACCGGCGGTCACCGCCACCTGGGGTGACCGCGTGCTGGGCGGCTTCGGGGGGTTCGCAGCCGGGGTACGCATCCCCCCCGGGTACGCCAATCCGGTGCTCATGCTCTCGACCGACGGGGTCGGCACGAAGCTGGAGATCGCCCGGCAGTTCGATCGCTACGACTCCGTGGGACAGGACCTCGTCGCCATGTGCGCGGATGACCTGGCGGCCGTCGGCGCCGAACCGATCGCTTTCGTCGACTACCTCGCGGTCGGAGAACTCCGACCCGAACGCGAGGAACGCATCATCCAAGGCGTGGCCCGGGCATGTGGACTCGCCGGGTGTGCCCTCGTCGGCGGGGAGACGGCCGAGCACCCTGGGGTGATGTCCCCCGACCAGGTGGACCTGGCGGGGACGGCCCTGGGCGTCGTGGAGGACGGCCGGGCCCTTCACGCCGGCCTCGTCGAGGACGGGGATCGGCTCATCGGCGTCTCGAGCCCCAACCTCCGCTCCAACGGGTTCTCCCTCGTGCGGAGCATCGTCGAGGGCATCGACCTCGAGCAGGACTTCGGTGGAACCCCCCTCCTGGACGTCCTCCTCTCGCCGTCGGTGGTCTACAGCCGGGCCGCGGTCGAGGTCGCCCGGATGGCGGGAGTCCACGGCCTGGTCCACGTGACCGGGGGGGGCCTCCCCGGCAACGTTCCCCGCCTCCTCCCGGCCGGCCTCGGGGCGACGATCAGGCGATCGACCTGGCACCCACCGTTGATCTTCGAGTGGCTCTCGCGCGTGGGGGACCTCGACGACGCCGACCTCTTCGGGACCTTCAACATGGGGATCGGGTTCGTGGCGATCGTGACACCCACCGCGGTCGATGCGGTGATCGAACGATTCGTCCGCCACGGTCACCCTGCTCAGCTCATCGGGGAGGTGAGTCCCGGGTCGGGGGTGGAACTGGCCTCGTGATCGGGCTCTGTCGGCGCACCTCCGTGGTCACCCACGTGGCGCCACCGACCACGAGGGTCGCGGCCACGAGCCAGTCGCCCAGCCTGGCGTACGGGGTGGGCGGGGCGTCGCGCAGGCGAACCGTTCCCGTCACGATCGCCGGCTCGTAGAGGGCGGAGATCTCGCCGGGAACGCCGTCGCGGATGACCGTCGACGCGCCGGTGATGGCCGCGTGCACAACGTCCATGCCCAACTCGGCGGACCGCATGCGGGTCATCCAGATGAGCTGGTCGGCGGCCGCGCCGTTGCCGTAGGAGGACTCGTTGGTGGCCACGACGAGCAACTGGGCGCCCAGGGCAGCGTGCTCGCGTGCGTAGCGCCCGAACGCCCCCTCGAATGAGATCACCGACCCGACCTTCACCCCGTCGAGGTCGAACACGACCGGGCCGTCGCCGGCCAGCATGTCCGTGGCCCGCATCCCCGGGAGTCCACCAAACAGCCACCGCCACGGGACCCTCTCCCCGAACGGGACGGGATGCTGCTTGCGGTACTCGGCCACGATGTCACCGGACCTGTCGAACAACAGGTTGGCGTTCACGAACCAACGATCCCCGACCGGGCGATCGGTCCCCTGGAGGAGGAAGGCATCCAAGCGCCGGGCCTCGGCCCCGATCGCCCCGGCCCACTCCGGGTTGAGCCGGGCGTCCGTTGCGAAGCCCGTCGACGACTCCGCCCACACGACGAGGTCCTGTGCGCCGGGTTCGAGGGTGCGTGTGAGATCGAGGTGTCCCTGGGCGATGAGAGGGCGCTCGTCGGGGCATCCGACCTGGGGACACGGGGAGTTGCCCTGGATGATCGCGACCCCGAACTCGGGGCCGGTCGACCCGAGATCGATGGCTGCTCCCAGGACGAGCACAACGGCCAGTACACCGAGTCCGTTCATCGCGTACCGGACGGAGCGGATCCCGACCGCGAGGGCAAGGCCCACCGAGGCGACGGCCAGCACCACCGTCCACCCCGTGGCCCCGATGAGCGCCGCGGCATCCCGGGCCGCCGTCACCGGCGCCATGGTGTACCCGGGGTCGGCCCACTCGAGCGAGAACACCGGGAGCCAACGCAGGACCGCGAACACGGCTGCCCAGGCCCCGACGATGACGGATGCCCTGATCCACGCCTGCTGGGAGGTCACCCGGTGCGCCACCCAGCCGAACACGGCGAACGGGACAACGTGGAACACCGCCAGCATGATCCAGGCGACGTCGGCCAAGCCGGCCGTCAGGTTGCGGATCCACACCATGAGCCCGGCCACGAAGAGGAACCCGAACACGCCGCCGGCCAGGGCCGCGCCGCGACCGCCCGAGGCCCGGTCGAGGCCGACCAGGAGCACCGCCAGGGCCGGAACGGCCAGGAACGGGACGCCGAACGG
>JBFKVA010000176.1:0-2973 GCA_041635475.1 Acidimicrobiia bacterium | reverse complement strand
GTCGCTCCGGCTCCGGACCGCGGTCGTGCACGGGTCCATCTTCCGGTTCGACGGCCAGGTCACCGTGTTCGATCCCTACGTCGGTCCGTGCTACCGATGCCTCTTCCCCGCTCCTCCCCCACCCGAGTTCGCCCCCAACTGCGCCGAGGCCGGGGTGCTCGGAGTCCTGCCCGGGATCGTCGGCTCGATGCAGGCGGTGGAGGCCATCAAGCTCATCCTCGGGATCGGCGATCCCCTCGTCGGTCGACTCCTGCTCTATGACGCCCTGGCGGCCACCACCGATGAGGTCAGCTTCGGGCGGGATCCGGCGTGTCCGGCCTGCGCCGACCCGGCCCACCCGCCCCCGATCGTCGACTACGACGAGACCTGCGTTGCTCCTTCGTCCGTCCTCCACGCATTGACGGAAGGGGCCCCAGCATCGTCCGAGCGAACGCGAGGACATCATGCGGGGTAGGAGGGTGGAACTCCTCGCGGTGCTGTGCATTCTCGCCCTCTTGGTCACCGCCCTGCCCGCGTCTGCCGCCGATGACTTCCGTTTCGATGGCTCCGGGTACGGCCACGGGATCGGGATGAGCCAGTACGGGGCGAAGGGGATGGCCCACGCCGGGTCAACCGCCGAGCAGATCATCGCCCACTACTTCCAGGGGACGGAGATCCGCGACATCACTGCCGTGGTCCCCGCCGGCAGCTACGTCCGCACCCAGTCGGCCCCGGTGTGGGTCAACCTCATCCAACACACCGAGTCGGTCGTCGTCTCCCCCACCGTCGGCACGGCGGCGGCCTGTTTCGACGACTCAGGCACCTGTCCGCTCACGCTCAACCCGGGCGAGACGTGGCGGTTCACCCGGGTCCTGGCCACCACCTGCGAGTACCAGCGCTGGACCGGCACCTCGTGGAGCGCGGGCCAGGCCAGCGGCACCTGCAACGGGTCCGTCCAGCCCGCGCCGGGAGGCGGCTTCTACCTCGATGCCCGGGCCCGCGAGTACCGGGGTGGGCAGCTGCGGATCCGCCAGGCGCCCCAGACCGGCAAGCTGCACGCGATCCACCAAGCCGGGCTCGAGACCTACCTGCGGGGGGTGTCGGAGATGCCCGAGTCGTGGCCGGTCGAGGCGTTGCGGGCCCAAGCCCTCGCTTCCCGGTCGTTTGCGGTTCATCGCCTCATCACGATGGGCCCCCCGGCCTCGGCCACCGAGACGCTCAAGGAGCTCTGCTGGTGCAACCTCTTCTCGACGAGCGTCGACCAGGTCTACGGCGGGTACACCGCCCAAGCCGCCCATCCCGTCTGGACATCGCTCGTGAACGGCTCGGCGGGCCAGCTCGTGTCGTTCCAGGGCTCGGTCGCCCTGGCCGTGTTCTCGTCGTCGTCGGGCGGAGCCACCGAGAACAACGCCGACTATTGGGGAGCGGCCCAGGTGCCGTACCTCGTGTCGGTCGATGACAGCGCGGCCCACACGGCGGCGGCCGCCAACCCGTTCTCGACGTGGAGTTCCACCAAGTCCCAGGGACCTTTGGCCGCTGCTCTCGGCGTCCAGTGGGTGTTCGACGCCATCGTGTCCACCCGGCACGTGTCCGGCTCGGTGGGGTCGGTCACGCTCCGGACGATCGATGACGGCCGTCCCAAGACGATCGTCGCCTCGGGGCGATTCGTCCAGGAGACCCTCGCCCTCCGGTCCCATTGGTTCGGCATCACCGTGCTCCCCCGCTTTGCCGACGTTGGTCCGAGCCACGCCTTCGCCGGCGAGATCCTCGGCCTGTCCGAACTCGGGGTCACCGGGGGCTGCAACCCCGAAGGCACGAAGTACTGCCCCGAGCAGTCCGTGACACGAGGCCAGATGGCGAGATTCCTCGTGCGGGCATTCGGGTTCACCGGGAACACGGCCGGTGACCCGTTCACCGACGACACCGGGATCTTCGAGGACGACATCGAGATCCTCTTCGCCAACGGAATCACCCGCGGGTGCAACGAGGCCGGCACGCTCTTCTGCCCGGACAAGCCCGTGACCCGGGCCGAGATGGCGGCGTTCCTCGTTCGCACGCTCGGACTGGCCGCCAACCCGGGCGGTGACCCGTTCACCGACGACACCGGGATCTTCGAACAGGACATCGAAGAACTTCACGCCGCCGGTGTGACGTCGGGCTGCAACCCCGAAGGCACGAAGTACTGCCCCAACAACCCGGTGCTCCGCGGTCAGATGGCCGCGTTCGTCATCCGTTCGCTGGCGCTGCCGTAGGGGAGTACGAAGTACGGAGTACGGAGGACGAAGGACGAACGACGGAGGACGGGGGACGAAGGATGGCCGGCGTTGGGGGTCAGCCGGGACCCGCGCTCTTGAGGCGTGGCCGAGCGCGTACTGCTGTGGCAAGAGACACGAGCATGGCCCGGATCGCTGGTGACCTCCTCCGCCAAGGCCTTGTACTCGGCGACGCCGATGTAGCCGAGGTCCCGGGCGAGAAAGAGCTGGTAGTCGACTTCGCCCATCGAGGCCTTCGAGATATCCAAGTACCGCGCGAACTCGCGATTGCTGTTGCTGGCGTCGCCTTCAGCGATGTTCGATCCCGCCGCGACGCAGGCCCTCCGAAGCTGGGATGCAAGCCCAAATCGCTCGCGCGCTGGGAACCGTTCGGTCAGACCGTAGAGGCGAATCGTGAGGGCGTGGATCCGGCGGGCGACAGCCAGGCGATCGAGGGTGCGCATGGCCCATCAGTACCACAGGGAAACGCTCTCTGGAACCCGGCCGTCCTCCACCGTCCGTCGTCCTCCGTCCCGCCGTGCACCCACCTCCGTACCACGGGTCCCTACCCCGTACTCCGTGCTCCGTACTTCGTACTCAGAGATCGACGCTGGCGACCTGGTCCCCCTTGAGGAAGATCTTGTACGAGCCCGGTCCGTACACCCCCAGCGCCAGCGAGTCCTTGTAGTCGGTGCTCGGCGTGCAGAAGCCGGCATCGGGCACCGAGTAGAGGTCGATCTCG
>JBFKVA010000175.1:0-2988 GCA_041635475.1 Acidimicrobiia bacterium | reverse complement strand
TCGTGGTGCCCGCGAACCGGTCGCGGTGCTCCTCGATTTCGGCTTCGGTCATGATGTCGAACTGGGGGCGGCGATCGTCAGCGAAGTGCGCGACCGCGTAGTAGGCGATCGGGTCCCCGTCTCGGGTTGGGGACCACTCGTGGTCGATGCCCGAGTCGGTGCCCAAGCGAACGTGGAACCGCTCCCCCGGGTACACCTCGCGGACCTCAACACTGATACCGGACCGCCATGCCATGTCGATGAGGCCCCTGTAGCCAAGTTGGAAGGTGGCTTCTGTGCGGCCGGTCTGGCGGCTCTTGCGGGGAATGAGGAACGCTTGGCCGCGGACGTCACTGATTTCGAGGCCCAGTTGGGCGGCGGCCATGAAGCCTCCCAGCACACTCTCGGGGGTGGCTTGGAGGAGGCCCGGGTTGGTGCGGACCGTGGTGAGGGCCATTCTGAGGAACCGGGCGGTGTCGACGTGCTTGGGGAGGGCCCTGGCGAACTCGGGTTCCATTTGGCGGAGCAGGTCGAACAGGCTGCGGCCCGGCGTGGATGGGGTGGCGGCTTTCTCTTCGAGACGTTCCGCGAGGTCGGCGTGTGCCATGGGGTTCTCCTATTTGACGAGCAGCCGGCGGCTGCCTGGGCGGCTGGTTGTGTATTGGGCGTACAGGTGGGGGTGGTCGGCTGCGAACCGGTCAGTGTCGAACACGTCACGACTGGCGGCCTCTTTCCAGGTGACGGCGGGGGTGTCGTGGCCGGCCAGGTACCCCTCTTCGGCGTCGAGGAGGAGGCCACGCAGCTGCGTGTCCAGGTGGGCTTTGCGGTCGGTCCACCGTTTCGCTTCCTCATGGGCGCGGCGACGGTCCGCGATGAGCGCGACCGCCGAGTTGGGAAGGACAACCGTCTTGGCGGGTTCGGCTTCGACGAACCGCAGGTCATCAGTGACACCTGACACTGGGGGTGGCACCCCAGCTTCGACGTGGTCTGTCCAGAAGCGTTCCTCGAGGTCGATGAGGGCGGCGATGAGGCGGTCGTCTCGGTGCAGTCGGAACGTGCGGTAGGTGTTGCCGCCGATCAGGACGGACACGTCCCACCAGGCGAGGCCGGTGACGGCCATGTAGTGCTGGCATTGGAGGGCGTAGTGGTCGGGCACACTGTGCGCCCACGAGTCGGCCTGCCACGCCGACGTGGTCTTGACCTCGAGGCCGCCCATGTCGTCGCTGTCGACGACGAGACGGTCGGGGGTGGCGAGCATGAACGGATGGGACCGGGATCTGTATGTGAACTGTGGGTTGAGGACAAGGCGGCCCGTATCCTGCGCGTACACGGCGGCAACGACCGGTTCGAGGCGTTTGCCCCACGCCATCCGCTCCGACTCGCCGTCGTCGTTGTCGAGTTCGCCGCGCTTGTCCAAGTACAAGCCCAGCCGACTCCGCCACGGCGACAGGTCCGCAACAGCCGCCGCGTCGGAGCCGCCCAGGCCGCTGCGACGCACCTCCAACCACGCTTCGCGGCTGGTCTCCTTGTCGGCGACCACATCCACCAGGCGACTGTCCAACAGGTCACTCATCCCGGGGTGGCCTTCCCGCCTTCGCCCGGTAGTACACGCGGCCCCGATACGCGGCACGGGACCGAACCGCCGTCCCGGCCTCCCCGACGGCCCGCTGGACGCTGCGGGCCGTCGTGTTGAGGCGGGAGGCGAGCTCGTCGACCGTCAACTCCAACCCGTCGTCAAGGACGTCAATCACCCTGTGCGACAGGTTCGGCATCGTGCGACCACGGAGGCGACGAAGCCGCTGCGCCCCGTTCGTCCCACCAAAGATCCCATGCTGGGACTGCGAACCCATCCCCAACGCCATCACCAAGCATTCGTTGATGACGGGGCACCGGTCGCAGGCGGCCACCGCGTCCGGGTGGGGTTTCTCACCGGGGCCGGGGAAGAACAGGTCGGTGTTCAACCCGACGCACGCCGCCCGGGCCCGCCACTCCTCACGCCAGAAGATCTCGTCGACCAGCTCCGACAGGTGTGACGCCGAGTCCAACTCGGGTGCCCTCCGCACGGGTCCCCCGACGACCACCCGATCGGGATGCGACAACGCCAACGTGGTCTTCGCGTCCAAATGCTTCGACGACTGGTAGGTCACGCCACCCACCACCTGGGGTGGGTGCACGGGCCCCCATCATGCGACGTGGAACACTCCTCATGCCCCGCCTCGCACACGTACTCGGCGTTGCCCACCGGCAGCGACCCGTCCAACGTCACGTCGACGGTCACGAGAACACCAGCTGTACTGGCGCGTCGACCAGGCCGTAGCAGCGGGCCTGATGGTCATGCTCGGCGCACATCGTCGTGCGGTCCACCTGGTAGCCGGCGTCGATCAGCTCGCAGATCCGCTTCGGCACCGAATCCGACCCGGCCCACCGGCCATGCGATTGCATCCACCGCACGAGGTCGTACTTGCATGTCAACCCGGGGTTGGCTTGCAGAGCGGCGAGGACGTTCTCCTGGGAGCGGTTCACGACGCGCCTTTCCGGTCGTCGGGTTCGCCCGCCCCGAGTCGCACGGCGTGCCCGTCGGCGTTCTCGATGCGACCACACCACGAGCAGATCACCGTGCCGTTCGCCTGATACAGCGAACACCAGTCATGGCCCCCATTCGGGGAGTGCGGCCTGTACCCGTAGCCGGTCACCTGAGGCAACGTCATGAGCGGCCTCGGATGACCACGGTGACCCCAGTCCGGTGTGTGGTCGGGTTCGTGTGGGGGCGGAGACGTAACGTCTCACCGGTCACAGCCGGCCGGAACCCCGACAAGGTGGGAACGTCGACCCGGATGCCACAGCGATGCTCGTCGGGATGAGGGAGGTCGAGGAGCTCGTGCACCTTGGCGCATGTGTCGGCGTTGAACTCGACGTCCACCGTCTGGAAATCGACGCGGCGTCTCATCTTCTTGGAGAAGCGGCGGCGGATCGAACGATTCGGAAGACGGTGAATGTTGAGCGACGGCG
>JBFKVA010000174.1:0-3011 GCA_041635475.1 Acidimicrobiia bacterium | reverse complement strand
GGTCATGGGTTGGGCGGCCGCGGCGGCGGTGAGGTCGGCGAACAGCTCGGCGCCGGTGTCGTCAAACCCGAGGTTCACCTCGAACCCGACGCCGCTCTGGGCCACGGTGGCGATCGCCTCGGTGAGGTACGAGCCGATGAGCTCGGAGGGGCCCACCAGGTAGGAGAGGCCGTCCGGGCCGGCCAGCCAGGCCTGGCGGGAGGGATCGTCGCCGTCGCCCTCGACTTCGACGGTGCCGGCGGGCACCGCGTCCAGCACCGGTCTGAAGCTGAGGAGGCCGGTCTGGCCGAGGACTTCGAGTGCTTCCTCGGTGTCAGTGACCCCGGGGAGCTGCACGAGGACGTTGCGGTCCCCTTCGATCGAGATCTCCGGCTCCTGTACCCCTGACGCTTCGATCCGGTTGCGCATGACGCTGACCGCCTGCTCAAGAAGATCCGTGTCCGTGCCTTCGGGTGCGGTGAGGATGGCGGAGATCCCACCTTGCAGGTCGAGACCGAGCTTGGGGAGGAACCCGGCGGACACGGCGGCCCCGATGCCGCCCCACGCCACACCGAGGATGAGGACGAGGGCGACCGTCCGGCGGGCCATCACGGTTCCCGGACGATCTTCTCGGTGATCGACCGCCGGTGGAACCGGATGTAGGAGCCGTCCTCGACGGTGAGAACGGCGGTCTCGGGATGCAGCGAGCGGATCCGCCCGTGGATGCCGCCGGCCGTCCGGACCTCGTCACCGACCTCGAGGGAGGACAAGAGCGCCTGCTGGGCCTTCTGACGCTTCCGCTGGGGACGAATGAGCATGAAGTAGAAGACCGCGCCCAGAAGGATGAGGGGAAGGAACGTTTGGAGGGATGACGATTCGGTCTGCGCGAAAACAAGCATGGGTTCTCCAGAGGGGCGTGGAGAGGTTAGTTGAGACGAGGCGGAACGCGAACCCGGCGGCGCTCGGATTACGTTCGGGCGTCGATGACCGTGGATCGGTATTCGGCGAGGTCACCCGCTTCGATCGCCGCCCGGGCCCCGGACAGCAGCCGCAGGGTGTAGTGGAGGTTGTGGATCGACAGGAGGCGGTGGGCGGCCAGTTCCTTGACCCGAACAAGATGGTTGAGGTAGGCCCGGGAGTACGTGTGACAGGTGGAGCACTCGCATGCGGCGTCGAGTGGGGCCGGGTCGTCCTGGAACTCGGCGCGGCGCACGTTGAAGTCGCCGGTGCCGGTGAGGACCTTCCCGTGACGGGCGAGCCGGGTGGGCCACACGCAGTCGAAGAGGTCACAGCCGCGGGCCACCGCATCGAGGACCCCTTCGCTGTCGCCCAGGCCCATCACGTATCGAACCCGGTCGACGGGGAGTTCGGAGACTGCGGCTTCGATGGCGTGGTTGCGCTCGGGGGCCGATTCGCCCACCGACAGCCCTCCGAGGGCGATGCCCCGGAAGCCGAGGTCGGACACGGCTCGGGCCGCCCTCGCCCTCAGGTCGGCATCCACGCCTCCCTGGACGATCCCGAACTGCACCTGGTCCCCGCTGGTGTGTACACCGCGGGCGCGTTCCGCCCAGCGCAGGGTGCGCTCCATGGCGGCCCGGACCCGTTCGGGCGGGGCGGGCAGACCGACGAGGTCGTCGAGCACCATTGCCACGTCGGCGCCGAGCAGTTGTTGGACCCGGGTGGCCTCCTCGGGGGTGAGGAGGACCGCCGACCCGTCGTACGTGGACCGAAAACGCACGCCCTCCTCCGATACCCGGGCGTCAAGACTGAAGACCTGGAACCCCCCCGAGTCCGTGAGGATCGGGCCGTCCCATGCCATGAAGCGGTGGAGGCCGCCGAGGCGCCCGATGCGGTCGGCGCCGGGGCGCAACATGAGGTGGTACGTGTTGGCGAGCACCATCTGGGCGCCGACGGCAGCCAGGTCGGCGCTGTCGAGGGCCTTGACGGACGCCCGGGTCCCGACCGGCATGAAGGTGGGGGTCTTCACCGTCCCGTGGGCCAAGGTGAGGGTCCCGGCGCGGGCAGCCCCCGCCGAAGCCGTCACCGTGAACGTGCCCGGTTCAGTCACGCCCACCCCGGGTTTCGAGGTACATGGCATCCCCGAACGAGAGAAAGCGGTAGCCCCGGGCGAGCGCCGTTTCGTACGCCTCCCGCCACCGATCGAGGGCGGCTGCCACGAGGGCGACCAGTGTCGAGCCGGGAACGTGGAAGTTCGTGACGAGGCCGTCGACCACTCCGAAACGGTAGCCGGGTGTGATGAACAGGTCGGTCGCGCCGTCCACTGCCCGTACGTTCCCATCACCGGTGGCGGCGGTCTCGAGCGCCCTCGTGACGGTCGTCCCGACCGCGATGACCCTGCCCCGGCGTTGCCGGGCCAGGTGGACTGCCTCCACGGTGTCCGGGCCGACCTTGATCTGCTCGGTGTGCATCACATGGTCCGCGAGGCGCTCCGTGCTCACGGGACGGAACGTGTCGAGGCCGACCCGCAGTTCGACGCGGGCGATCGCGACACCTCGATCCTGGAGGGCGGTCACGACCCTGGGCGTGAAGTGGAGGCCCGCGGTCGGAGCGGCTGCCGATCCCACCGGCTGGGCGAAGACCGTCTGGTATCGCTCGGGGTCGTCGAGCGCGCCGTGGAAGTACGGGGGTAGCGGGAGCTCGCCGGTGCGCTGGAACCAGGCCTCGAGTGGGGCCTGGTCGGATGTCGTGAACCGGACCGGCACGCGTCCCGCCACGGGGCGTTCGAGGATTTCCGCAGCCATGCCGTCGAACGCGATCTCAACGCCCGGCC
This sequence comes from Acidimicrobiia bacterium, assembly GCA_041635475.1. Classification (GTDB taxonomy): domain Bacteria; phylum Actinomycetota; class Acidimicrobiia; order Spongiisociales; family JAENVV01. The sequence goes on along the minus strand of JBFKVA010000174.1, from coordinate 241 downwards.
GCAGCCGCCGGGCCGGGCGGCACAGGCACTGCCACGATCCGTCCCCGCGGGCATCGAGAACGAGCAGTTCGACCGATCCGCCGGTGTCCACCCGCCTTCCGGTGAGCCTCGCCCGGCGCACCCTCGTCTCGTTCACCACCAGCAGGTCCCCGGGTTGGAGGAGCTGGGGAAGCTCCGAGAACAGGTGGTCGGTGAGGTCCCGGGTGTCGAGGAGTCGGGCGGCGTCCCGCGGCTCGACGGC
>JBFKVA010000173.1:0-3020 GCA_041635475.1 Acidimicrobiia bacterium | reverse complement strand
GCTTGGATACAACCTTCAGCGACCGAACTGGCCCCTGGCAGTCATCGACCAGGAGCGGACGCATATCCACTGGGCCCCAGGCTCTTCCTCCCTCCCCCCTTCCGCCACCACGCCCCAGGTCGAAGCGGGAGCAGATCACGCTCTTGGCGGGTCGGCCCCCGGGAGGGATGCCTCGACCTCGTCCCGAAACCGCTGGAGACCGCGGATCGCACCCTTCCCCAGTGCCCGCCACACGGCTCTTCCGATCAACCGGTAGGGAGCCGGGCCGGTGAGCCGTCCGACCGTGCGGCGCACCCGCGTTCCGTCCGTCGTCTCCTCGAGTTCCAGCGCCTGCAGATCGTGAACGGTGGCACCGGGCATCCGTAGGCCTTCGCGGATCACCACCCGCTCGAACGGACGCCACTCCACGATGACATGACGGCCGGCTTTGTCCGCGCTCTTGCCGTGATAGCACACGAAGACCGAGTCGGCGGTGGTCCTCCCGTCGACCGTCCCTTCGATCTCCGTTCGCTTGCTTCCGAACAGGACACTCCGAAAGACCGGGTCGGACAGCCGATCCCAGACGATTTCACGGGGTGCGGCGATGTCGATCGAGCAGTCGAGGATGATCTCGTCGGGGGCCAGCTCGACAACCGACTGTTCTGCCGCGGCTTCCCACACCGGATGCAGGTCCTGGATCCGACATCCGACCCTCCCGACGTCGTCGTAGGTCTCGGAATGGGCCACCCAGTCACCGGCCAGCGCCGTCAGCCCGCAGGCCTCCACCGCGGCCTCGGTGTACAGGACATACGCAACGATGCCAGTGGTCTTGGTGACCGTGTTCTTGGTGAGACGGTGGATGAGATTCACGTCGTTGCCCACCAGCTCCCTGTGGCGCCCCACCTTTTGGGTAAGGAACTCCCCGTGGTGGAGGAAGAACTTGAGATCGAGGTTCCCGATGTTGGCGCACGCGCTGCATGGGCACCGGGTGTTGAGCACCATCGAGTCGATCGACCGCCGGAAGGCCACGTAGAGGCCTTCGATCATCTCCACCAGCGTCTGGCCCCGGAGGGAGAAGTCCTCGAACGCATAGCTGAACACGGCGTCACCCTCGAGCCGGGAAACCGTGAGCGGCGGCCGTGTACCTGTCACCAGCAGTTCAAGCAGTGCCGTCAAAGTCCCGCGTGCGTGCTCCAACTCAGACTCGCGCAGGAACACCGTGTAGCCCGTGATGTCGGCGATGAGCAGCAGGCCTGAACGTGGCACCGTCACGCCACCCGACGCAGCCCCGATCGCGGCAGCGACCTGTCACCCTCCGACTTCACGAGGGCACTCTAGACCCCGATCGGACTCGGACCGGGTCTGGCCGTCGGCGACCCGGCGGTCGGGCCGGGACCGTCCCGTTCACCATCCCGGAGGGAGAGGGCGGGTCACCCACCACGTGGCCACGAGCCGGGTGGACCCAAGGCGCTCGTCGGCTACATTGCCGCCCGTGACCGACCCTCCCGCGGCGCCCGCACCCGTCACGGTTCGCCGGCCATGGCGGTTCGTGTGGCGGACGCTGGCTGTGGCCGGGGCCATCGGCATCCTGTTCTTGGCCGTCCAGGTGATGACGATCGGCCCGACTGCCACCTACCGCGTGCTTCGCCACGGTGACAGCACCATCGGTGACCACGCCGTGTTCCCCGGACGGACGTTCACGGCGAGCTCGACCCCCCAGTCATGGCCGGAACGGCTCACCGGGATGGACCCACTCGTGGCCTCATCCGGCTCTGAGGAGTCGAAGCTCAGCGATCTCGTCCGGGACACCGACACCATCGCGTTCCTCGTCATCATCGACGGCGAGCTTCGGTTCGAGTCCTACGGCCAGGGCCATGGACCGACCGAGATCTCCCAGCTCTTCTCGGTCTCGAAGTCGATCGTCTCGCTGCTCGTCGGTTCCGCCATCGACGACGGCCTCATCGCCTCCGTCGACCAACCCATCACCGACTACCTGCCGGAGTTGAAGTCCGGGTTCAGGCTCGTCACCCTGCGCGACCTCCTTCGCATGACGTCGGGCAGTACCTATGTCGAAAACGACAATCCGTTCGGGGAACACGTTCGATTCAACTACACCGATCGGCTCGAACGAGAGATCCTCCACATCGAGACCTCGTCTCCGCCGGGAGAGCTGTTCCAGTACCGATCCGGCGACAACGCCATGCTCTCGCTGGCGTTGGACCGCGCCCTCGGCGAGGAGACGATCACCGAGTACTTCCAGCGGCGCCTGTGGGATCCCCTCGGCGCCGAGACCGGCGGGATCTGGTCCCTCGACCGCGACGGTGGGATGGAGCGCTCCTGGTGCTGCCTGGCCACCACGGCTCGTGACCTCGCCCGCGTCGGCCAGTTGGTGCTCGACGGCGGCCGGTGGAGGGGCACCCAGGTGATCTCGGAGGACTGGATCGGGACATCCACGACCGCCGACCTCCTCACGCAGGATCAGCTGCCCGATTGGTTCCGCGAGTCTCCTCTCCACAGCTACGGGTACCAGTGGTGGGTGGTCTCTGCGGACAGGAGGGACGTGGCCGCCATCGGCAAGGACGGCCAGTACCTCTATGTGGACCCGGCCCGCCGGGCGGTGGTCGTGCGCCTCGGCTGGAGCGACGGTGGCCTGACGACGTCCGAGTGGATCGAGGTGGCGTCCCAGGCCATCGACCACCTCGGCAGCTGACATCGCCTTGGGACCGATCGTGGGAGCCTGGGCTTCCGCGGCTCCAGTCGAACGGCGGAGCCGTAGAATGGTCGTAGCGCCCCGGGACGCCCTTCCCGCGCCTGCGAGGAGTCCTCATGTCGAGCCCGGACGAGGCCCAACCCACACCACTCCCCCAGGACTCAGCGTCGTTCGGCACGACACCGGTGGCCGCCCTGGAAGCACCCGCTCCCCATGGGCGGTTCCGGCGGATCCTGCGTCGAGCGTTTCGCACGCTTATCTGGCTCGTGGTGATCGCCGCCATCGGTGCGGGCATCTACTACGCATGGCCCATCGTCTACGACCGCTACAT
>JBFKVA010000172.1:0-3022 GCA_041635475.1 Acidimicrobiia bacterium | reverse complement strand
CTCGTTCTCGTAGGTGAAGTTCACACCGGTGACCGTCGTGGCCGCAGGAACGTTCACCGTGGTGGCAGCACTCATCGCCCCCTTCTGGGTGAACCACATGACTTCGCCCTCATCGGGGTCGGTGCCGGTCGTCGGACCACCGGGCTCACCCTTGTCAGCCTGAAGGTCAAGGCCAAGGATGTTTCCGGTCGCGTCCGGCTGCGTGATATCGGCGCTCACCGTGAACCCGCCGGGGCCGGTGAGAATCGAGAACGCACCACCACTGGCATCGGCAAACGTCGCCCAGAGGACCCCACCGCTGTAGACGGAGATGCTCGTCGCGCTACCAAAGGCCGCAACCGTGTCCGTGGAGCTCTGGTCTGAGTCGTACTGCACAGTTCCAGAGATCGTGCCGGAAGCAGGCAGATTGAGCGTCAGCTCCGCGATCCCGGTCGAGCCGGCTTCGTTGAGCGTTGCCGAGTAGTAGTACACGACTCCGCCAAATGTCACCCGGACGCTGGCGGCGTAGCCGGTGGGCGCGCCTTGCGTACCCGTGGTGGCAGCGTCGTAGTCGCCGGCGAGTGTGACGGTGTAGTAGCCGCTCGCAGCGGTTCCCTGGGTGTCACTGAAGTCGGTGGTTGTTGCCGGATCGTCCGTGACGATCGTGACAGACGCACCAGAAGTGATCGTCGCAGCACCTTGCTTCAGGGTGACCCGAACGGAGTCGACCGTCCCGCCCGCGGCAATAGCCACCGCAGGCATCAGGGCCACGACCATCGCCATGACTGCGAGAACAACAATTGTCCTCTTGAGCATGAATGCTCCTCCTGTTTGTTTGATTACTTGCGCCCCCTTCGCCCAGTAGAGACACCGGGAGGAGACGACTCCGCGGGCCGAAGCCCACGTCGTCAGGACAATCGTACGGTAGGACCACATGGATGTGTAGGAAACGTCGTCACGACGGTGCAAGGAGGATGTAAAGGAACCGTAAACAGCCCCCGGAACTGGCCTACGAGGCGTCGCAGACCGCCGTCTTGGGTCCGGCATCGCAGCGAACGTAGCTCGTGCCGGGACCGGTCTCGGGGTGGAAGAGCACCTCGACATGGGCCGGTCCTTCGTCGACGACTTCGCCCACGAACCCTTCGTTCGCCACGAACGAGACCAGTGTCACCGCGTTGGCAGCCGATCGGATGGTCACCGACCCACCCGCCGCCACCACCGTCCGAACTGCCGGCACGGTGGTGGTGGGTGATGTCACGATCGAGGTCGTGGTGGTCGAGGACGTCGACGTCGTGGTCGTCTCGGGGACCGTTGGCGGGGGGGCCGAAGTCGTCGTGGTCGTTGTCGTGGACGTCGATGAACTGGTGGTCGTCGGGGCGGTGGAGGTGGTCGTCTGTGGCAGGGCCACCACGGTGTCGGTCACCGGCTGGGTGGTCGTCGTCGTGGACGGAGGTGCGAGGTCCACGACCCGGATGGCCTGGCCCTCGGGGAAGACCGCGCGGTCGACGAAGCTCACCGCGGCCCGCGCTGCAAGACCGATGCCCACCGTGGCAACGATCCACAACCCGACAAAGAAGACGCGGCGACCCATGAGGGAGATGGTATCGGTGGCCGCGATGTGCGGGTCGCCTATCTACCCTTGCGCCCATGGCTCGCCTCCTCGTGATCGAAGACGACCAACGGATTCGCGGCCTGCTTTGCACCCACCTCGCCGAGGCCGGCCACGTGGTGCATGCCGAGGCGACGGCCATGGAGGGACTCCGCCACCTGGTCGCCGAGCGGCCCGACGGGGCTCTCATCGACCTCGGCTTGCCAGACCTCGACGGTCTTGAGCTCATCAAGATGGTGCGGTCCGTCAGCGACATCCCGGTCCTGGTCCTGACCGCCCGTGAGGATGACCCCACGATCGTCAGCGCCTTCGAAAGCGGTGCCGACGACTATGTGACAAAGCCGGTGTCCGGGGCTCACCTCGTAGCCCGGGTCGCCGCCCTGCTCCGACGCAAGACCTCGGCCAAGGCCCCTGCAGAGATCGAAGTCGGACCGCTCACGCTCCGCCCCGGCCCTCGCCTCGCCGTGCTCGACGGCAAGGAGATGGTCCTGACCCCCAAGGAGTTCGACCTGCTCGTCGTCCTCTCCGACCGCCTGGGCGAGGTGGTTCGCAAGGACGAGTTGTACACGCTCGTGTGGCACGAGCCGGGCGGCACCCAGGGCCGCACGGTCGACGTCCACCTGTCGACGCTCCGCAAGAAGCTCGGCGAGACCGACGAGCGCAAGTGGCTCCACACGGTCCACGGGGTGGGTGTCCAGTTCGTGGATCCCTTCGCCTGATGCGACGGCGCCTGGCCCTCGTCTTCCTGGCCGTCACCCTCATGCTCGTGCTCGGCCTGCTGGTCCCCCTCGCCCTGTCGGTGCGTTCCCAGGCCGAGTTGCGGGCCCTGGCCCGAGCGGAAGCCGATGCCCGCGCGGTGGCGACGTCGTTGGCAGCGGTTGCCTCCATCACCGGTGAGCTTCCCACCGACGACCAGGTCCTCAACGTGCTCGCCACCTACGGCGAGAGCCGTATCGCGGTGATCACCGTCGATGGCGGCCGGTTCGACGACGGCACCTCGCACCCCGAGTTCAGCGAGGCCATCGACCGGGGGTGGGCAGGCGAGTCATTCGTGGCGCGGGCCGAACGCGAGGCGATGGCCCTCGTACCGGTGTCACTGGGCGGGGCGCCCTCGATCCTCGTCACCGCCTACGTCTCCCAAGCCGAACTCGAGGAGGGTGTGGCAGCCGCCTGGGCGATCCTGGCCGGGCTCGGCGTCGTCGTGACGCTGGCGGTCGTGCCGGTGGGCAACAGCCTCGCCCGGACGCTGGTTCGCCCGGTGGAGGCCCTGAGCCGGGCTGCCCGATCGTGGACCGCCGGCGACCTCGATACCCGGGTGGACCCCGAGGGCCCGCCCGAACTGGTCGACTCCGGCGAGGCGTTCAATGCGCTCGTCGTGCGACTCTCCCAGCTCTTGACCGACGAGCGGGAGAAGGTTGCCGACGTCTCCCACCG
>JBFKVA010000171.1:0-3048 GCA_041635475.1 Acidimicrobiia bacterium | reverse complement strand
CCGGACCCACCGCCCCCGCCACCAACACCACCAACACCCCAACAACGACAGCGATCAGGATCGCCACGGGCGGCCAATCACGCCGCCGCCTCGATCGCCCCGCGTGACCGAGGTCGCGCCGATACCGGGAGAACGGGAATCCTTGGTGGTCGGAGGAAGCGGTCACGGAGCCTGAGGATACGTCGAGTCGGGCCACAAGCCCCGGCGGCTCCACTTGGCGGTGAGGCTGCAACACTTGGCGTGTTCGACGCCCTCAGGAGACCTCCCCCCTTGCGGAAGCTACTGCGCATACTGCTACATCCCGGGGTTGGTCTCGGTCACCGGGTCGTTAGTGCAGGCTTCTGGGCCTTCGCCCTTCGTGGGGCTCTTCGGCTGGCGATTCTCGCCCGAACGGTCGTGCTGGCCCGGATCCTGGCCCCGTCCGATTTCGGGCTCATGGGGATCGCCGTCCTGGCCATACTCATGCTGGAGCGGTTCACCGAGACCGGATTCAACGCCGCGCTCGTCCAGAAGAAGGACGACATCCGTCCGTATCTCAACACGGCGTGGACCCTGGCCATCGCTCGCAACACGCTCATTGCCCTGCTGCTCGTTCTCGGCTCACCGCTCATTGCGCTCTTCTTCGGCGTTCCAGAAGTAGCCCTTGTCATACGAGTCCTGGCGGTTTCGGTGCTGTTCAAGGGCTTCACGAATGTGGCCATGGTGTTCTTCGAGAAGGAACTCCGGTTCGATCGACGGTTCCTCTTTGAGATCAGCGACAAGGGAACGGATGTCGTGGTGTCGATCATCGCCGCCCTCATGCTCAGGAATGTGTGGGCTCTCGTCTTCGGAGTGGTGGCCGGGAGCCTCGTGCGGGTCGGCATGTCCTACATCCTCCACCCCTATCGGCCACGACTTCAGTGGGAGACCCCCCACGCGAAGGAGCTCTTCTCCTTCGGGAAGTGGATCCTGGGCACCAACGTCGTCGGCTACTTCAGCGGGAACCTCGACGACATCCTCGTCGGGAGGATCATGGCCGTGTCGGCCTTGGGTCATTACCGGATGGCGTACAACTTCTCCCAGGCGGTCGCAACCGAGCTGACCCAGGTTGTCAACCAGGTTGCCTTTCCCACCTACTCCCAACTCCAAACCGAGGTGTCCCGAGTCCGGGACGCCTACCTGACAGCGTTTCACCTCGTCGCCTTCCTTGCGTTCCCGTTGGCCGTTGGCACGGTCCTCCTGGCGGAAGATCTCACCGTGGGACTCCTCGGCGAGAAATGGCTCCCGATGGTTCCTGCCCTGCAGGTGCTTTCCGTTGCCGGTCTCATGAGGGGATTGGGGGCAACGACTGGACCCTTGTTCCAAGCCCAAGGTAGGCCGGATCTGCCGGCGAAGATCACCGGGGTCAAGGTCGCGATCCTGGCGGCCATCCTGTACCCCGCGATCGATCGATTCGGGCTTGTGGGGGCGGCGGGAGCAACGGTGTTCGCCGGCACGCTCACCGCCGTCGGGGCACTTGTGATTGCTGCCCGATGGTTCTCGACCACGGCGGGGGAGATCCGCCAAGTACTGGTCTTTCCGGCCCTCAACACGGCGCTGATGGGGATGGCCATCCTCGGTGCTCGTGCCATGTTCTTCCCCGAGCCGTCGACCCTGTCCCTCTTCTCATTGGCGCTTGTCGGGGTGGCGGTCTACTTCCTCAGCGTGAGCTCCGGAGATCGCTTCCTTGGGTACTCCCATCCTCGGGAGCTGATCGGCCGGCTTCGGGGCCTCACGCCCTGACGCGTGCCGGGCGGATGTCAGACAGGAGCAACGCCGGTACGGGAATCGGCTGTCCGATCCCCTTGGTCGTGTTGAGCCGCCCGCCCGGCTCGCCGTTCACCCACGGCATGGCCTGGCTGGACCCGAATGAGGTCGACCGTGCCTCTGTATCGGCTGTCCGCGGACTACGCCGGTCGGGTCCTCAGGAGAGCGCGCTTGACCTCGCCCGGGATCACATGCCACCAGCGGTAGTAGAGAAGGAGATACCACCAGCATCGAAGTTTCTCCAATGGGCGGGCGGAGGCCAAACCGACCGCCTTTGCGTGCTCGGCCAGCAGGCGTGTCCTTGGACTCACTCGTCGCCCATGGTTGCCGGGGTCGAACCAGACCGCCACCTGCTCTGGGGTTGTGTTGGCTTCCACGGAACGTTCAGGGTGGATCCGGCGCAGGAACAGGCGCTCAGGGATTTCCACGAACTTCCCGCTCAATGCCAGCTCGGCCAGCAGCACGATGTCGGAGGATGGATAGGTGCCCAACATGCGGGTGCCGAGTGCGGCCTTCGTCCGAAGCAGCCCGAATATCGGGTTGGAGAGGCTGTACTCCCGCAGCAGCTTGCGGAGCCTCAATGAAGGGGAGTCGGACTGGAGATTCAAGTTGTCCTCGAGGTCCGCGACCTGACGTCCCTCGGCGTCGATCTCCACAGTCTTCGGGTAGCAGAGGATGGTCCCCTCGTCCAGGGCGTCCATGGTCTCCACGCAGCGGGCCAAGAACGTCGGCTCGTGCAGGTCGTCATGCGACGCCCACTTGAAGTAGTCGGCGGTCGCTTCGGTGAGTACGAGGTTGAAGTTCCACGCCGCGCCGCGGTTCGTGTCGTGTCGGATGTACCGGATCCGATCGTCCTCGGCGCTGAGGACACGGCAGATGGACTCGGTTTCGTCGGTTGATCCGTTGTCGGAGATGATCAGTTCGAAGTCCCGGAACGTCTGGTCGAGCAACGACCGGACGGCTTCTTCCAGGTAGCGCGCGCCGTTGTAGACGGGGATTCCGATGCTCACTCGCGGCGGAGTTCCGCCGACTCGATCCCTGGCTCTGCCATCCGTCACCTGACACATCCTACGCAGGCCAGCCACGCACGATCGCGAGTCGAGAGCCGGGGCCGGGCAGCCCCATCTCGGGGCGCCGATTCAAGAAAAAACGCGCTGCTGCCGATACCCGCGAGGTCATTGATCGACTCCGAATCGGGTGGAGAACGCATGAAGCGCTGGCTGGATGTTGTGGTTGTTGTTGGGGTGTTGGTGGTGGTGGTGG
>JBFKVA010000170.1:0-3086 GCA_041635475.1 Acidimicrobiia bacterium | reverse complement strand
TGGGGAGCGCACTGGGTCTCCGCCGCTACCTGAGGGCCTGACGATGGCACGCCGGCTGGCGGCCGTTGTGCTCGTCCTGGCGGTGATCCTCGCTGCCCAGGGCTCGGCGGCCGACACGCCGTACGAGGAACTCGACCAGGTGGAGGCCGACATCAAGGACCTCAACCGGCAGATCGCCGCCGGCAAGCAGCAGCAGTCCGAGGTGGCCCGCGAACTGGCGGCCGCCGAGGCTCGCCTGGGTGTCCTGCGTGGTGAGTACGACGCGGCCACCGCCCGCCTCGACGCGGCGGTGGCACGGGTGGAAGCCGGCGAGGCCGAACTGGCCAGGATCAGCGGGATCCTCGACACCGTCGCCCGCGAGTTGGCCGAGACCCGCCTGGCCATCATCGACCAGTCCGAGGCCGTGCGGGAGCGGGCGGCCGAGATGTACATGAGCCAGTCATTCGGTCTGTCCGGCCTTCTCATGGAGATGGACACCGTGGCCGACGCCGCGGTGGGGTGGGAGTACGCGGGCCGGGCCATCACCGACGGCGAGGCGATGATCCGCGACCTCGAGGCGCTGCGGGCCGTCGAGGAGGAACAGCAGGCGCTCCTCACCGAACAGGAGGCAGCCCAAGCGGCCGTGGTCGTCACCCTGGAGGGGGAGCGGGTGACGTTGGAGGCCGAACGGGCGGCGGTGGCCGCAACCGTGGCGGCGGCGGAGGACGAGATGGCCGGGTACGCCGCCCTCCTCGCCCGGGTGAAGGCGGAGATCGCCGAGATGGACGGCGAGATCGCCGCCCTGGAGGAGGACGCCAAGAAGCTCGAACAGGAGATCATCGCCCTCCAGTCGAAGGAGGGCGAGCGCCCCGGCGCCCTCGCGTGGCCGGTGGACGGGTACGTGAGTTCGGCCTTCGGGTATCGCACCCACCCGATCAGTGGGCGCAAGCGCCTCCACACCGGGATCGACATCGGGGCGTTGGGCGGGACACCGATCCACGCCGCCAACCGGGGGACGGTGATCTTCTCGGGCTGGTACGGCGGGTACGGCAACGCCATCGTCATCGACCACGGCGGTGGGTTGACGACCCTCTACGCCCACCAGTCGCGGTTGCGGGTGGGCGTCGGTGACAAGGTCGCCCTCGGGGACCGCATCGGCGATGTTGGCTCTACCGGGTACTCGACGGGGGCCCACCTCCACTTCGAGACCCGCGAGAACGGCGTGCCGGTGGACCCCATGAAGTACCTGGGGGGATGATGGCCAAGAAGAAGAAGGCCCCGGCCGCCGTTCCCGGCGAGAAGCTCGTCGCCCAGAACCGGCGGGCCCGCCACGACTACGACCTCATGGACCGGTTCGAGGCCGGTCTCGTGCTGAAAGGGTCCGAGGTCAAGAGCCTGCGGGAGGGCCACGCCGACCTCAAGGACTCGTACATCACGATCCGGAGGGGCGAGGCGTTCCTCGTCGGATGCCACATCAGGCCCTACGCGTTCGCCCGCGACGGGGGCCACGAACCGGAGGCCGACCGGAAGCTGCTGTTGCACGCCCGGGAGATCCAGAAGCTCCAGCGCCAGACCGATGAGCGTGGACTGACCCTCGTGCCGCTGCGCCTCTACTTCCGCAAGGGGAGGGCCAAACTCGAGTTTGCGGTGGGGCGGGGTCGGCGCACCCACGACAAGCGCCACGCGATCAAGGAGCGCGACCAGAAGCGTGAGATCGACCGGGCGCTGCGGGGTCGCCAGCGTTAGCCCGCTTCGCCCCGTTCGCCCTTCGGCCTACGATCTCGGCCACACGCTCGATTGGAGACCCCACATGTCCACCTACACCTGCGGCAACTGCGGCATGATCGTCAACATGACGTGCGGACATTGCGGGGTGGCCCTCGTCAACGAGACCCTCACGAAGGATGACGGGAGCACCGTCCAGATCTCGGTGTGCCCGGCCGGCCACGGCAAGATCAAGTCCCCGATGTGCTGCGCCGTCGACATGGTGTGCGCGATCTAAAGCGGTCGGGCCCGTTCAGGGCACGCTGATGAGTTCCTCGGCGATGATGGCGCGGTTGTCGATGATGTCGAGGCAGATCACCGCCCAGTCCCCGGTGGTGGCTACGAACCCGCCTGGTGTGGGCTCCGGGCTCGGGGCGAACCCCAAGGGATAGGACTCGGCGAGGCCCGGTGGGACGTCCTCGAGGCCGTACCGGTCGTAGCTGCCGGCGGCAACGTCATCGGCGAGTTGACCGTGGGTGAAGCCGGGGTCGAGCCTCCCCAGGATGGCTTCGGCCCGGTTGTCGGACGTGTTGTGGAGTTCGATCTGCACGAGGCCGGCCTCGAGTGTGAGTGACCCGTCAATGGCGCATGTCGTGCCGTCGAAGGTGACGGTGGTGGGTCCGGTGGGAGCCGGATCACCCCCACATGCCAGGACCACCACCAAGGCGATCGCGATCGATAGGCGGGTGGTGTCCACGAGGTCCCCTCCTCGGTCGGAGAACCCCGTTCTAGCGCCGCCCCCATCGCTGGTCAAGGGTCGGACATGCGGAATCGCCGGACGTGTCCGGGAGTGGAGCCGGTGGCGGATGGGTCGGTTTGGGGGAGTGGTGGGTCAGGTGGCGGGTGGTGGGCCGCGGCGGGTGGGGGTGACGAATCGGCGTTGGTGAGGCGGTGAGGTGGGATCGATGCGGTAGCCGCGGCCGTGCACGACCACATGGTGATGGAACCAGCACAGGGTGGTGAGATTGTCGGGGTCGGTCCTGCCCCCGTCCGACCACGGGATGATGTGGTGGGGCTGGAGGCGGTAGCGGCTCGTACAGCCGGCGGCGGTGCAGCCGCCGTCCCGATTGAGGAGGTGGCGACGGAGGCGAGGGCGGATCACCCTGGTCGTCCGGCCGAGGGCGAGCGCCTCGCCGTCGAGGTCGGTGGCTGTGAGTTCCACCGACCCCTCACACAGGGCCTGCTCGAGGACCATCAGGCCGACGGCCGGTCCGCCCTCGACCAGGATCCCTGCACGTCCTTTGGTCTCTGCGAGACGGTGCGCATCGACGTGCAGGCTGATGATCGATCGGGTGTTCCCGGTTTCGGTGGGGGTGTGGACATCGAGGGAGCGGACGCACAGG
>JBFKVA010000169.1:0-3091 GCA_041635475.1 Acidimicrobiia bacterium | reverse complement strand
GGATCGGGACCTCCGAACCGTCGTCCACGACGACGATCTCCAAGGGGGCCAACGTCTGTCGGGCCACGGACTCCAGCGTGAGGTCGAGCGCAGCCTGCTGGCGATAGACGGGTATGACCACCGAGACGGACGGAGTGCGTGTCATCGGGGAGGATCGTACCCAGCCAGTGCCGAGGCGCACCTTGCAGGCCCCCACCGCGGTGGAGCCGCCCCCGAGGGGGCGGCTCCACACATCATTGGCTGAGTGTCAGCTCAGACCTACGGGAGGGCCCGATCGGTCAGAGCGGCCATCTCCGCACGGCTCAGGTTGGTCATGGGACCAAACGTACCGTCCGTGTTGCCCTTGACGACACCGTTCTTGAACAGCCAGCTGACTTCCTTGGCGGCCCAGTGCGTCGTCGGGACGTCGACGAACGACAGGGTCGCGGCAGGCAGGTCATTGGTGCTCACATCGGTCCCGGCATCGGGACCGTCAACGACGGCGGCCACGTAGCCCTGGACGATCGCCCAGCGAGCCAGCATTGCGATGGCCTCGGCGCGGGTGATCTTGGCCTCGGGGTTGAATGCCCCAGCCGCGTCGCCCTTGACGATGCCGGCATCCTTGAGAGCCTTGATCCAGCCAGCGGCCCAATGGGACGCAGGCACGTCGGTGAAGACGGAGGTCAAGACGACAGGGATGACGTTGCCGGTCAGCTCACGGCCGAGCATGGCCGAGAACTCCGCACGGGTGATGTCCGACTCGGGGCAGAACGTCGTGGTGGTGCAACCCGTCACGAGTCCGAGGCCGAGAAGGTTCTCGACCGGGGTCTGCGCCCAGTGTCCGACCATGTCGGAGAACGGCGAGCTGAGGATGTCAGCGTGATCGAAGTTGGTGATATCGACACCGGCGGTCTCGTTCTCGTACAAGAAGTCGACACCGGTCACCTTGACACCGGCACCCACGTTCACGACGTTGGCAGCAGCCGAAGTGGCCTTCTTGGAGAAGTACTGGACCTCGCCATCGTCAATCGTGTCCGTGTCCACCTTGACACCGAGGAAGTCCCCGTAGGTACGCACGTCAGCCGACACCATGAAGGCGCCGGAGCCAGTGAGGATGTGGTACGAACCGGAGCCGGTCCAGGTGATCTTCGCCACGCCACCGCTCCACACGGTGCCGTCGTAGAACAGGTCGATGAGCGTATCGGTCGCGCTCTGATCGGTGTCCTGCTTGGCGTCACCAGCGATCGAACCGCTGCCAACCGCCGGAAGGGCGGCCGTCGTGACGGCGGTGCCATCGGCATCACCATCGGCCAGCGCGGAGCTGGAGTGGTAGACGGCCGCGTCGTAGCCGGTCGGGGTCCACGAGATCTCGACCGACGCAACCTGGCCCACCTGCGGATAGTCATCCGTCGTGTCGCCGGCGCCGTCGTACTTGCCCACCGCCAAGGCGACGTTCGCCTTGTTGGGCGAGCCACCACTCGAGGCAGCGACACCAGCGGAGACACCGCCGACGAAGACCTCAACGGACACGACGTCGGTCGTGCCGGTGATGGTCACCTGCAACTCGTCGACGTCCGCCGTGCCGTCTGCCAGGGCTACGCCCGGCATCAGAGCGACGATCATCGAGAGAGTTGCGAGAACAACAATTGTCCTCTTGAGCATGAATGCTCCTCCTATGAATCGGTTACTTGCGCCCCCTTCGCCCAGTAATGACACCGGGAGGAGACGACTCCGCGGGGCGTGCCCGCGTTGTCAGAGCAATCGTACGGCAGGTCACCCGGCACGTGTGAGAAACGTCGTCATGGACGTGCAAGAGGCTCGTAAAGGAACTGTAAAACGGGGCTGTTTCGGGCTCTACGCGGCGTCACACACTGCCGTTTTCGGCCCGGCGTCGCAGCGCACGTAGCTCGTCCCGGGGCCGGTCTCGGGGTGGAAGAGGACCTCGACGTGGGCCGGACCCTCGTCGACGACCTCACCCACGAACCCGGCGTTTGCCACGAAGGACACGAGGGTTACTGCATTTACTGACGATTGGATGGTCACCGACCCACCAGCCGCCACCACCGTCCGAACCGCCGGCACGGTGGTGGTGGGTGACGTCACGATCGACGTCGTCGTGGTCGACGACGTCGACGTCGTGGTCGTCTCGGGCACGGTGGGCACCGTGGCCGCGATCGTCGACGTGGTGATCGGGGTCAGAACCGTGGTCGTCGTGGTCGAGGATGTCGTGGTCGACGTCTCGGGGAGGGCGATGACGGTCGACACCGGCGCCTGGGTGGTCGTCGTGGTGGACGGGGGTGGGAGGTCGACCACCCGGATCGCCTGGCCCTCGGGGAAGACAGCCCGGTCGACGAAGCTCACGGCGGCCCGCGCGGCCAGGCCGATGCCCACCGTGGCAACGATCCACAACCCGACGAAGAAGACGCGGCGGCCCATGAGGAGATGGTATCGGTGGCCGCGGTGTGCGGGTCGCCTATCTACCCTTGCCCCCATGGCTCGCCTCCTCGTGATCGAAGACGACCAACGGATTCGGGGCCTGCTCTGCACCCACCTCGCCGAGGCCGGCCACGTGGTGCATGCCGAGGCCACGGCCATGGAGGGACTCCGCCACCTGGTTGCCGAGCGGCCCGACGGGGCCCTCATCGACCTCGGTCTGCCCGACCTCGACGGTCTGGAGCTCATCAAGATGGTGCGGTCCGTCAGCGACATCCCGGTCCTCGTGCTGACCGCCCGTGAGGACGACCCCACCATCGTCAGCGCGTTCGAGAGCGGTGCCGACGACTATGTCACCAAGCCGGTGTCGGGGGCACACCTCGTGGCCCGGGTCGCCGCCCTCCTGCGTCGGAAGGGGACGACCAAGGCGCCCGTCGAGGTCACCGTCGGGCCGTTGACCCTGCGACCGGGGCCACGTGTGGCCACCCTCGATGGTGAGGAGTTGGTCCTCACGCCCAAGGAGTTCGACCTGCTCGTCGTCCTCTCCGAACGGCTCGGCGAGGTCGTCCGCAAGGACGAGCTGTACACGCTCGTGTGGCACGAACCGGGCGGAACGCAGGGCCGCACGGTCGACGTCCACCTGTCGACGCTCCGCAAGAAGCTCGGCGAGACCGACACG
>JBFKVA010000168.1:0-3165 GCA_041635475.1 Acidimicrobiia bacterium | reverse complement strand
TGGCCTTCGACGACATCGGCCAACTCCGCTGGATTGGGGCCAGGTGCGTCTCCGGGAGCTGTTCGAGCGCGCGGTTGGACCCGACCCGGAGCGGGTGGGGTTGCCGGGGGTGCAGGACAAGATCTCCGGGAGGATGATCGCGTGGCCCGAGGACCTTCCTCAAGGGCCCGTGATCATCAAGATCAACCCACCAGAGTTCCCTGGCCTGGTGGAGAACGAGGCGTTCTTCCTGGGAGCGGCCCGCGGGGCGGGGCTTGAGGTGCCGGGGTTCGACCTGGTGGTGGACGCGGCCGGGGAGGCGGGCCTTGTCACGCACCGGTTCGACCGCAGTGGCGCGCCGGGCGGTGAGGTCGTCCTGCTGGGACAGGAGGACGGTTGCCAGGTCCTCGCCCGCTATCCCGCCGACAAGTACGCGCTCGACCTCGCAGACGTGGTGGCCGGCCTGGCCGACGTGACCGGGGCGCCGGCAGTTGGTCGCTTCCGGCTCTTCGAGCAGATCGTGTTCGCCTACCTCATCGGCAACGGCGACCAGCACGCCAAGAACCTCGCCGTCATCGAGCATGCCGGAGAGTGGAGGGTGTCACCCGTGTACGACACTCCCAGCTCGTATCCGTACGGTGACACGACGTTGGCGCTGCCGTTCCTCGGTGATCGGGGGATCTCGGACATCCCCCGCCATCGGTGGCTCGAGCTGGCCGACCGGATCGAGCTCCCGCGTCCCGCCGCGGAGCGGGTGATCGGCCGCTTGGTGGATGCCGTCCCCGGCTGGATCTCCCGCTGCGATGAGCTGCCCTACGACGACCGCCGGATCCACAAGATTCGCAGGTTCCTGGCGTATCGGGCAGACCTCCTCACCTCATAGGACCGAGCGAGAGCGAAGAACGGAGCACGAAGCGGGGCTCTGGGGCCCGGGTTCCTGCTCGTACCTCGTGCCTCGCTCCTTGCTCCTCCCCACCTTCCCCACAGCAACCCCCGGCCTCCTACCCTCCTCGTATGCGACTCGGCCCGGCAGACACCCTTCGCACCCGCTGGCTGGGGCGGCTCCCGTACGCCGAGGCCTGGGACCTCCAGCGGGCGTTCCACGAGGGGCGGTCGACCGGTCGCACCCCTGACGACTACCTCCTGCTGTGTGAGCATCCGCCGGTCTACACGATTGGCCGCAACGCGTCGGACGGCAACCTCCTCGTTTCCGAAGCGGCCCTGAAGGCCAAGGGCGCCGAGCTGTTCCGGATCGACCGGGGTGGCGACATCACCTTCCACGGCCCGGGCCAACTCGTCGGCTACCCGATCCACGGCCTTTCGGACCCCAAGCGGGTCAAGGCGTACGTCGACGCCATGCAGGCCGCGCTCATCGACACCCTGTCGTCGTTCGGCATCGAGGCGTGGGCCGAGGACGGTCTCACGGGCGTGTGGACCGCGTCCGGCAAGGTGGCCGCCATCGGGATCCGGGTCAGCCGGGGCGTCACCATGCACGGGTTCGGGCTCAACGTCACCACCGACCTCGAGTGGTTCTCCAACATGGTCCCGTGCGGAATCCCCGATCGGGCGGTCACCTCGATCAGCGAGCTGACCGGCCGGGAGGTCGTGATCGAGGAGGTGGTTGATGCGCTCATCCCCGCCTGGGAGAGGGCGTTCGACCACGCCACGGTCGAGAGCCAGTCAGCGGCGTTCGTCCGCGGCCAGGGCCGCCCCCGCGATTTCACGGTCGACCGGCTCGTCGCCTCGGGTGCCTTCTCGGCGGATCGACACCTCAACCAGCCGGTGTTGCTGAGGGGCCGCCTCCCCGGGGAGCCGCCGCGGCCCGAATGGATGAAGGTGACGGCCAGGCTCGACAAGGAGTACCTGGAACTGCGATCCCTGCTGGCGGGCCAGTCCCTCAACACCGTGTGTCAGGAGGCCCGGTGTCCCAACATCTACGAGTGCTGGGAGTCGGGCACGGCCACGCTCATGATCCTGGGCGACACCTGCACCCGGGCGTGTTCGTTCTGCAACGTGACGACGGGTCGCCCCGGAGCCGTCGATACCGATGAGCCGCGTCGGAGTGCCGAGGCGATCAGCGCCATGGGGCTGACCCACGCGGTCATCACCAGCGTCGATCGTGACGACCTTCCCGACGGGGGAGCCGGGGCCTGGGCCGAGACGATCCGGGCGGTCAGGGAGGTGAATCCGGGCACGACGGTCGAGGCGCTCGTGGGTGACTTCAAGGGGAGTGCGACCGACCTGGAGACAGTGATGGACGCCGCCCCTGATGTCCTCAACCACAACACCGAGACGGTCCTGCGGCTCCAGCGCGACGTCCGCACGGCCGCCAACTACGGCCGCAGCCTGGCGCTCCTGTGGCGGGCGAGGCAGATGCCGCCGCAGGCCGTGGTCAAGTCGGGCTTGATCGTGGGCCTCGGCGAGACCATGGACGAGGTGCTCGGCTGCCTCTCGGACTTGCGGGCGGTGGGGGTGGACATCGTCACCATCGGCCAGTACCTGCGTCCGACCGCCCGCCATCAGGTTGTCGACCGGTACGTTCACCCGGACGAGTTCGACGAGTACCGCGAGGTCGGTCACCGCCTTGGCATCGGGTCGGTGTTCGCCGGGCCGTTCGTGCGCTCCAGCTACCACGCCGCCGAGGTGGCTGCCCACGGTCTGTCCACCCACCTCAAGGGTGGGGACAGCGACCGAAGGGAGCTGAGAGGAGCCACACTCGCACGTGGTGCGACCAGCCGCCAGGCTGGCCGTGCCGTAGGCACGGGTGTGGCGAGCACGAAGGTCCCTGCCGCCGGAGGCGGGAGGTAGGGGGCCTCGCCCTCAGTGCAGTCCCCGCCCCGTCGCTGCCAGCAGTGTCTCCCCAACAGCCTCCGACAGCGTGGGGTGGGCGTGGA
Source organism: Acidimicrobiia bacterium (assembly GCA_041635475.1). Classification (GTDB taxonomy): domain Bacteria; phylum Actinomycetota; class Acidimicrobiia; order Spongiisociales; family JAENVV01. The sequence continues at coordinate 292 of JBFKVA010000168.1, read as the reverse complement.
TGAACGCGGCGGCCTCTTCAGGAAGTGCCTCCCAGCCGACGACGTACATGAGCTCGTGGATGAGTTCGCCGGCCTGGGGTCCCACCACCGATGCCCCCACGATGGGGCCGTCGCGTTCGACGACGACCTTGACCATGCCCTGGTTGGCGCCCTGGATCTGGGCCCGTCCCACTCCGAGGAAGCTGTGGTCGTGGGTCTCGACGTCGAGTCCGGCTTCGCGGGCCCGGGCCTCGGACAGGCCGACCTCGGCCATTTCCGGGTGGGTGTAGACGACGAGGGGGATCGCCTTGTA
>JBFKVA010000167.1:0-3238 GCA_041635475.1 Acidimicrobiia bacterium | reverse complement strand
GGACCGATGAACGCCGATTCGGCGATGTCGGGGGAGTTCGGCATGCCGGCGAGGCTAGCTCCCGAGCTACCAGTCCCGAGTCCCGACGCGCCTACGTACTCCTGCTTCGTACTCCTGCTTCGTACTTCGTACTCCGTGCTCCGTGCTCCGTACTCCGTACTCCTGCTTCGTACTTCGTACTTCGTACTCCGTACTCGCCCTACCCGTCGAACTCGTCTTCGAAGCTCACGACCTTGCGGCGCGGTTCGCTCATGTCCCGCTGGTTGCGATCGCCACGGTTGCGATCGCCGCCGGAAGGCGCACGATCTCCGCCACGGTTGCGATCGCCGCCGGAAGGCGCACGGTCCCCGCCACGGCCACCGCCGTCGCGGCTCCGGTTGGCACCGCCGTCACGTCCACCGCGATCCCGGTCCCGGCCGCCGCCGTCACGTCCACCGCGGTCACGGTCCCGGCCGCCGCCGTCGCGTCCACCGCGATCCCGGTCCCGGCCACCGCCGTCACGTCCACCGCGGTCACGGTCACGGCCGCCGCCTCCCGAACGCGGCGGCCGCTCGCTGAAGCCGTGCTTCTCGATGCGCTCGAGCGCCTCTGCCGAGGGCTCGAGGACTTCGGCGGGCACGAGGCTGAGCTTGCCGTTGCGGTCGATCTCGTTGACCTGGACCTGGACCTTCTGGCCCAGCTGGAGGTAGTCCTCCACCTTGTCGACGCGTCGATCGTTGTCGATCTTCGAGATGTGCAGGAGGCCGTCGCGCCCGGGCAGGACGTTCACGAACGCACCGAACGGCATGATCGAAACGACTTCGCCCTCGTAGGTCACGCCGACCTCCGCCTCGGGCGGGTTGGCAATCATCTGCACCCGGGCAACCGCCGCCTTGATGACCTCGGCGTCGGTGGCCGCGATGCGAACGTGGCCGAACGCCCCCTTCTCCTCGATCTCGATGATGGCGCCGGTCTGCTCCTCGAGCTCGCGGATGGTCTTGCCCTTGGGGCCGATGACCTCGCCGATCTTGTCCTTCGGGATCTCGACGACCTCGATCCGCGGAGCGTTGGGGTTGAGCTCGGGGCGGGGTCCGTCGATGGCTTCCCGCATGACCGCCAGGATCGCCAGACGGGCGGTCTTGGCCTGGTCCAGGGCACCGGCGAGCACCTCGGAGGGGAGCCCTTCGATCTTCGTGTCGAGCTGGAGCGCGGTGATCACATCGGCGGTCCCGGCCACCTTGAAGTCCATGTCCCCCAGCGCATCCTCGGCCCCGAGGATGTCCGTGAGGGTCACGAACTTGCCGTCCATGGTGATGAGGCCCATGGCGATACCGGCAACCGCTTCGCTGATTGGCACCCCGGCATCCATGAGGGACAGGCTCGATGCGCACACCGACGCCATCGACGTCGAGCCGTTCGAGCTGAGCACCTCCGACACGAGCCGGAGGGCGTAGGGGAACTCCTCGGCAGTCGGGATGGTGGGGAGCAAGGCCTTTTCGGCCAGCGCACCATGGCCGATCTCGCGGCGCTTGGGGCCGCGCATGAAGCCGGCCTCGCCCGTCGAGAACGGCGGGAAGTTGTAGTGGTGCATGTATCGCTTGGAGGTGACGGGATCGAGGGTGTCGAGCATCTGCTCCATCTTGAGCATGCCCAGCGTCGTCACGTTGAGGACCTGGGTCTCGCCCCGCTCGAAGAGCCCCGAGCCGTGGGCGCGCTTGATGAGCCCGACCTCGCTGGCCAGTTCCCGCAGGTCCGAGGCGCCTCGTCCATCGAGACGAATCCCGTCGTCGACGACACGGCGGCGCATCATCTCCTTCAGGATCGACTTGAACGCCTTCTTGGCTTCCTCGTAGGTGTCGTCGTCCTCGGCGATCCCGAGCTCGGCGAACACGGCCGCCCGGGCGTCCTTCTCGGCATCGGTCCGTTCATGCTTGCCGGCGATCCGGATGACGGGTTCGATGTGCGGCCCGGCGACCTTGGCGATCCGATCCCGCATCTCGTCGGAGTAGTCGGCGACAACCGGCCACTCGATGGTCGGGATCTCCAACTGGGCCACGAGCTCGAGCTGGAGGTCGATGGCCTGGGCGATGTACTGCTTGGCCTCCTCGAGGCCCCGGGCCACCGCGGCTTCGTCCGAAGGAGCCTGGCCGTCGGCGATGAGCCGCAGGCCGTTCTCGGTCGAACCGGCTTCCACCATCATGATGTCGATCTCACCCTGGGCGTTGCGGCGGCCGGCCACGACGAGTTCGAACACCGACTCCTCGAGGTCCGAGTAGGTCGGCATGGAGATCCACGTTCCGTCCTTGAGACCCACCCTCACGGCACCGATCGGTCCCTGGAACGGGATGGGGCTGGCGACGAGGGCCGCCGACGCGCCATTGAGGGCGAGAACGTCGTAGAGGTTGTCGTCGTCGACACCAAGCACGGTCACGACGACCTGGGTCTCGCACCGGAATCCGTCGGCGAATGACGGGCGCAGCGGGCGGTCGATGAGCCGGCAGGCGAGGATCGCCTTCTCGGTGGCGCGGCCTTCGCGACGGAAGAACGACCCGGGGATTCGCCCGGCGGCGTACATCCGCTCCTCGACGTCGACGGTGAGCGGGAAGAAGTCGATCCCTTCGCGCACGGTCTTGTTGGCGGTGGCGGTGACGAGGAGCTCGGTGCCCCCCACCCCGATGGCGACGGCCCCATCGGCTTGGCCGGCCAGCTTGCCGGCCTGGATGGTCACATCGGCTGTTCCGATACGACCGGTGACAGAAATCTCTGACACGTGTCTCTCCTATGTTGAGGAGAGAGGCTCCAATTGGCAGTAGTCAGCGCTCCGTGAGCGATCACCACTGTCAACTATGAACCCCTCCCCTTCCGGTTTCGAGGTGATCCCGGTGCGAGACCGGAACTGTGACACCACGAACGGAGCGCGAGGCTCCCCTCGGTGTCGTTATCGACGGAGGCCGAGGGCTGCGATCAATGATCGGTAGCGCTCGACATCCTCGCGGCGCAGGTAGTTGAGCAACCGGCGTCGCTTGCCGACCAGCATCAACAGGCCGCGGCGCGAATGGTGATCGTGCTTGTGCGTCCGGAGATGCTCGGTCAGGTGACTGATGCGCTGTGTGAGCAGGGCAACCTGGACTTCCGGCGAACCGGTGTCCGAGTCGTGCTGTCCGTACTCGCTGATGATGTCTTGGGTGGTTTTCATGATGGTGAGGTGGTCCCGGACGCGATCGCGGCGGGGACGGCGGCAATAGTAGGCACGCGTGGC
>JBFKVA010000166.1:0-3259 GCA_041635475.1 Acidimicrobiia bacterium | reverse complement strand
GCACGTACTGGGCACGCTCCGGGACCTCCACCTCCATGAGCTTCTCGGCCGCCACGACGAACGGGACCTCGTTGGCGTACCCGCTCACCCAGTCGATCCTGTTGACGAGGGTGATGATCTGGGGGTAGGTGCGGGCCTCGACGATCTTCTCGTAGCCTCGGTGCATGTAGCCGATCATCGGTTGGATGTTCGTGACCCGTTCGCCGTCGACCGTGGCGGTGAGCCGGAGCACGCCGTGGGTGGAGGGGTGCTGGGGGCCGATGTTGAGGGTCATGTCGGCCGTCTCGAGTTCGATCGAGACGGCGACGTCGCTGAGGTGGGCCATGGCCCGGGCGTCCAGCATCACGCCTCCGGGTTCTCGGTGCTCGGGCCGGCCTCGTCGTCGCCTTCGGAGCCGGGCAGGCCCTCGACGTCGACGTCCCCCGGCCACGGCTTCACCTCGCGGGCGAGCAGGGCGAAGGACTTCTGGAGCGGGTGACCGACGAAGCCGTCGGGGAGGTAGATGTTGGCCGTGTTGGCCAGGCCCTCGAACGTGATGTCGAACATCTCGGCGGCCTCCCGCTCGTGCCATTCGGCCCCGGGGAAGACCGCGGTGAGGGAACCGATGCTCGGGTTGTCCTTGTCGAGGTCCGCCGAGAACACCACGAACCGGCCCTCGGAGATGTCGCCGACGCCGCACAGCATCTCGTAGCGCTCGACGACGGTCTCGGCCGGAGGGTCCCCGATGGCAACGTCGTTGGCCCAGTCGATGGCCGACACGAACGAGAGGTACCCCAGGCCGAGTTCCTCCTTGGCCGTGGCGATCGATTCGACCCACGCCGCGGCTTCGACCCGCACCTTCACGGTGTCGAACGCGACGGCGGCCCCGAGGCCCCCGACGACGTCGTTCACTTCGGTGGCGAGGTCCTCAAGCGTTGGCACTGAACTTCTCCGGGATGTCCTCGGCCTGGATCTTCTGCTGGAGCATGACGATGCCCTCCATGAGCGCCTCCGGCCGCGGGGGGCAGCCCGGGACGTACACGTCGACCGGGATGATGAGGTCGATCCCCTTGGTGACGCTGTAGGAGTCCCAATACGGACCTCCGCAGTTGGAGCACGACCCCATCGAGATGACGTACTTGGGGTCGGGCATCTGGTCGTAGAGGCGGCGGATGGCGGGGGCCATCTTGTCGGTGATGGTGCCGGCCACGACCATGAGGTCGGCCTGGCGTGGGGATGCCGGGAACGGGATGATCCCGAAGCGCATCATGTCGTAGCGGGGACCTGCGGCCGCGATCATCTCCACGGAGCAGCACGCCAGGCCGAACTGGAACATCCAGAGGGAGTACTTGCGGGACCAGTTGAGGAGGAACGAAAGGGGCTTGACGCGTCCGAACTTCTCGGTGACTACTCCCACCGGAGCACTCCCTTTCGGATGGCGTAGGCCAACCCCATGATGAGGATCCAGATGAAGATGAGCATCTCGACGAGGCCGAACATCCCCAGCTGCTCGAGCCGGATCGCCCACGGGAACAGGAAGATCGCCTCGACGTCGAAGATGACGAACAGGAGCCCGAAGATGTAGTACCTGACGTGGCTCTGGCTCCAGCCCGAGCCGACCGGATCCACGCCGCATTCGTAGGTCAGGAGCTTGGTCGGGGTGGGGTTGGAGGGTCGCAGGAGGGCGGCCACGCCGAGCATGATGAGCACGAGCACGACACCCAAACCGGCGAACGCGCCAACGGTCACATAGTCCTGGAAGTACTCGGTCACGTCCGTCTCTCGTATGCCCGGTGAACGGCCGGGAGTATAGAACCCGACCTTCACGCTACAGCAACTCACCCCGCCGCCGAGCGGGCGCCGGCCCCCCACGCGCCGTCGGCGGCCGCCGGTAGCGTTGGCCCGGTGCGTCCCCCCGACTACTCCGGCGGCTCCCTCGCCAACCTCGTCTGCGAACTCGAGCGACGACTGACCGGCTCGTCGCCCCATCCCGGCCTTCATGACCACCTGTCCCGGGCCATCCCCGGGGCCGACACGTACGTGCTGGCGGTCTTCGACGGGCTCGGCGACTCCCAGCTCTCGCACCCGGCCGCCACCGCCCTGGCCGCCAGTCGGGTCGGTGTCATCGATGCCCCGTTCCCATCCACCACGATCGTGGCCCTGTCCTCGATCGCCACCGGGCTGGCCCCGGCCGGCCACGGGATCGTCAGCCACTTCCTCAACCTGGCCGGCCACGGCGTCGTCAACGCCCTCAAGTGGACCCACCCGGGCGGGGTCCCGGTGTGGATCGACACCTCGGTGCTCCTCCCGGCACCCAACCTGTGGGAACGCCTCAAGGCCGGGGGGATCGAACCCATCACCGTGCAACCGGGCAACTTCGAGGCCTCCCCCACGTCGCGGCTTCTGTACCGGGGGTGCCGTTTCGAGGGTGCGTGGTCGGAGTCGGATCTCGTGGAGATCACGTGCGAGCTGGCCGCCACCCCCGGGCGGCTCATCCTCACGTACTTCCCCCACGTCGACCTGGCATCACACGTGTCCGGCCAGCAGTCCACCGCCTACGCCGAGGCGGTCGGCCTCGTGGACTCCGCCTGGTCGCGGCTGACCCACCGACTCCCTGCCACTGCGGTGGCGGTCGGCACCGCCGACCACGGCCACGTCGACTACCGACGAGAGGACAAGACGGCCCTCGACATCGGCGACCTCACCGTCTTCGGGGACCCGCGCGGGATCCTGGCCCGGGGCCCGATCGAAGAGATTCGCCGCCTGGCCGACGGATTGCCGGCGACCCTCGTGGAGGCACCCCGGCTGCTCTTCGGACCCGGCGACCATCCGGACCTCGATCATCGACTGCCCGACGCCGCAATCCTCCCGGATCGAGGGAGGCTGCTCCTGCCGTCGTTCATGGACGACCGCCTCGTCGGGTACCACGGGGGACTCGATCCTCGCGAGGTGGAGGTCCCCCTCCTCGTTGCCCCGAGGTGACCCGAGAACGCTCAAGGTCGGCCCCGGGGAGCCCGATGAGCGAGGGGACGGGCGCGACGGCCCGGTCGGAGAGTTGACCATGAGAACCTGCCCCCACTGCCACGAGGACACTGGCGACGCAGCCCGCTGCGAGCACTGCGGCGAACTGCTCTTCCGCTACGCCACGGACGACTACGCCACGGACGACCTCCCGGTGTCCGGGACGACGCCGGCCGAGGCCCGACCCGCACCGTCGCCCCCGGTCCCCGCCGCTCCCCCCATCCCACCCGACCCGTTCGCCGCCGATCCGTTCGCCGCG
>JBFKVA010000165.1:0-3286 GCA_041635475.1 Acidimicrobiia bacterium | reverse complement strand
GTGTGGGTGGTGGGTCGTCCGGCGGCGGGCCGGTCGGGGAGGGGGCGCTGGGTGGTGCGGGCAGGCAGGAGGGCGGGCGCCAGCCGGACCGGCGCCGGGGGCGGGGGAGCGACGAGCACCGGTGCCGGTGTGGGCAGGTCGCGGTCGGCGAAGCCCATCGCTTCCAGCAGGGGGATCCCCGAGCGGCGGGGACGAGCGGATGGGGGCGGAGCCAGCGTCGGAGACAGGGTGCGCAGGCGGCTGGGACGTCGATGTACCCCGCCCTGACGGCAGGGGCCCAGGTGGACGCGATTGCACTTGGTGCAGGCGTGCTGCTTCACTCGTGGTCTCCATCGACTCCACCCGTTGAAGCCCCACGACGTCTGGCCAGCCCGTGCAGATTACCGTCCACCGACTCGATTCCGAACTACCAATGCCCACCCGGGCCCATCCGGGTGATGCCGGGGTCGACCTTCGGGCCCGGTCGGGTGGGTCGCTGGAGCCTGGTGAACGGTGCCTTGTGCCCACCGGGATCGCCGTGGCCATCCCTTCGGGCTACGCCGGGCTCGTGGTGCCCCGGTCGGGCTTGGCGGTCCGCCACGGCATCGGTGTCGTGAACGCTCCCGGCCTCATCGACGCCGGGTACCGGGGGGAGGTGGGCGTGGTGCTGGTCAACCACGGTGACGTCCTGTTCACCTTCGAGCGGGGGGACCGCATCGCCCAGCTCGTCGTCGTCCCGGTGTGGTCCGGTGATCCGGTTGAGGTCGATGAGCTGCCCTCGACCCCGCGGGCGGGTGGGGGGTTCGGTTCGACGGGCACCGAGTGATGGGCCGGTGGCGCGCCGCGCCCTCGACTCACACAAGGAGCCGCGTCGTATACACTTTCGGTCCCGGCGGGAATAGCTCAGTTGGCTAGAGCGCAACCTTGCCAAGGTTGAGGTCGCGGGTTCGAATCCCGTTTCCCGCTCCGCGACCCGGGGAGGCGATCCGTCGTCCCCCTGGTACGAGGGGCCGGGCCCCTCTCGTCCGGGCGACGTGGCCGAGTGGCTTAGGCAAGGGTCTGCAAAACCCTCTACCCCGGTTCAATTCCGGGCGTCGCCTCCAACAACCGAACACGGGCGATTAGCTCAGGGGGAGAGCGCTTCCCTGACACGGAAGAGGTCAGAGGTTCAAATCCTCTATCGCCCACCCAAGAGAGGCCCCGGTGTACACCGGGGCCTCTCTGATCCGTCTGGAGCCTGTCCAGGAATCCCTTGCAGCCTCTGCTTCTTGGTCCTATCTTCGGTTCCCGGCACAAGGGGTGCCGAAGTGAGGAGGACTCCCATGAAGCGAATCATGCTTCTTGTCTTGGTCGTGGTGCTGGTGTTGGCGTTCGCCGCCCCGGCCTTTGCCGGTGAGTGGAACCCCAACCGGGGTGCCTGGACGCCCCAGGGCGCCTCGGCGTGCGCCTACAACGGCCTCGACCAGCCCGACACCGGCGACGACCCGGAGGACCACTACGGGTACCCCGGGGACGATGGGCTCTGGGGCTTGACGCCAGCCAACAAGAACAAGGTCCATGTCCAGACCGGCGGGCAGATCATCGCCGCCGGGCGGCACTTGGGCGTCGTTTTCGAAGAGCCCGGGGTTCAGGGGATCGCCTGCAACCCGAACACCGGTGATGGGGGCGAGCACTAGGGGAGGTCCGCACCCTGGCAGGGGCCGAGTCTCGGGGCGCAACGTCCAGGGCTCGGCCCCTCTCCGTTTGTCGGCACCGCACGGCTCCGTCGCGGCCCGGGCGCGTCCCGGTCCGACCCGCGGGTAACGTCGCACCATGGTTCGAGTGTCCAGGATGCTGCTGATGGTCCTCCTCGTCGGGGCGTGCCAGACCAACCCGGAGACCTTCTGGGCGATCACCGCGAAGACGGGGGACGGTGTGTCCTCGGTCTACGCCTCCGTGGGGCTCGACTCCGCCGGGCGCCTGCCGGCGTCGGCGACGTTCACCTTCACACCGGGCGAGTGCCCCGCCGAAGCCGAGCAGATCCAGCACGCGGGCGACGACGGGGAGCGGGGCCAGTACTGGTTCCTCCCCGGCTGCACTCCGCGGGATCCCGTCAGCCCTCACTTGTCCGACCGGGTCTCGACGTTCGATGTCGAGATCTGGGCCGAGGTTGTGGAGGAGTACGAGCTGGTGGTGGGCGAACGGACCTGTGAGGTTGCCGAAGACCGGAGAGGGTACGGGACCCACAACTGTGAGAGCCAACCCAACGGGACCTGGGTCAGGGTCGAGGGGATCGCGCTGGTGGCGTCGGACACGTTCACGCGGGCGCAAGGCGAGTCGGCCCAGCTCTCGGCCACCCACGAGTTCGACGTCGACCCGGCGTACGTCGATTGGCGCACCACCAACCCGGGACCGTTCCCTGCCTGGTCGGTGTCGTACCGCCTGCACGCCTATGTGCGCAACTGCACCCTCGACACGGGCGCCGCCTGCGGCGACACCTCGGCGGTCGCCGGCTTCTCCCTGGCTGTCGGGGGAACGGCGGCCCAAGGCCTGTCTCCCTCACCATCCGAGGGGCCGATCGACGTGTCGGGGACCTGGTACCTCACCATCGACGTCACCGAGCCCACCGAGCCCTGCTCAGACGAAGATCCCTTCTCGACGGCCGCCACGATCACGCAGAACGGCGACGCGCTCGTCGTCGACGTGTTCGGCGAGCAGTGGGAGGGGACGATCGCCGAGAACGCCGTCACGTTCGGTGGCTCGAAGGTCGATGGAGACGGGACCACCGATGCAGTCTTCGACCTCGTTTACGCCCGGGACGGGGAGACCGAGACTCTTACGGGGAGCGAGACGTGGACGTACGTCGAGCCCGGCTGGGGGACGTGTGAGGACAGCGTGTCGGTGGTGACGGCCACCCGCTGAGGGAACCTCGACCTCCCTGGGCTCTGGCGCGCTCCCGACGCCGGTGTTCGGAGCCGAAAGCGGGATGGGGCTGCGTGGACCCGATCACGCGGCCGCGTAGATCCCACCCGTCGGGCACAATGGGGCTGGTTCCCCGACCCTGGCGATCGAGACGAGACCAATGATCACTGTCACCCTCTCCGGTGAGGTCCACCTCAAGTCCCGGAGGACGCAGCGCCGGTTCATCGCCGTCGTTGCCGACAACATCGCCGCGGCCGCCGGGGTGCCCCGCAGCCAGCTGCGCCGCCTGGGGGGCAACCGAATGGAGATCGACGCCGACCTCGACCGGGCCGCCATCGAACGGGTGGCGAAGGTGTTCGGGGTCGGACGGGTCGAGGCATCCACCGTTGTCGCTGTGTCCTCCCTC
>JBFKVA010000164.1:0-3303 GCA_041635475.1 Acidimicrobiia bacterium | reverse complement strand
GGTGGTGGTCATGTCGAGTCCTTTCCGCGTCTCCCTCCATTCTCCCCGCTTTCGTACCAGGTGAACATCGGGAATCACCCTGCCCCAACCCCGAGCCCTTCAGGGTCTTGGGGTCGTTTGATCTCGATATGGCCGCTCCGACCCCAAAACGGTTCGGGTCAGGCCCCTTCCGGGCCCTCGGCGATTCCCTCGCTGCGGTCGGAGATCCCGATCCCCACCACCACGAGGCCGATACCCACGACTTCCCAGGCCGCCGGGTACTGTCCCAACGCCACGAGACCGGTGAGGGTCGCAGTCACCGGGAGCAGCGCCAGCAGCAATGCGAACCGGTGACGCGAGAGCCGCTGGAGGATCACCTGGTCGAGGCCGTAGGGGACGACGTTCGAGAGCACCGCGGTCGCCAGGGCCAATCCCACCACCCACGGCGTCACGAGCGCGGCCAGCCCGGCGCCGAGCCCGAACGGGGCGATGGCGGCCGCCCCCACCACCATCCCCACCCCCAGCCCGTCCACGGCTCCCCCCTCGTGGGCCACCCGAGCGCCGAGGACGATGTACCCGGCCCAGAACGCAGCCGAGGCGAGGGCGAACACCACCCCGAGGGGCTCCAACTCCCACTGCAGGTCGGCGAGGACGAGAACGCCCACCACCACCAGGGCGAGGGCTCCCCACGACCGTCGGGTGCGGGTTCCGAGCGCCGCCACTGCCGTCGGCCCCAGGAACTCGATGGCCACCGCATTGCCGAGTGGGAGTCGATCGATGGACAGGTAGAACGAGAGGTTCATGGCGGCCAGGGTGATGCCGAACGCTCCCGCCAGGAGGAGCGAACGCCGATCCCACGTCCGGCGCCACGAGCGCCGGATGACGACGATGATCACCCCGGCCCCCACCACCCGCCACCACGCCACCCCGGCCGGAGCCAGGTAGTCGAACGTCAGGACGGCGATGGCGGCACCGGCGTACTGGGAGACGCCCGAGAGCACGAAGAGGGCTTCGGCCGGCACTCGCTGGAGACGCATGAGGGCCACGCTATCCCCCTCGCGGCGTCACCGGCACCCGGGACGACGTCCCGCGCCGGCCGGGTCCTCCTGTTCCGCAGGGCACCGGCAGGCCCTACGGCCGCCTACCCGAGGACGATCTCCGCCGCCATCCGTACGAGCGGGGCCGGGCCCGAGACGAGGATCGTCGTCACGACGGACTCCTCGTAGCGCGCCAAGTCGTCACGGATCTTGTCCGGATGCCCGATGAGGGACATCTCCTCGACCATCGAGGTGGGGACCGCGGCTGCGGCCTCCCCCTTCTTGCCCGCCAGGTAGAGATCGGTGATCTCCTCACACGTGTCCTCGTACCCCATTCGTTCGAACACGGCCCGGTGGAAGTTGGCCTCGCGCGAGCCCATGCCCCCGATGTAGAGCGCCAGCATCGGGCGAACGGCGTCGGCCGCCTGCTCGAGGTCCGGGTTGGGGACGAACGGGACCACGGCCGCGATGTCGAAGGCGTCCCACGACGAGTGGGCACCGGGCCGGTCGAACCCCTCCTTGAGAGCCGCCCGATAGAAGGCGTCATCCTTGGGGGCGAAGAAGATCGGCAGCCACCCGTCGCACAACTCGGCGCCGAGCGTGACGTTCTTCGGGCCCTCGGCGGCCAGGTAGATCGGGATCTCCTCGCGGTACGGATGCAGGGTGCTCTTGAGGGCCTTGCCCATCCCCGTCCCGCCCGGGTTGGGGAGCTGGAAGAACTCCCCCTGGAACTCGACCCGGTCCCGCCGCATCGTCTGGCGGAGGATCTCGACGTACTCGCGGGTGCGGGCCAGCGGGCGCGGGAACGATTGGCCGTACCACCCCTCCACAACCTGGGGTCCCGACACCCCGATCCCGAGCCGCATCCGGCCCCCCGAGAGATGGTCGAGCGTCATCGCCGCCATGGCGGTGGCCACGGGGGTGCGGGCGCTCATCTGGGCGATCGCAGTGCCCAGGCCGATCGACGTGGTGTGGGCACCCCACCAGGCGAGCGGTGTGAACACGTCCGAGCCGTAGGCCTCGGCCGTCCACATCGAATCGAGACCGAGTCGGTCGGCCTCGAGGATCGCATCGAAGGCATCCGTCGGTGGCCCTGAAGTCCAGTAGCCGGTCATGAGTCCGAGTTTCATGGGCCGCAAACTACACGCCCCGCCAACCGCCCCACCCGGCTACGATTGCCCCAGCCACACCGGGGAGCCTGTCGCGTCAGGCTGAGAGGGTGGGACGCCCGTCCACCGACCCGAGGAACCTGAACCGGATCATGCCGGCGGAGGGAGGCGTGGCACGGTGATCAACCGCTCCCACTGCCGGTCGCAGGAGGAGCCATCATGCGCACTCGGATCGTCATGGCGATCAGCGTTCTGCTCGTGACCGCAGCCTGTTCGACCGGTGTCGAAGAAGCCGACAACGCGCCGTCCGAACTCACGCTGCTCACCCACGACTCGTTCACCGTCTCCGACTCGGTGTGGGCGTCGTTCACCGCCGAGACGGGGATCATGGTGACCGTCCTCCACGGCGGGGACGCCGGCGAGGTCCTGAGCCAAGCCATCCTCACGAAGGACAACCCGGTGGCCGACGTCATCTTCGGGATCGACACCACGTTCCTGTCGAGGGCGCTCACGGCCGGCATCCTCAGCCCCTACGCCTCGCCCCGACTCGTCGACGTCCCCGACGACCTCGAGGCCGACGACCGGGTCACGCCGATCGACTTCGGCGACGTCTGTATCAACGTCGACAAGGGGTTCTACGCCGGGACCTCCGCCCCGGCCACGCTCGAGGACCTCACGGACCCGGCCTTCGCCGGCCACCTCGTGGTGGAGAACCCTGCCACGTCGTCGCCCGGCCTGGCGTTCCTTCTCGCCACCATCGCCGAGTTCGGTGCCGACTGGCAGGACTACTGGCGCGCCCTCGTCGTCAACGACGTCGAGGTGACGTCCGGGTGGGAGGAGGCCTACTGGGGATCGTTCACCGTCGGCGGTGGGGGGGATCGACCACTCGTCGTGTCGTACGCCTCGTCCCCTCCGGCCGAGGTCATCTTCGCCGACCCGCCGGTCTCCGAAGCCCCGACTGCGGTCATGGAGCATGGGTGTTTTCGCCAGGTCGAGTACGCCGGCATCCTGCAGCCCTCGACGTCGGCTGAGGCACTCATCGACTTCATGCTCGGCCTGGAGTTCCAAGAGGACATACCGCTGTCCATGTTCGTGTTCCCGGCCAACGAACGAGCAGCCCTTCCGCTCGAGTTCGTCGAGCACACGGTGATCCCGTCCGCGCCACTCGGAATGGACCC
>JBFKVA010000163.1:0-3368 GCA_041635475.1 Acidimicrobiia bacterium | reverse complement strand
TCGTCGTGGTCGTCGTCGTCTCAGGGACCGTCGTCGTCGTGGTCGTCGTCGTCTCAGGGACCGTCGTCGTCGTGGTCGTCGTCGTCTCAGGGACCGTCGTCGTCGTGGTCGTCGTCGTCGTCGTGGTCGTCGTCGTCTCAGGGACCGTCGTCGTCGTGGTCGTCGTCGTGGGCGGCGGCGGCACGTCGCACTCCACGCCGCTGTCAACCACATCCCCGGCCTTGCCTCTCTGGATCTCATATGTGGCGAGTTGCCAGCCAGCACCGTCGGCGGGAAGTGGATGGGCGGTACCGTCCGACCAACCAGTGAAGGTGCCCGGATTGCCGCCATCGAACGCGTCGGAACATGAGTAGTGGATGCTCAGGGCGACTGGCTGACCGCTCGTGAGCCCGTTGACAACGACGTCATTGCCGCCACCAACACGGTTGACGCCACACACCTGATTGCCGTTGACGAACAAGAACCACCAAGAGATCTGAGTGGTGTTCGCCTGGATGTCTCCACCGACAGGGAGGAAGTCCGGCGCGCCAGCGCACACCATGTTGTCCGTCGGTCCATCCACAACGATCGCCGAAGCGTCGTCGTTCGCCACCAACAACGCCGCTGCTATCAGCATCAGTCCAAGTATCACGCGAACCAGCTTGACGCTGCTGGCCCCAGTCGCTGCCTTCATGTCTTCCTCACTCCCCGAGGGTTCCTCGGACTTCTTCTTTTGATTCCTTCTAAAGCTTTGTCGTCGTCGGGCCGATACCGAGGTATCGGTTTCGGTTCCAGTCGCCCCCGTGGCGACATGGGCCTGCTTTCCTATGCAACGCTACCACGCACAGTGGTGGTTGTCCACACGTTCTGTGGCTGTCCCGTCTTGAGTCGACTCACGAGCATAGCTCTCCCGATCTCTCGCGACGAGAGGACCCAGGGACCACCGCTCGTGACGCCCCCGTCCGAGCCGGGAGGCTTCGGACCTGCGTGACTGCCTTCTCGTGCTGCCTCCAGCCGGAGGGGTGGCCGGTGGCCACCCCCTCCGTTGGCATTGGAGCGGTACCCATCAGGCGGTCAACCTGGCGGTACCAAGGTCCCCACTCCTGCGGAACCGGCTGCCTGTCACAAGCGCTCCACCCATGAGCAAGAGGATCAATGCCGCCCAAGCCAGGCGGTCGGTGTCGGCTCCCGTCTCAGGCAGGACCTGCAGCGGGAGCACCTCCGCAACACCGACGCTCGCGTCGTCCGTGTTGTTGGAGAGGAAGACATCGCCTGGAACCTCCACGGTGGCCACATTGTCGAACGTGCCCGCTGAATCAACCGTCGCGGTCACGACCACGGTGGCGGTAGCACCCAGTGCCAGGTCAAACGGACCGCACTCCACTGCGTTGGCCACGATCGCGCAGGTCAGGGCCTCCGAGCTCACCGCAGTGAATGTCATGCCCGACGGCGCCGGGTCGCTGATCGTTGCACCGGCGGCATCGATGTTGGATCCGGGGCCATGAGAGATCACCAGTGTCCACTCGACTTCTGCCACGTCGCCCACCTCTTCGATGCCCTGGGTTACCTCACCCGTCTTGTCGATCTGGAGATCGAGAATCGGTGTCACAGGAACGGTCGTGGTAGTGGTGCTGACGGGCGGGTTGTAGTGGTTCGTGAACGTACACGAGACCTCTCCCCCGTCACCGACCCAGAACCAAGCCTGCCCGTCATCCACCTGGCCCTCCCAGTACTCCCCGGTGCACTCGACGTCCGCGAGGCTCCAGTAGGGAGGGAGCGGGCCCTCTGTCAATCCGTAGCTGGTACCACCTTCGACGTACCAGCTCTGCGAGTCTCCTCTGGCAAGGATGGCAGAGTCCCTCTCGGTCCAGCCCTCGCCATCTTCCCACAGCGTGAAGCTGAAGGAACCGGATGCGTTGGCCTCCTTCGTCACCGTGACCTTTGCGTACTGACGATTCTCGATCTCGCAGACGTAATCCATCCCCGCCTCAACCACCACAGTCGGGCTCGGCAGGTACACGTCGACGAGTTTGACCTCGATTTGATCCTGCACGGGTCCGCACCGTGCCCCTCCGACCTGGTACCAGCCTTCGAGGCCCTCCTCGGAGGCCGTGACCTCGGTGCCGCCGTCAAACTCCACCCAGGTATCGGGCGCGACAAGGGTGCCGTTCAGCATGAGACCGAACGGGTTCTCGTCGCTGTTGGCTTCCTCGTGGTCGGCGAGCTTGATGATCTTCACGCGACCGGGCCGGGGAGGCGGCGAGTAGCTGTTGGAGAAGGTGCAGGTAATGCTGTCGTCCGAGTCGACATCGAGTTCGACCGTCGCGCCGTCGGTTTCGAGCTTCGTGTCGCCTTCGTAGCAGTCGAGGCCCTCAAAGACCCAACCATCCTCGGCGGCCTCGCTCAGTGTGTACGACCCGGCGGCGATGCTCATCACACCGGTCGTGCCGGTACCGCCGTCGGTGGCAACGGCGATGTCCTCGGGTTCTTCGCCAGACTCGGTCAAGGTGAAGTCGAATTCCGCGTCCCCACCCGTGGTGTTCTTGATGATCGTCAACGACCCCGGCGTGATGCGACCCATGAGGCAGGCCGAGGTTGTCGCCGCCTCGGCCGTGAGGAACTCAAGGCTTCCGCCGGTCGTCTGACATGAGCCAACGGAAACGCTGGTGAACCCGATCACCTCAACGGTGAAGGTCGTGTCACCCACGGTGACCTGCTGGGACGCCGGGCTCGACACAGTGATCCTGTCGGCGCAGCCATTGTCATTGGGGCCGGCGGGGTAGGCACACGGATTGGCTTCGTTGGGGGTCTCGTCCAACCCGACGTCGAACGCCAGCGTCAATGCGGATGCCGCCGCAGCGAACTTGACGGTAGCCGTGAGATCGGCGGTTCCGACCTTGCTGTCGCTTGACTTGATCGGGTTGTTGTAGTGGGTGAGGCGACCGATCTCGAAGTAGTCGCCAGTGACCACGGTGCCTCCAGCAACTCCGGTGAAACCGAATCCGGACTGGCCGACTCCGGCCGGCGAACAACCACTACCGTCAAGCGGTTTGCCGAAACGAACCTGATTCAGTGAGCCCGGAGTGGTGCTCTGCGGGGCAGGGAGGTACACCAGGCAGGGCGGCGTCCCCGAGTCGATCCCCAGGGTGTTGCTCCACACCCCATACGTGTCCACTGCTCCCGGTTCAAGGGCATCCACACCCGGCGCGGGGAACGCGACCAGGGCGGCAATCGCCGTGAGGAAGGCAAGCGCCAGCAAGAGGCCGCGGCTTCCACTCCTCCGGGCTGTCCATGTGGAGGATCTCGTCATCTTCTTCTCTCTTCCCCGAGGTGGGCTCGGACTCTCCAGTCAGGCGGTTCCGCTCAAGGTTGGGCACCTCGATGCCGAT
>JBFKVA010000162.1:0-3382 GCA_041635475.1 Acidimicrobiia bacterium | reverse complement strand
CTGCAGCGGAGTTCCTGACGTTCTTCCGAACTGCGACGCGGCCCGATGGCATCGCGGTCTCGGAGATGCCGATAATCGACGAGTATGACGGCATGACGGACGACGAGATCGAGTCGATCCGCCTCTACGTGCTGAGCAGGGGCCCGGACGACGAGTGAGGAGGGAGGACCCCTCCCACTCGGTCCGACCGTGGCGTCCAGCACTTGCCCGGGTGCATCCTTCCCCCGGGCCGATGGCCCGGTCCGCCGCGTTCGCCTGATCGGCGTCGCCCCACCGATCGTGCCGACCCTTCGATGATCCCCCATCCCGTCAAGGGGGTACCCGCTACGCTCCGGCCATGGGGACCGTCACTTTCTTGTTTGCTGACATCGTCGGTTCCACCCGATTGTGGGACACCCATCCGGAGGCGATGCGGGCAGCCCTCGGGGAGCACGACGCCCTCGCCCGCAAGATTGTCACCGCCAACAACGGTGACATCTTCAAGCACACCGGCGACGGATTCATCGCCGCGTTTCGAGCAGCGGCCGGCGCAGTCTCGGCTGCCGTCGAGTACCAGCGGCTCCTTGGAGAGCGGACGTTCCCCGACGTGGGGCCGCTCACCACCCGGATCGGCGTCCACACCGGCGAAGTCGAAGAGCGCGACAACGACTACTTCGGCCCCGCGCTCAACCGCGCCTCACGCCTCCAAGCAGCCGCCCACGGCGGCCAGGTGCTCGTCAGCGTGGTCACCCAGCGCATGGCCGCCACCCCCGACGGTGTGACCTACCTCGACCTGGGCGAGCACCGGTTGCGTGACCTGTCCCAACCCGAACGGGTCTACCAGGCCGTTGCCGACGGCTTGACCACCGACTTTCCCGAGCTCCGCACCACCGATCTCGTTCCCAACAACCTCCCCACGATCGGATCCTCATTCGTGGGCCGCGAACAGGAAATGGAGGAGATCGCCAAGCTGGTGCGCGGTGCCCGGGTCGTCACGATCAGCGGTGTCGGAGGAGCGGGCAAGACCAGGCTTGCCCTCCAGGTGGCGGCAGAAATGGGTGCGGCGTTCCCCGGCGGCGTCTGGCTCGTCGAACTCGCCTCGGTCACAGACGCTGCGCAGGTGGACAACGAGGTTGCACGAGCACTCGGCGTCGTCGAGGTCAGCGGCCAGGGGATGCGCGACCTCATCCTCGACTACCTCGCCGAACGCCACGCTCTCGTAATCCTCGACAACTGCGAACACCTGCTCGACGCCGCCGCCAGCCTCGCCGATGCGCTGGTGGGGCGCGCCCCGGATGTGAAGATCATGACCACGAGCCGGGAGCTGCTCGGCGTCGCCGGCGAGGTCGCCTACGGCCTCAGGTCGCTCTCCCTCCCCCGGGAGGACGACGAGGTCTCGCCGGCGGCACTCCTCCGCTTCGACGCCATCCAGCTGTTCCTGGAACGAGCGGCAGCCACCAAACCCGACTACCGAATGTCGGCAGCCGACGCAGGGTTCATCGCCGAAATCTGTCAAAGACTCGACGGCATGCCACTCGCCCTCGAACTCGCCGCGGCCCGGCTACGGTCGTTCAGCCCCCGTCAGATCGCCGACAACCTCGACAAACGATTCCGGCTGCTCACGGGCGGCAGCCGCACCGCCCTTCCCCGCCAACAGACCCTCGCCGCCGCCATCGACTGGTCCTACCGACTGCTCACCGGGCCCGAAATGTCGCTCTTTCAGCGGCTCTCTGTCTTCCAGGGAGGCTTCACCCTCGAGTCAGCAATGGCCGTGTGCAGCGACGCCGAAGCAGTGGACGAATTCGAGATCCTCGAACTCCTCCCCGCCCTTGTCGACAAGTCGCTGGTCGTCGCCGAGACCGGAGGTGACGAAGCCCGCTACACGCTTCTCGAGACGATCCGCCAATTCGCACGCGACCGCCTTGACGAATCGGGGACCGGCGAAGCGTATCGCCTGCGCCACGCCGAACACTTCCTCGAACTCGGCAGAGAGGCCGGACGCAACATCCGCGGTCCCGACGAAGCCCTCTGGTGGGAACGGATCGGCACCGAGCTGGACAACCTTCGACAGGCAATGACGTGGGGCCTCGAATCCGACAACTCGGTCCTCGCCCTCCGCATCGCCGAATCCTTCTGGCGGTACTGGTGGTTCAACTCTGTGTGGTCGGAGGGCATCGGTTGGCTCATCAAGACGGTCAAGGCAGCCGAGTCAACTGCCACGAAGTTGGATCTCGCGGGCGGCCTCCTCGGATGGGGAACGCTGCGCGGATGGGCTCCGCACCACGAAGGTGACTCGGTGGAACTCCTCACTCGAGCGGTTGAGCTCTATCGGGAACTCGACGCCGAGGGTGTCGACCGCGAAGTACTCAAGCGGACATACTCGGCCGCGCTGATCAACCTCTCCGCCCTCATGGAGATCACCGAGGGGCCCTCGGCCGCCACCACGGAGCTCAACGAGGAAGCCCTGGCGGTGGCCCGCCGCCTCGGCGACGCCGCTGGCGTCGCGGTCTCCCTGGGAAACCTGGCCGAGGCGGCTTCCAGGTCCGGTGACGAGGACAAGGCGAGGGCGCTCTTCGTCGAGGCCATCGAGGCCTCGAAGGCCCTCCGGTCCCAACAGCGACTCGTCGAGGCGAACTGGCAGGTCGGAGGGTCCGAGCTGAAGTTCGGGAACCCCGGTCTCGCGCGGCAAGCCTTCACCTCCGCTCTCGACTCCGCGATCGCCGACAACCGGCAAGTGCCGATCGACGTCTGCCGCGTCTACCTCGCCGTCTGCGACATCGACGAGGACCTGCCCGAGGGCGGAGCGACCTTCCGCGAGGCGGTGCGAACTCAGTTCTCCCACTCCGAGATGCAGTCGAACATGGTGAGTCTCCACATCTGCGTGGTCGTCGCGGCCGATGTCGCCCTGATCGAAGGTCGCTTCGAGGATGGGGCGGCGCTTCTGGGGGCTTCCGAGGCCCTCACCGAGGCCGGTACGGTTGTCTGGCATGAGTTCCTGCCCCGGCGCGATCGGGTGGAAGAGCGGCTGCGCCAGCTTCTCGGCCCCGAGTTCGAAGCAGCCAAGGAGCGAGGCCTTGGCTGGTCCCCGGCCGAGATGATCGACGTCATCACCGGCTGATCAGCGCAGATCGGGGATGGGTCCATTGGCCGCGGCTACCCGCACCGAATGACTCGCGCTCGGGCTACGGCAGATCACTCTGTTGTTGCGGTACCTCATGCGTCGACAGTGCCATCCGGGCCGTGACGGGAAGGCCGGGCCGAAGTCCCGACGAGACAGGGCGGTTCCTGCATCATCTTGAGTGTCCGATGAGTACGATCCGAATTGCTCGGGCTTGGGGAGATCCTCGCCGAGGGTTGCTTGCCCGACTTTGGGGACGAAGGAGGCTCTCATGCTGGCAACCGT
>JBFKVA010000161.1:0-3395 GCA_041635475.1 Acidimicrobiia bacterium | reverse complement strand
CGCTTCAACCCCAGCCACCAATGGCTGCACACCAGGATCGGCGCCGGCGAGTTCACGCTCCAACACCTCGATGTCCAGACCTTCTTCTTCCGGCGAACCAACACCAACGCCCTCGGCCAGCCGCGCTCCTGGACGGACCACCTGCTGTGGCACCACGCCGCCCACACCGTCGACCTCTTCCTCCACCAGACGGGCGATCGCGTCGTCAGCGCCCACGCCCTCGAAGGTCCCACCCACCCTGACCTCGGCATCGCCATGGACATGTCGATCCACCTCAAGAGCGAGCGGGGCGCCCTGTGCTCGCTGTCGCTCTCGTTCAACAACGACGGCCCACTGGGAACGTTCTTCCGGTACATCGGCGACACGGGCACCTACATCGCCCGTTACGACGAGCTGATCGACGGCCACGACCGGCCGGTCGACCTGAGCGGGGTCGCCGACTCCCCCAACGGCATCGAACTCCAGGATCGCGAGTTCTTCGCCGCAATCCGAGAGAACCGACAACCCAACGCAAGCGTGGGCGACGTGCTGCCCACGTACGAGATCCTCCACGACCTCGAGATCCAACTGAAGGCAGCGCGCCGGTGACACCCTCACGATCTCCCTCGGTGAGTCACCACCCCGGCCGACCCGCGACGCGCGGCACCCCCTGCAGACACCGGGCGAGGACGCTGTCATGCTGATGGCGGGTTCCGTCACCGAGGAGCTGCGTTCCGACATCCTCGGTGGTGTCTTCCTGCCAGGGGAGCGGCTCATCGAACTCCAGCTGTCCGAACGGTACGAGTGCGGGCGGGCGGCCGTCCGTGAGGCCCTCGTCCAACTCGAGTCGGAGGGTCTCGTGGAACGCCACGCCAACAAAGGAGCCATGGTGCGGCGGGTCTCGGTGGCCGAGGCGATCGAGATCACCGAGGCTCGCTCCGCCCTCGAGAGCCTCATCGCGTCGCGGGCTGCGAGGAGGGCGACCGACGACGATCGAACCCGCCTCACGGGCATCCTGGCCGACATGCGCTCCGCCGTCGCCGCCGACGACGGCGCCCGTTACTCGGATCTCAACGTTCGCCTCCACGGCGAGCTGCGCACCATCAGCCGCCACACCGTGGCCGGCCAGATGGTGGAGAACCTTCGCAACCGGGCGGTGCAGAACCAGTACCGACTCTCCCTCATGCCGGGACGCCAGGCGGTCTCGCTCGACCAGCATGCCGCCATCGTCGAGGCGGTCGTTGCGGGTGACGAAGATGCGGCTGCTGCGGCCATGGCCACGCACCTCGGTTCGGTGATCGACGTGCTGAGCCGGTGGGGGGACGCCCGGTGACCGGTTCACCCGACGGAGCCGGCGGGGCCGCCGGCGGGGGGTGCTGATGATCATCGACTGCCACGGCCACTACACGACCACGCCTCCCGGCGTGGCCCGGTGGCGGGATGACCAGGTGGCGGCGGTCACCGCCGACCCCGCACACGTCGGCGAGAAGGGGGCCATGGCGGTCTCCGACGACGAGATCCGGGCCAGCCTCGAGGACGCGCAGCTGCGGCTCCAACGCGAACGAGGAGCAGACCTCACGCTGTTCTCGCCGCGGGCCAGCTGGATGGCCCACCACATCGGCAACGAGCACACGTCGCGGTTCTGGTCCCAGCACCAGAACGAGCTGATCCGCCGGGTGTGTGACCTCTACCCCGAGAACTTCGCTCCCGTGTGCCAGCTGCCCCAGTCCCCGGGGGTTCCGATCGACTCGTCGGTGGAAGAACTCAAACGCTGCGTGGTCGAAATGGGGTTCGTGGGCTGCAACGTCAACCCTGATCCGAGTGGCGGGATGTGGACCGGACCGCCCCTGTGGGATCGCTACTGGTGGCCCCTGTGGGACGCCATGTGCGAGCTCGACGTGCCGGCGATGATCCATGTGAGTGCCTCGTGCAACGACAACTTCCACACCACCGGCTCGCACTACCTGGGAGCCGACACCACGGCATTCATGCAGGCGCTGAGTTCGGGATTCATGCGGGACTTCCCCGGCCTCCGGTGGATCATCCCCCACGGCGGTGGGGCCGTCCCCTACCACTGGGGCCGGTTCAAGGGAATGGCCCAGGACCAGGGCTGGGACTTCGACCACCTCCTCGACCACGTCCACTTCGACACCTGCGTCTACCACCAGCGCGGCATCGACCTGCTCGTGGACGTCGTTCCCGTCGACAACATCCTCTTCGGCTCTGAGATGGTGGGGGCGGTCCGCGGCATCGACCCGGCCACGGGCAACCATTACGACGACACGAAGATCTACCTCGACCGGGCCTTGCCGGACCACGGCGACCGACGGAAGGTCTACGAACTCAACGCCCGGAAGGTGTTCCCCAGGCTCAAGACGGGGACGGTGCCGGATGGCGGATGAACGCCCCGTCGTGATTCGATCGATCCCACGAACGGCGAACGGCGTCCTCGACGAGTTCGCCGGGTTGGGAACCGCCACCGTGCACGAAGCCGCCGGCAGGACAGGCTTCCTCGGGCCCCACATCCGTCCGATCCAGCAGGGAGTCAAGATCGCCGGCAACGCCGTGACCGTGCTCGGCCACCCCGGCGACAACATCATGATCCACGCCGCCGTCGAGGTGTGCGAGGCCGGCGACGTCCTCGTGGTGGCCACCACCGCGCCGTCGAGCCACGGCATGTTCGGCGACCTCCTCGCCACCTCCCTCCAGCGCCGCGGGGTGCGGGGCCTCGTCATCGACGCCGGTGTTCGCGACACTGCCGACCTGCGGGGGATGGGGTTTCCCGTGTGGTCCCACTACGTGTCGTGTCAGGGCACCGTCAAGGAGACCGCTGGCTCTGTGAACGTGCCCGTCGTCATAGGCGAGACTCTGATCCGGCCGGGTGACGTGGTGTGCGCCGACGACGACGGTGTCGTGGTCGTCCGGCATGCCGAGGCCTTGGCCTGTCTCGCCAGATCGCGCGAGCGGGTGGACAAGGAGGCCATCACCCGCGCTCGTCTGGACGCCGGTGAATTGGGAGTCGACATCTACGGGCTCCGCCAGAAACTCATCGACCTCGGTGTGGTCCACGTCGACTCAGCCGATGATGTGCGGTAGTCGGTGATGCGCGTCGGCATCTTCGGGCTCGGGGAGGCAGGATCAGAGATCGCGGCGGACCTGGCGACGGCCGGCGTGGCGGTGCGAGCGTTCGACCCCGCCGCGGTCCCGACGCCCCCCGGCGTGGAACGCGTCGCCCACCCCGGTGGTGCCGTGGCGCGGGCGGACGTCGTGATGGCGGTCACCGCCGCAGCCGACGCCCCGGTGGCGCTCCACCAGGCGCTGGCCGAGATGGCCCCGGCCACCCACTACGCGGACCTCGCCACCGGCCCACCCGACCTCAAGCGGCGCTTGGGTGCGGTGGCGTCGGCCTCCGGGCT
>JBFKVA010000160.1:0-3439 GCA_041635475.1 Acidimicrobiia bacterium | reverse complement strand
TCGTGCCCTCTCCAACGACCCGCCGGGGTCGGAGCGATCGAAGGCGAACTCACCCACGAGCGGGGTTGCCCCGCCGAACAGGGCCTCGGTGGCCTCGAACGCCTGTCGCACTTCGTGGTTGGGCGGGAACATGAACAGAGGATCCGAGTCCACCTCGAGGCGTGGCACGAAGACGGCAGCGAAGGCGACGAGGCCGACGGCGAGGACGACGGCCGGGACCCGGGAACGGACCCCGGTCTGGAGTGCGCGGATGAGTGCACCGCCGATGCGTGGTGGGTGTCGGCGTCCCTGGACGTCGATCCGGGTCAGGACAGCCGGGAGGGAGAAGAACGAGATGATGCCGGCAAACGTGATGCCGACCGCGGCGTAGAGGCCCATCTGCCTGATGGGCCCGACATCGGCCGCGAAGAGCGAGAGGAAGCCGACGCTCGTTGAGACCGTCGTGAGGATCATCGGTTTCCCCACTTGCTCGAGCGTGGAACGGACGCGCTCGGCAGGGTCGTCGGTGAGGGAGGCGACGTCCTGGAAGTGGGTGACGAAGTGCAGTCCGTCGGCCGATCCCATGACGATGACGAAGATGGGCACGATCACGGTGACGATGTCGATCTCCCTGCCGAGGGCGAAGATGAGCCCGAACGTCCACACCGTGCCGACGAGGGCCGGGAAGATCGAGAGGAACGTCAGTTTGCGGCTGCCGACGTTGGCGTAGAACGTGGCGAGGAGCAGGACCACGACCACCGGGGGGACGAGGAGAAGGAAGAAGCTGAGGATGTCGGTGATCTCGGCGTAGATGGTCGGGTTGCCCGAGATGGTCACGTCGAACCGATCGCCGAGGTCGAGGTCGCTGATCGCCCGGGCGGCGGCGATGGGGTCTCCCTCGGGGACCGCCATGACAAGTGTGTGCCTGCCGTCCTCGCTGAGGAGGAGGTCGGCGAAGGGGTTGGAGCCGGCCATCTGGCCGATGGCGAACGCCGGAAGCCCGGCGAGGAACTCGGGCGTGAGGGGGTCGCCGGTGAGGGGGTTGGCGTCGGGCACGAGGGAGGTCACGAGTGCCACCTCGTCCATGGCCAGCAGCGTGTCCCGTACCCGGGCCAGGTCCGCCAGCGTGGGCCCGTCGAGGAACGTCTCCCCGTCGGCGAGCGAGAGCATGACGTTGACCGGGTCGGCGGTGTCGTACTTTACCTGGAGTGCGGCGAAGGCCTCTCCCTCGACGCTCCCCGACGTCATGAACGACGAGATGTCGGCGTTGAACTCGAGGCGGAAGAACATGAGGGCGCTGAGCACGGTGACGAGGCCGGTGAGCGCGAGCACCCGCCTGTGATGGGCGACGATCGTGTCGGCGATTCGCTGCATCGAGCCAGCCTATCGCCGGGTCGTGTCCCCTTCCCCGGTCGACCTCGCCTAGCCCCCGAAGACCTGTACCCCGCGAGGGGTGCCGCTGGCGTCGATGACGACGCCAACCCCGATGTGGGTGAAGGCCGGGTTGAGGATGTTGGCCCGATGGCCACTCGACGCCATCCACGCCGCGTGCATGGCGGCGGGAGAGGGCTGACCGGCCGCGACGTTCTCTCCCACGGTGGACCAAGCACCCAGGAGGCTGACGACGTTGGAGTGCGACAGGCTCGTCGTCTCCGCCAGGTGGACCGCCCAGGCCTGGGCGTAGGTCGTGAGTGATCCCGAGACGGCCAGTGGTGGGAGTCCCTCGGCTTCTCGGGCCGCGTTGGCAAGGGAGACGAGCGCGGAGGCGAATGCGGTGTCGCCGGCCGGCGGCGGCGCCACGGTGGTGGTCGGAGCGCTTGTCGAGGTTGTGGTCGTGACCGTCGGGGCGGTGGTGGTCGTGGTGATGACCGTCGGCGCGGTGGTGGTCGTGGTGGTGGGGGACGGGGCGACGGTGGTCACCGGGGCGGTTGCCACGGTGGTGTCGGCTGCCGCAGGGTCGGCCGGAGGCTCCGGTGCGGGCGCCGTCGGGAGCGACGAATCCGTCTCGGCCGGCTCCTCGGCGTCCGTCGAAGGAGTGGGGGCTGCCGTCGTGGGAGTGGAGGCGGCCGTCACGGAGGCGGGAGCGGCCTTTGTCGGCGCGGGGACGGTGCGATCGGGCTCGGTCGAGATCGGCAGGTCGAGGGCCGGATCATCGACAGCAGAGGAGGGCGCCACCGGGATCGTGACCAGTCCGGACTCGAACGACCCGGCGACGGCCGACATCCCCACCCCGAACAAGGAGGCCGCGACGACGACGACGATCCAGCGTCGTACGAGGACGCCGAGGGGGAGTCCGGGAGAGGTGGAGCCGCCCGGGGACGTTCCGAATCTGTCGTGCATGCATCATGCATCGGCAGAACGAGGATCGGACTTCTCCACAACTTTGGGGAATCAGCCGCCGAACACCTCGACGGCCCAGGCGGTCCCGTTGTGGTCGATCCACACGGCGACGCCGGCATGCGTGAAGCCGGCGTTGAGGATGTTCGACCGATGACCGGACGAGGCCATCCAGGCCTTGTGCATGGTGCTGGCGTTGCGATGGCCCATGGCGACGTTCTCCCCGACTGAGGCCCATTCGCCGGTGAGTGCCCCGAAGTTGGAGTGCTGAAGGTCGCCGAGGTCGCCGAGTCGTTTGGCCCACGATCTGGCGTGGGCGGCAAGCGTTCCCGACCACTCGAGGGACGGCGTCCCGTCGGCGGCCCGGGCCCCGTTGGCGAGCGAGAAGAGTCCTGCCGCAAAGTCGGGATCGAGGTGTGGCTCGACCGCCGGTCGGGTGGTTGTCGTCGTGGTCGTCGTGGGTGGAGCCGGTTTCGGCGTGGGGGTCGTCGTGGTCGTGGTGACCGTCGCCGGCTGCTTCGGCGGGATCGTGGTGGTGGTCGTGGTGGTGGTCGTGGGCGTGGCCGCCGGGGCGGTGGTGGTCGTTGTGGTGGGGGGCGGGGCGACGGTGGTCGTCGGGGCGAGGGGGATCGTGCTCGTCGTCGACGTCGATGGGACCGCCCCCAGGGCCCCCTGTTTGGGCACCCACGAGGCCGCCGCGACGAGCATGACGGCGGCGATGAGACCGACGATGACGGGCAGGGCTCTCATGGGAAGCCTTGAGGGTAGGCCGGCGGTCCCGGTTGAGGAAGTCGACCGTCGTTCCGTCTATCTTGGGTTCATGACGATGAAGCGGTTCGGCCTCCTCATGATGCTCGTCGGAGGCCTCCTGGTCGCAGCGGGTCTGGTGTCGTACTTCACGGGAGGTGACGGGACAGACCTTGCTGCCGCCTCGACCACCTCCACAACCTCCACCACGTCGACCTCAACGACTTCGACCACCGCCCCACCCGCCCCGACGACGCCGGCCGTACCCTCCACGACGACACCCCCTACGCCGACGACGGTCGCGATGGAGGAGAACGAGACGGTTGAGGAGTTCGTGGATCTCTTCGCCACAGCCCTCGAGCAGGGGGACCTCGAC
>JBFKVA010000159.1:0-3587 GCA_041635475.1 Acidimicrobiia bacterium | reverse complement strand
TGTCGACATCGGTCTTCGGTACGTGCCCGGGAGCCTTCGGTTGTGGATGGCTCGGGCTGGGGCGCTTCAAGCGCTCGACCGTCCTCGGGAGGCAGCGGCCGCCTACCGCCGTGTGGCGTGGCATCCCGAGTTCGACGGCTCCTCGCTGACGCTCATCATGGCGGCCCGGGCCTCCCTCGCCGCCGGCGAACCCGCCAGCGCTCTCGAGTTCCTCCGGCAGTGCCCGTCCGAGATGCTTCGAGACCCTGGATTCAAGGCGCTGGTGACGACGTGCGGTGGTGAGGTCCCGTCGCCCGACGCCTGCACGCGGTGCGGGTACCCACCCGATGAAGGATTCGAGTTCTGTCCGAAGTGTGGTACCCCAGTGAAGAGGTTCTGATCATGCGTCGTATGTTGTTTCTCGTAGCCGTGACCTTGACCGCGGTCGGGCTCCTCGCCGCTCCGGCGTTCGGCGAAATCGAAGGTGACTGTGACGCCTACTTCAACGGCATCCACTTCGATGACATCGATACCGCGGCGGAAGCCAAGGAGCTCCTCGTCGTGCAGCCCGGCGAGATCCTCAACCTATCCGGGGTGATCTACGGTGACATCGACGCGCTTCGAGTGGATGTCGTCTTTCGCCCCTTTGTCCTGACGCTGGCCGATGAGTACGAACCGGACAGCGAAGCCGGAGGGATCGAAACGTTCAACATCGACCTTCCCATCGAGTTCCTCGCCACGTACGGGTCGGGTATTTACGAGTTCCAGGGAAGCACCGACATCTGCTCCGGCAACGCGTTCTTCATTCTCGGCGGCGTCGAGGTGTGGGACACCCTCATCGGGCAGGTTGCCCTTGGCACTGCGGGCCTGGGCGGGCTCATTGGCCTCACCTCCTGGATCCCGACACTCTTCACCGGGCGCGTCGGCTGGGGGCGCGACATCTTCGGCGGGATCCTCATCGGGATCGGTGCCGCCGTCGTGGCCCAGCAGGCCGGTGAGGTCCCTCTCGGGGCGATGTCGGTCGGGGTCGGGGTGGGCGGCGGCATCGCCGGTTCGATCCTCATCGACAAGGTCTGCGCGGGGATCAACGGCGTGTTCTCCGGCGGCGGCTCGGCCCTGCCTCCTCCTCCGTCCGCCCCACCGCCCCAGTCGTTCCCCGACACCTTCCAGGGTGCCGGCCCAAACACACGGCCCGAGTTCACGGGGAGTGCGGACACCTTCCGGGGCAACCAGCCGGAGTTCACGCGGTCGGCTGATACGTTCCAGGGCGATCGGCCTGAACCGGAGTTCACGCGGTCGGCGGATACGTTCCAGGGCGATCAGCCTCAGGTCAAGCCCGACAGTGCCGACGCGTTCGGGGGCGCGACCCAGCCGACCGGGCAGGCACCCGAGGTGACGTCGATCTCCGACACCTTCCAGCCGGGGCAGCCTGATGTGATCCAGGCGGCCGACACGCTCCCGGCCGATCAGCCTCAGGTCAAGCCCGACAGTGCCGACGCGTTCGGGGGCGCAACCCAGCCGACCGGGCAGGCACCCGATGTGACGTCGATCTCGGACACGTTCCAGTCGCCGACGGGCGATGCCGCAGCCGGCTCCGGTGTCCCAACGACGTCCTCACCGCCGGTCGACGGGTCGGCGGCGGACGCAGGTGGCCAGGCTGCCCCCTCGACATCGACGCCCGGGGGCACCCCTCCCGGGTCGACGGCACCCCCGTCGTCGCCCACCGGCCAGGTGTCGCCTCCCGACCTGAGCGCCCCCGGTCAGCCGGGGAGTACCCCTCCCGGGTCATCGACGCCCGCGTCGTCGCCCGGCGGCCAGGTGTCCCCTCCCGACCTGAGCGCCCCCGGTCAGCCGGGGATCCAGCCCGGTGGGACAGGCACGGGACCAGCCGGCTCCGTGTCTCCTGGCGCCACCCCGTCGGGTGGGACGCCGACGAGTGCCGGGCCCGCGCCCGGGGCACCGTCGTCGGGGCCGGCAGCGACCGCCCCGGGAGGGGGGATGCCGATGGCTGCCATCGCCGGGGTCGCCGCCCCGGTCGCCCTGGCCTCCCTGGCCAAGGCGGCCGCCCAACACAGGAAGGGCAAGGCCTCCGCGAGGGACGCCTATTGGTTCTATGTGGACTCCGGGACTCCGGTGTTCTCGATGGACGACCACACCCGCCAAGTCGGCGAGCTTCGTCCGGGCACGTGGTACTTGGCCCGGGCCGGGTACGAGGAGTGGGTCCATATGAAGGACGACGACGCCAACCTGGAGGGGTGGGTTCCCGGCTGGGCGGTGAAGCGCCAGGGCTGAGGCTGTGATCGCTGCTCCAGGCTCCGTTCCCGAACCGTGGGCCAGATCGCGCGCTATTCGCGCGCCTGAACCCTGGGTTCCAGCGCGCGCCTGAACCGTGGGCCAGATCGCGCGCTATTCGCGCGCCTGAACCCTGGGTTCCAGCGCGCGCGTCAGCGGCGGTCGTGGACCCAGGCAGCCACGAGGAGGTCGGCGGTGATGGCGGCCCGGGACACGGCCGCCACCACGGAGGTGACGCACAGGGCGGCGGTGCCGAGGACGAGGTACATCACGAGCAGCTGGATGACGACGGCCTCCACCGGGTCGACGCCTGCCAGCAGGAGGCCGGTCATGGCTCCCGGGAGGGCGATGAGACCGACGACCTTGGTCCGTTCCACCTGGGGGATGAGCGATGACCGGGCAGTCCGGGGAGCCATGAACCGAACGATCTGGCGGCGGCTCAGGCCGAGGGAGAGGAGCGCCTCCAGTTCCCCGACCCGGTCCCGGCTGGCGGTGACGGACTGGTTCACGCCGAGCACCGCCGACGGAACTGCGTTGCCGATCGTGATCCCGGCCACGACAACCAGGGATACGGCCCCGTACTCCACGACACCGAAGCCGAACGTCACCGCGACGCTCACGAGCGCGGAGCCGGCTACCGCACCCCCGGCAACGAGGGCGAGTCTTTCGATTCGGTGCCTGACCCGCCGCACGACGACCGAGGTGGCGATCGCCACCATCGCCGCCACCCACGACCAGGCCCACGCCTCCGCATCGGAGGAGTCGAAGATGAACGAGAACAGCCACCCGACAGCCAGGAGCTGCACCGCGGCCCGGACCGACGCCTCGGCGAGTTCCCGCTCGATACGAAGCCCGAGCCACCACGCCAGCGCCATGGCCAGCAGGACGAGCGAGAGGGAGGCGAGGACGACCGGCCAGCCCAGGGTGAACGTGGCCTGGGCGACGACCTGCATGGCGCCAGCCTACGTCCACCGGACCGACGGGCGATAGCCTCTCGGGGTGCCACTGCGAACGAGGTCACTCGCCAAGCTCGATGGGGGATCGTTCGACGTGCTCATCGTCGGGGGAGGCATCAACGGGGCCGTTTCCGCGGCCGCCCTGGCCGGGCGGGGCGCGACGGTGGCGCTCGTGGACCGGGGCGACTTCGGGGCCTTCACGAGCCAGGAGTCCTCCAACCTCGTGTGGGGAGGGTTCAAATACCTGGAGACCTACGAACTCCACCTGGTCCGCACGTTGTGCCGGTCCCGGAACCGTCTCATCGCCGCCTACCCCGACAACGTCAAGCCGATCCCGTTCCTGACGACCCTCGGGACGGC
>JBFKVA010000158.1:0-3595 GCA_041635475.1 Acidimicrobiia bacterium | reverse complement strand
CTCTACGCGGTCATGGTGGCCGCCCTGGCCGAGGGTGGGGTGGCCCTCGAGGTCAACTCGGCCGGCCTGCGGGCCCCGGCCCGTGAGGTGTACCCGAGCCCGACGCTGCTGGCGAGGGCCAACGAGGCGGGGATCCCGATCACGCTCGGTTCGGACGGGCACCGCCCCCGGGAGGCCGGCCTCGGGATCGACGCCGCGGTCGCCGCGGCCCGGGCTGCCGGGTACTCCCACCATCTGCGGTTCGACGCCCGCCGTCCCCGGTCGGTCGCCCTGCCGGACTGAGGGCGAGGTCCGGGACCTCGTAAGCTGATGGCGTGATCGTCGAAGTCATCGCGGTCGGGACCGAACTCCTCCTGGGCCAAATCGTCAACTCGAACGCGGCGTGGATCGGCTCCCGCCTGGCCGAGGAAGGGTGGGACGCCAACCACCAGCAGGTCGTCGGCGACAACCGGGCTCGGCTGTCCGACGCCATCCGCCTGGCCCTCTCTCGGGCCGACGCCGTCGTCATCACCGGCGGGATCGGACCGACCCAGGATGACCTCACCCGGGAGGCGCTGGCGGACGCCACCGATCGCCGGCTCCTGTTCAACGACGAGTTCGCCCAGAGGCTCGGCGAGCGCTGGCAGGCCCGCGCCGGGCGCGAGATGCCGGCCTCCAACTACCGCCAGGCCGAGTACCCCGAGGGTGCGGTCCAGTACGACAACCCCAAGGGCACGGCCCCGGGACTGGGTCTCCTCCACGGTGGATCGTGGGTGTTCGCCCTCCCCGGGGTGCCGGCCGAGATGGAGTACCTGTTCGACCACCACGTCGTGCCCCGGATCCGGGCCACCGCCGGTGACTTCAGCATCCTCGTGTCCAAGGTGCTCCATTCGTGGGGCTACTCGGAGTCGGCCCTGGCCGAACAGCTCGACGACCTCTTCCATCGCACCGAGAACCCCTCACTGGCGTTCCTGGCGTCGGACGCGGTCATCAAGGTGCGGATCACCGCCAAGGGCCGCACCGAGCAGGAGGCGCGGGAGCTCATCGCCCCGGTGGCAGACGAGGTGCGGCGCCGGCTGGGGCGGGCCGTCTTCGGCGAGGACGGCGAGACCATCCAGTCGGTGCTCCTCGCTCGGTGTCGCGAGCGAGGGTGGTCGTTGGCGACGGCCGAGTCTTTGACGGCGGGGATGATCTCGGCCCGCATCACCTCGGTCCCGGGGGCCTCCCAGACGTTCCTGGGCGGGGTCGTGGCCTACGCCGCCGGCGTCAAGGAGACCCAGCTCGGGGTCCCGGCCGCGGTGATCTCCGAGTCGGGCCTCGTGAGCCCGGAGGTTGCCCTCGCCATGGCCGCCGGCGCCCGGTCCGCCCTGGGAGCCGACGTGGCGGTGGCCGTGACCGGGGCGGCGGGCCCCACCGACCACGACGGGACGGTTCCCGGGACGGTGGTCGTGGGGGTCATCACCCCCGAGGGTTCCCGGGCGCGCGTGTTGCGCATGCCGGGCGACCGGGAGCGGGCCCGGGTGTTCTCGGCGACGGCCGCCCTCCAGCTGACCCGCCTGGCGGTCGTGGGGGAGTGGTGGTAGGGCCGGCCACGTTCCTGGCGGTCGACCTGGACGACGACGCTCGTCACGCCCTGGCCACCCGCCTCACGGACGCCTTCGCCGACCTGCGCATCCCCGGCAGTGTCGTCCCTGCCCGCAACTGGCACCTCACCCTCCGCTACTTCGGGGTCATTGCCCCGGCCACCCTCGAGCTGGCGATCTACCACCTGTCCCAGGCCTGGCTCGGCCGCGGATTCCGCCTCCAGCTCGACGGCCTCGGGGCCTTCCCCCGGCCGACGTCGGCCGCCGTGTTGTGGGTGGGCACGGGCGAGGGCACCGAGGAACTCGTCGAACTGCGCCAGACGATCGACGACGCGCTCGAGCAGATCGGGTGGGCCCCCGACGACCGGGGCTTCGAGCCCCACCTCACCCTCAGCCGGCTCCGACCACCCCGCGACGTGTGGCCGTGGCTGGAGGCCGACCCGGAGCTCGATGTGCGCCTGCGGGTCGGGGCGGTGACCCTCTTTCGGAGCGAGAGGAGCCCGACCCGGTACGATCCGGTCGAGACGTTCCCCTTGGCCTGACGAGAGTGCTTGCGTCGAACGCCTGTTCGACTAGAGTGGAACGGAATCTGTCACACCCACCTCGTACGGTGCAACCAGACGGGTGAGTACACAGCAAGGAGCGACCGTGGAGCGTGAGAAGAACCTCGAGATGGCGATGAGCCAGATCGAGCGGCAGTTCGGCAAGGGCGCCGTGATGAAGATGGGTGACGCAGGCAACCGCAAGATGGACTGCATCTCGACCGGTGCCCTCAGTCTCGACCTCGCCCTCGGCATCGGCGGGGTGCCGCGGGGTCGGGTCGTGGAGATCTTCGGGCCCGAGTCGTCGGGCAAGACGACGCTGGCCCTCCACGTGGTGGCCGAGGCGCAGCGCAACGGCGGCCTGGCGGCCTTCATCGATGCCGAGCACGCCCTCGACCCGGTGTACGCCAAGGCCCTCGGCGTCGACGTCAACGAGTTGCTCATCTCCCAGCCCGACACCGGCGAGCAGGCCCTCGAGATCACCGACATGCTCATCCGCTCCGGGGCCCTCGACGTGGTCGTCATCGACTCGGTGGCCGCCCTCGTCCCTCGGGCCGAGATCGAAGGAGAGATGGGCGACAGCCACGTCGGTCTCCAGGCCCGTCTCATGTCGCAGGCACTGCGCAAGCTCACCGGCACGATCAGCCGGTCCCGGACGACGGCCGTCTTCATCAACCAGCTCCGGGAGAAGATCGGTGTCATGTTCGGGTCGCCCGAGACGACGCCGGGCGGGCGAGCGTTGAAGTTCTACTCCTCGGTGAGGATCGACGTACGGCGCATCGAGGCGATCAAGGAAGGCCAGGAGAACATCGGCAACCGGGTTCGGGCGAAGATCGTCAAGAACAAGGTGGCGCCTCCGTTCCGCCTCGCCGAGTTCGACATCATGTTCGGGGAGGGCATCTCGCGGGAGGGGAGCCTGCTCGACGTGGCCGTCGACCAGGACATCGTCCGCAAGGCGGGCGCCTGGTTCTCGTTCGACGGTGACCAGCTCGGCCAGGGTCGGGAACAGGCGAAGCGGTTCCTCCGGGAGAACCCCGACGTCGCCCTCCTGTTGCACACGAAGGTCCTCGATGCGGTCGGCTTGTCCGAGTCGGCCGAGGAAGAGGTCGAGGAGCCCGCCACCGACGAGTAGTCGGTCGTCCGGCACCTCTCCAGCACACGATGGGCGGCCCCCGCGGTCGCCCATCGTCGTTGATGAACCCTCACCGGCGGAACCCGTCGGCCGGGGTACGATGGTGCAAGAGATGACGAACACGCGGGGGTCGGGGTCGACTTCGCCCTCCGCTTGAAAGGCAGGAACCATGTCGACGGAGACCGTGGTGCTCATCGCGGTGGGGATCACGCTCGTGGCCGGTGTGCTCGGGTTCGTGGCCGCCAGACTCCTGGGGAGTCGGGCCGACCGGGGAACGACTGCCGAACACATCCTCGGTGAGGCCCGGCTGGAGGCCAAGACGATCCTCTCCCGGGCCG
The DNA here is from genome assembly GCA_041635475.1 of Acidimicrobiia bacterium. Classification (GTDB taxonomy): domain Bacteria; phylum Actinomycetota; class Acidimicrobiia; order Spongiisociales; family JAENVV01. The sequence goes on along the minus strand of JBFKVA010000158.1, from coordinate 21 downwards.
AGGAGGAAGCCCGGGCCCTGG
>JBFKVA010000157.1:0-3600 GCA_041635475.1 Acidimicrobiia bacterium | reverse complement strand
GGTGGCGGGTGGTGGGCCGCGGCGGGTGGGGGTGACGAATCGGCGTTGGTGAGGCGGTGAGGCGGGATCGATGCGGTAGCCGCGGCCGTGCACAACCACATGATGATGGAACCAGCACAGGGTGGTGAGATTGTCGGGGTCGGTCCTGCCCCCGTCCGACCACGGGATGATGTGGTGGGGCTGGAGGCGGTAGCGGCTCGTACAGCCGGCGGCGGTGCAGCCGCCGTCCCGGTCGAGGAGGTGGCGACGGAGGCGAGGGCGGATGACCCTGGTCGTCCGGCCAAGGGCGAGCGGCTCGCCGTCGAGGTCGGTGGCTATGAGTTCGACCGACCCCTCACACAGGGCCTGCTCGAGGACCGCCAAGCCGACGGCCGGTCCGCCCTCGACCTGGATCCCTGCACGTCCGTTCGTCTCTGAGAGACGGTGCGCATCGACGTGCAGGCTGATGATCGGCCGGGTGTTCCCGGTTTCGGTGGGGGTGTGGACATCGAGGGAGCGGACGCACAGGGAGGTGAGTGCGTCGGCGGTGCGGGCGGCCCGCGACTCCCGGGGGAGGTCGGGGTCGACGGGAAGGGAGTCCGCCTCCTCAAGCAGCGCCTTCGAAACGATGCGGCCGTCCTGGCCCGGCAGGAGCCCTCGGAACCGCCACACCGACTCATCGAGGGAGGGTTGGATGATCACGTGGCGGGCCTCGTGGGCTGTGACTTCGTCGTGGATCGACCGCTCGCGGTGGCGTGACGTGGCTTGGCGGACCTGGCTGAGGTTCCAGCCGAGGGAGGCCTGCACGGTGGCCGGATGAGCGCCCGAGGCTTCGAGTGCGTTCGTGGCGACGGCGCGTGAGAAGGAGGTCTCCCCGTCTGCCAGAGCAGCCTCCCGGGCGTCGTTGCGGGCCCGGGCGAGCCGAACGAGGTCCTGGGCATCCCGAGAGTCGATGTCAAGCCGGCCGGCTACCCATTCGGCGAGGGTCCGAGTGCCATCGATGTGTGTGACTTGTGCGGTATCGAGGTGACGGATGAGTTCGAGTTGCCGGGCACGCAGCCGGCCGATCACTCGCTCGTGGGCGAGGAGTTCGGTCTCCAAGTCGTCAGGCGTCCATGTATCGAACATATGTTCGATGTTACATGGGGGGTGCGACAGAAACCGGAGCGCCGAGTCGTCAGCTTTCGGACTGGATGCGCTCCACCTCGGTGAAGACGGAGAGCACCTGGTCGTGGGGGATGGCGCCGGTGAACCGGCCGAGCACCGTCCCCTCGTCGTCGAGGACCAGCCACGAAGGGACCGCTCTGACGCCCAGGGCGGCGGCGATCGAGCCGTCGTCGTCGACGAGCACGGGGAACGCGAACGCATGCTCGGTGAGGTACGGCTCCAGTGGGTTCGGGCGTGTCGCATCGATGAATGTCGTGATGGAGAGGAACTCGACGTTGCCGAAGTCGTCCAGGGCGCCCGTCGTGACGAGCTCCTGCATGATGGGGAGTTCCTGCTGGCAGTACGGGCACCAGTGCGCCCAGATGAGAATGACGAGGGCCCTTTCGGAGCCGCCAACGGTGACGTCCGTCCCCGTGGTCCAGTCGGGAGCGGTGAAGTCGCTGAGGATGAGGCCGACCGCCGGGTCGGGACCGCCCTGCGGTACCGGCGGGAGACCGTCGCCTGCCTGGCCATCGAGTGCGGGCGCTTCGGATGCTCCGCCCAATGAGGTCTCGGCCTGCTCGACCTGGAGGCCGAGCCCGGCGACGACGTCGGTCAATCGGTCGATCCGGGCGTCGACCCCATCGAGCCGCACGTCGCCGGCTGCGATCGAGTCGTCGATGGTCGTTGCCTGCTGCTGGAGCATGACCCCGAGGACCACCTGCCCGCCGAGGATGAGAACGGCGAGCACGATGAGGACGTTCGCCCAGCGAGGGGTGGGGTGGCCCGTGGACGGCTGGTCGGGGGCGTCCTCGACGAGGAGGGCTTGGCCCGTCTCGGCTGTGTCCAGGTCGTCCATCGGGGGCAGGCTACCGACCGTCGGTTCGATACCCGACCGCCGTATCGGGTGCGAATCCCCTGTGGATACCAGGGTGACGCCCGGTACACTTGGGGTGTTGACAACTGAATCGGGGGTGAAACGGTTTCGACGGTGGATGTCGAAGTCGAGGAAGCGAGCCGCGGTTCCCGGGACCGCGTCATCAAAACTGGAAACACCTATAGGTGCCGAAGACAACTTCGCCCTGGCTGCCTAACCAAACGCAGCTCGTCTGACCGGAGGGAACCTGCCTCGCCGGATCCAGGCGTCATAACGCAGGATGCCGCCACCGGGGGTCGGGACCGGTGGCGAAAGACGATTCCGACTAGCGCATCGGGCAGCTCGTCAATGGAGTCCGGTGTTGCGAAATCATCCATTGACTGCGCTCGGAGATGCCGCGATGGAAGATCTATCGGACCGGGGTTCGACTCCCCGCACCTCCACGACGGCGTGTTCGCGTTTGCGGGCATGCTGTGTTCGCGTTTAGGGCCGGATCGTCCGTTGAGGAGGGTCCGGCCTCTCTTTGTGCCGAATCAGGGGTACGTTGTGCGCAGTTGGGAAGCACTCGACGCCAACTCCACGGTTCCATGCCTCTTGCGTACGTGCTGTGGGCGCGCCCAAGACGCCTCGAGGGCGTCTTCGACGGCGGCGGGTTCGCTACCTAGGGCGGAGGCCGAGCGGAACCGGTCGGGGTGGGAAGGTCAAGGTCGGTGAATCGTTTGAGGCGTCCGACGCGGGGCTTGCGGGGTGGTTTGTGTGGCCGGGGAGGCTGTGATTGGGACTTGCGCCAGTTCTTCCAGATGTGGTTGTTGAGTCCGGCGAGGGTCGCGGTGAGGAACAGGTTGATGGACGGCGTGTCGAGGGTTCGCACATGGCCCGGCTCGATGGAGGTGAAGCCACCCTTCAGGAGGGAGAGAAGCTGTACTCGCTCGACGGAGTCGTGTATTCGAGGCACAAGGATTGTCGCTGGCCTTGCGTTGAGAGCGCCGCAGGCCAGGCGCGCCCTGGTGGGAGAGCCGGGCTCCGAGAGGAGAGCGCCTCGTTGTGCCGAATGATGGGCTGTGCTATCTAGAGCTCCTGGAAGCCTCCTCAGTCCCCACCGCTGGGTGGGAGAACGCCTTCCACGACGCCACCTCCATCGTCGAGCACTCGCACTGGCGTTGGGCCGCTGCCTCATTCACGTGGGCGACGATCACGGTCTCCACGTCGTCTGAATGCTCCGAGATCAGATTACTGCAACGTGCCGGAGCCCATCAGCCCTGCGCCACCCAACACGATGATCCTCATGCCCTCACCTTTTGGTCAAAGCCCCGTAGAACTCTGGGCGCCGATCAGCCAGTACATCGTTGTGCTCGTTCAGCCTCTTGTCGCCCGCGAGAGAGAGGTCGGCGTCGGCGCGAATCAGTCCGGCGTCGCGCCTGGATCGCTCGGCGATTATCCAACCATCGGTGTCAACGACACACGAGCCGCCGGTCCACTCCACACCCCGCTCCGTCCCGACCCGATCGCAACAGGCCAGAAACAGCCGGTTGAGCCGGGCAGCCGACATGACATCGATCATCTCGGGTGGTCGTTCCCCGTCGGGTCGGTAGGAGAGC
>JBFKVA010000156.1:0-3689 GCA_041635475.1 Acidimicrobiia bacterium | reverse complement strand
GGAGATGTCACCGAACAGTTCCTCCACGACGTCCTCGACGGTGACGAGCCCCGCCGTGCCCCCGTGCTCGTCGACGACGATCGCCATGTGGATCCGCTCGCGCTGCATCTCCCGCAGCAGGTCGAGGACCCGCTTCGACTCGGGCACGAACAGCGCCGGCTCGACGAGGGCCGCGACCCGCTCCTCGTCGGTGGCGGCCAGGTCGCGGGTGTGCACGACACCGACGATGCGGTCGGCGTCACCCTCGAACACTGGGAGGCGCCGATGCCCGGCCCCGCGAGCCACGACCACCGCCCTCTCCACCGACTCGGCCACGTCGACGCCGACGATCTCGGTGCGGGGAACCATCACGTCGTTGGCGTGGCGGTCACCCACCCGGAACGCCCGCTCGATGAGGCGACGGTCGTCCTCGGTGATCTCCCCCTCCCGGGCGGCCCTGTGGGCGAGCAGCTTGAGTTCCTGCTCGGTGATCGTGGGGCCCGTCGACACCCCCCGACCCGGGGCCTGCAGGTCGGCGATCCACACGAGGGCCCCCACCAGCGGCCGCAGAGTCCACTCCACCACCCCGATGGGGCCGGCCAGCCAGCGGCCCACCTGCTCGGGGTGGCGCACCGCGTACGTCTTGGGAATCGCCTCGCCGTAGATGAACAGCACGACGGTGAGGGCCACCGAGGCCACCGTCACCCCGACGTTGCCGAACGAACGCTGGGCCAGGACCCCGGCGAGCGACGCAGCCCCCACCTGGGCGAGGAGAGCGACGAGAAGGACCGCGTTGAGCGTGCGCGGCAGACGGTCCTGGAGGCGGCCGAGCCGCCGGGCCCGATGATCACCCTCGGCCGCCATCGCCTGGATCCGCACCCGGGACGCCCGCACGAGGGCGGTCTCGGCCAGGGCGGCCACGATCGCCACGACGAGGGATGCGCCCAGCAGCACCACGAGTCCGGCCTCAACCTGAGTCATGGCGCCAATACTGCCACCGGGCACCCAGGCGCGAGCGCGTGGTTGAATCCGTCCATGCATCGTGTCGAGTTCGAACGAGTGGTGGATCGGGTCCTCGACACGCTCCCCGAATGGGTGCTCGCCCAGATCGACAACCTCCACGTCGTCGTCGAAGAAGCCCCCACCCCCGACCAGGACCCCCACGACGAGGGCCTCCTCGGCCTCTACGAGGGCGTCCCGCTGGCCGAGCGCGGCGACTACTGGGGGGCGCTCCCCGACCGGATCACCATCTTCCGCCAACCCCACCTCGACCTCGACCTCGACGACGACGACCTGCGGACCGAGATCAGGGCCACCGTGCTCCACGAACTCGCCCATCACCTGGGCATCGACGACGACCGTCTCCACGAGCTGGGGTGGGACTGACCACCGACGCGCCGTCTAGCGTGGACGGCCCCGACCCGGAGCACCCATGACCCAGCACCTACGCGTGGCCGCCGTCCAAGCCGCCCCCGGGTGGATGAACCGAGCGGCGTCGATCGGGATCGTCCTCGACTCCCTGGAGAAGGCCGCCGACGCCGGGGCCGAGGTCGTCGCCTTCGGCGAAACGTTCATACCCGGCTACCCCGCCTGGGTCGACTGCACGAACACCGCGCAGTGGGACGACGACATCCAGAAGGACGCCTACGCCTACTACCTGGACCAGGCCGTCGACGTGAGCGGGCCCGAGTTCGCCCAGGTCGTCGACGCCGTGCGCGACCTGGGGCTGTTCGCCTACGTGGGGATCGGCGAGCGGTCGAGGTCCGGTGGGTCGATCTACTGCACCCTCGTGGCCGTCAACGCCGACGACGGCATCGTCGGCGTCCACCGCAAACTCAAACCGACGTTCGGTGAACGCCTCGTGTGGTCCGACGGGGACGGAGCCGGCCTCGTCTGCCACGAGTGGAAGGGCGTGCGCCTGTCGGGCCTCAATTGCTGGGAGAACTGGATGCCCCTGGCCCGCACCGCCATGTACTCACAGGGCACCCAGGTCCACTTCGCGGTGTGGCCCGGTGGGGTCCAACACTCGGGGCTGAGCCGATTCATCGCCCGCGAAGGGCGGGTGTTCGTCCTCTCGGTGGGAGCGGTGATCCGCGAGGCGGGGATCCCCGACGACTTCCCCCTGCGCGATCGCATGGCTGGTGAGGTCGACGGAGCGTACGAAGGAGGCACCACCGTCGTCGCCCCCGACGGCAAGGTCCTCGTCGAGCCGGTCGCTGGGCGGGACGAGATCGTCGTTGTCGACCTCGACCTCTCCCACGTGGCCCGAGAACGCCAGAACTTCGACCCCACCGGTCACTACTCGCGCCCCGACGTCCTCGACCTCCACGTGGACCGGACCCGCCACACCCGCTGACCGGCGGGCCTCACCGACAGCCGGCGGCCCTTCCTAGGGTTGCGGTCCCCACCCAAGGAGGCTCCCAATGGAGGCAATCATCAACGCCGTCGTCGAACGGACCGGACTCGACCGAGCAGTCGTCACCAAGGCGGTCCCCGCCGTCGTCGAGTTCCTCAGCGAACGCCTCCCGGCCGGGATGGGGGACATGGTGGCCAACGTGGCCGGCGGTGGCGAGGCCGGCTCCGGCGACGTCCTCGACAACCTCAAGGGCGGCCTCGGGGGCCTGCTGGGCGGCTGAGACTCAGGCGGTCTCCTCGAACCGGAACTCGCCGGGGAACCACTCGGCGAGCCGGAACCGCATCGCGTACCCGGCCACCTGCCCGATGAGCTCATTGGGAACCTCGGCCGCGGCCCGGGCCACCTCGGCGGGTTGGGCGTCGACGGCCACCGGCAGCCCCTCCGACAGGTCGCACACCTCCTTGGCGCGAGCCGACAGCTCGCCCGTGCCGATCTCATGGGCCCGGGCGATGATCCACTCCTTGTCGAGCCCGAGGAGGGGCCGCAGGATGGGCAGGGGGCACGCCTCGTCGATGGCCCGCAGATGGGTGAGCGTCTGCGACGAAACCTGCCCGAGCGAATCGCCCATGAGGAGGGCGCCGATGCCCTCCCGGTCGGCGATCACCGCCGCGGTGCGGGCCATGAGGACCTTGAGCGCCACCTGACGCATCCGTGACGGCACGCCAATGGTGATGGCCCGCTTGATGGGCTGGAAGTCGACGAGGTGGACGACCGGGTCGGTTCCGTGGCCCCATTGGCGCTGGAGGGTCTCGGCGACGGCGATGGCGTGATCCGACTGGGCGCAGTCCAGGGTGAAGTGCACGAAGTGCACGGGGCATCCCCGGCTCAGCATCATCCAGGCGGCCACGACCGAGTCGAACCCCCCCGAGAGAAGGCACAGCACCGGCTCCTGGGAGCCGACTGGGAGACCGGCCGGTCCCTTCCACGCCTCGTCTCGGATCCAGGCCCGCTTGCCTTCGACGAGGATCCTCACCATGTGGTCGGGAGCGGTCAGGTCGACGACGTTGGTGTCGGTGGCCAGGGCCAGTCCCACGGCGGCCTCGGCCTCCATCGATCCCCAGTCGTGCGAGCCTCGCCGGCGCACCCGCACCGCGTACGACCCGGAGGCCACCCGCTGCCCACAGGCGGCAGCCACCTCCCGGGTCAGGTCGTCGAGGGAGGACACAGCGACAACGGTGGATGCCTCGACCCGTCCGACCCCGAACACCTTCGCCACCCGTTCGATGGCGGCCCGGTCGAGGTCGGCGTCGATCTCCATTCGGTTGCCCCCCAGGCGGCGCAGCTGGCTGCGGGG
>JBFKVA010000155.1:0-3858 GCA_041635475.1 Acidimicrobiia bacterium | reverse complement strand
GGTGGGATTGGCCCTGGCGACCGCGGTGCTCTCGAACGTCGTCCCCTACGGCCTCGACCAGGTGATCCTCCAGCGGCTCGCCCGTCACCGGTTCGCACTCCTGCTGGCGCTGCTCCCGGTGACTGCGACCCTCACGGGTCTCGTGGCATTGGGACAGTTCCCGTCGGTGGTGGAGGTGGCGGGAATCGGCCTCGTGGTGGTCGGGATCGGGATCTCCGACCGCAGCGAGGGAATCGCCGAGGGCCCGGAAGGGGCCTGACCCGAACCGTTTTGGGGTCGGAGCGGCCAATCGAGATCAAACGACCCCAAGACCCTGAAGGGCTCGGGGTTGGGTCAGGGTGATTCCCGATGTTCACCTGGTACGAAAGCGGGGAGAATGGAGGGAGACGCAGAAAGGACTCGACATGACCACCACCCCCGAACTCGTAAGACCCCGCGACAACCGTGTGATTGCCGGCGTGTGCCTCGGCCTGGCCAGGCGCTTTGGCTGGGACCCCACCCTCGTTCGCACGCTCTTCGTGCTCTCGTTCCTGCTCCCCGGCCCCCAGGTCCTCATCTACGTCGCCCTGTGGGTGATCATGCCCGACGAGGCGTAGCGCACAAGCTCGGGCCCGTCACCGTGGCCGGCCCGGCGGTAGGTTGACACCATGGCCACGATCAGACGACTCACGAACTCCTGCCTCACGGTCACCGATGACGCCGGGACGACGCTCTTCGACCCGGGGTTCTGGACATTCGACTCCGGGGAGTTCGACCTGGAGGCGATCGGCGATGTGCAGCGGATCCTCATCACGCATGAGCACGGGGACCATGTGAAGCCCGAGTTCGTGCGCTGGCTGCTCGACCGAGGAACGGATGTCACGGTCCACACCAACCAGGCCGTGGTCGATCTCCTGGCCAAGCACGACATCGATGCGTCGACCGAGGCCCCCGCCGGGTGCTCGGTCGAGGACGTCCTCCACGGACGCATCCCCACCGGGCTGACGCCGCCCAACCGCAGCTGGACGATCGACGGGCTCCTCACCCACCCCGGCGACTCCCAGGAACCGACGCAGTGCGCCCCCGTCCTCGCCCTGCCCCTCATCGCGCCCTGGACCTCCACCACCGACGCCGTCGCGTTCGCGAAACGACTCGGACCGTCACAGGTGGTCCCGATCCACGACTTCTACCTCTCGGCCAGCGGCCGCCAGACGATCATGGGGATGGCGGCGCGGGTGCTCGATGAGTTCGACATCGAGGTCGTTCCGCTCGACTGGGGTGACAGCTACACGGTGTGAGCGGTCACGGCAGGCCGAGACCACCGCGCACGTCGAACGACGAGGCATCGCCCATCCCCGCGATGAGCGGCACGCCCCGGGCGATGAGTGCCCTCACCTCGGGCATCCCGAGCGAAGCGGCGTGGGACTCCGGCGACTCCCACACCTCGGAGACCACCACGTCATTGCCGTCCACGCCGACGATGTAGTGGATCGCCCCGTCGACGTCCGCCATCAGGGACGACGCCTCGAGCAGGACGGCGGCCAGCTCATCCACCCGTCCGTCGATGGCGGTCATCCGACCCGTGCGTCCGTACATTGCTTCCTCCAGTCGAGCTGCCCGGCCGACGGTACCCTCGTCCGCGATGGAATCCTCGACGATCTTCGAGCTCATCGGTTACGTCGGGTCGGTGTTCATCATCGTGTCGATCACCCAGAGGTCGATCTTCCGGCTGCGGCTCTTCGGTCTCATCGGTGGCACCGTGTTCTTGGCCTATGCGCTGCTCATCGAGGCGTACCCGATCGCCGTGGTGAACGCCATCGCCGTGAGCATCCACATCTACTACCTCCGGGAACTCCTCCTCCGCCCCGACGAGGCGTTTTCCGTCCTCCAGGTCGATCCCGACTCGGCGTACCTGCAGTACTTCCTCGATTTCCACGCCCGCGACATCGACCGGTTCTTCGGTGGGCTCCCCGAACAGACCGACGACCTCATCACCGTGTTCGTCCTGCGGGACCTCATACCCGCGGGCCTCTACATCGGCCGCCAGGTCGGCGAGAGGGCCGAGTCGCTCATCGACTACGCCATTCCCCAGTATCGAGACCTCAAGATCGGCCGCTTCCTCTACACCCACACCAACGATGTGTTCGGTGCCCGCGGAGTGACCAAGGTCGTCACCACCACCGAGAGCGACGAGCACGCCCAGTACCTGCGGAAGATGGGCTTCGTCGAGAAGGACGGCGAGTTCGTCCTCGACCTCGACCGATCTACACGGGGTCCGACCGCAGGCGGATGAGGACCCCGGCGATCGATGCCCCGGCCAGGTTGGAGACGAGGTCGATCATCGAGTCCGGGTAGCCGCCGACGTTGGTATCCCACAGCGTCGCGCCGACGAACTCGACCATCTCCACGATGGTCCCCAGGCCGGCGGCCATGAGCACGGCCGGGACGATCCGGGGCGCGGAGCCGGCGCCGTGACGGGTCTTGAGCATCACCCAGCACGCCACTGCGACGATGCCGGCGGCCGCCGCGTGCTGGATGTCGTCGAACGCGACGGGCCCGATGACCTCAATCGAGTAGAGCTGGTTTCCTCCGATGAGGAGGACACCGCCGAGGAGGTTCCCGATGGCGGCGCCGGTCAACGCCCAAAGGAGCGCCCGCGGGAATCGGAAGCGGCGGTGAAGCCCACCAACGACGAGGGCGTAGGCGACCGTGAGCGGTGTGTAGAACCAGGTGAACTGGCTGTCGACGACGACCCCGTAGGCACCGAACCCGACGGCAGCAGACAAGAGCGTCATGAGCATCGGCCGGAAGCTGACGTGACCGATGTACGACATCAGGACACGCTACCCGTCGGTGGCGCCGGCGGATCCACCGATCCAGGACACCGTTCGGGGTTCTCATGCCCAAGAGGGGACGGGCTGTGCTTCGTCTGTCGACGAATGCTCGCCACTCGACGCGTAGCGTCTCGTATCGAACCCTCGGCTTCGCCGTGCGGGTTCTCATCCCTCGGAGCGCACCGAAGACCGGCCCCGGACTGGACCGACCTTCGCTGTGGGCCCCCAGGGACGGGCTGCGCTTCGTCTGTCGACGAATGCTCGCCACTCGGCGCGTAGCGTCTCGTATCGAACCCCCGGCTTCGCCGTGCGGGTTCTCATCCCTCGGAGCGCACCGAAGACCGGCCCCGGACTGGACCGGCCTTCGCTGCTGTGGGCCCCCAGGGACGGGCTGTGCTTCGTCTGTCGACGAATGCTCGCCACTCGACGCGTAGCGTCTCGTATCGAACCCCCCGGCTTCGCCGTGCGGGTTCTCATCCCTCGGAGCGCACCGAAGACCGGCCCCGGACTGGACCGGCCTTCGCTGTGGGCCCCCAGGGACTCGAACCCTGAACCTGCGGGTTAAAAGCCCGTTGCTCTGCCATTGAGCTAGAGGCCCGGGACTGCGAGATACGGTAGAGCGTCCCAGGCAGTCTCCGAGAGAATGTAGTGGGACGATGGGCGACCGAGGCTGTGGGCGGGTGGGACCCGAGCCCGAACCGGGGCGTGGTGGGTATCCTCCCCGGGTGAGGATTGGCCGCTCGACGTGAGCACTGGGAACCAACGGACAACGAGCGCTGACTTGGTGGTCGAGCCCGAAACGACGTCGGAGAGCGAAGAGATGTTCCTCACGACGGTGGCTCGTGCCCTCGAGGACGGGCACTCGGGACCGGTCCCGATGCCCATGGTGGCGACCGAGCTGTCCATCTCGCGGGTCTCGGCGAACGAGATGGCGAAGAAGTTGGTCAACCGCGGCTTCATCGACTACGAGCCGTATCGTGGCGTCACGCTGACGCCGGCAGGAGCGGTCATCGCCAACATCGTGCTTCGCCGGAGGCGGCTGTGG
>JBFKVA010000154.1:0-3885 GCA_041635475.1 Acidimicrobiia bacterium | reverse complement strand
CCGGCGGGCCCTCCCGGCGGGGGGTTGCCGTCGAGGAGGGGACCGTGGCAACCGGCACAGTCGGCGATGGCCACCATGTACTCGCCGGAGGCGATATCGACACCGGTGAACCCGCTCAACGGAACCACGTCGGCGGCGAGTTCGTCGGCAGTCGGGATCATGCCCGCACCCACCAAGAGTGACGCCATGATCTCGCCGTCCCGCTTGGGGATGTCTCGCTCAACTGCCGGAACGGAGAGCAGGTAGGCGATGACCGCACCGAGGTCCTCGTCGGTCATCGCCGCCGACGCTCCTGAGGGCATGATGAGGAGCTTCCGCCCGTCTGCGGCTATGCCGTGGCGCAATGCCCGGACCCAGTCCTCGGTCGTGTAGTCGGCGCCCACGCCGCCGGGAGTCAGGTTGGGGGCTGGCAGTAGGCCTGGTTCCACGGCCCATGCGGGGTCCCCACCGAGATCGGAGGCGTGACACCCGGCACACCCCGCAACGGAGCGGGCGAGGTGTTCCCCGCGGGCGAGTGTCGCCGGGTCGCTCGGGATGGGCACGACCGCAACGGCCTCGGGCGTGGTCCGGGCGGCGAGTTTCCGTTCGCCCAGGACCCATACGACACCGACGAGTACGACGACAGCAAGGACGACGTATCCCAACCACTTCAGCATTCGTTTCATCATCAACCTGCTCTCCTGGTCATGAGGTAGGCGGCCCATGTCGGCATGGTCCGCATGCCCGTCTCCCCTCCATCGATCTTGCTGATTTCAAAGGTGCCCTCGAAGGCCTCTCGCACCTCTCCCGGGCGGACGGCTCCGTCGCCCCCGAAGATGCGGCCCAGCAGCCAGTGCCACCCGCCGGGCTCGCGTTCGAAGCACCACATGAGCAGCGTGGTTCCGGCCGTCGATACGCGGAGGATCTCGGCGAGGCAGGCGGGTCGGTCGGCATCCGGCAGGTCGTCGTAAGTGCCGTAGTCGACGATCAGGTCGAACGGCCCCTGCACGTCGGGCATGTCGGTGACGTCGCCGACCCGGAAGTCGACACCGACTCGCGCCACGTCCGCGTCGTTGCGGGCTCTCTCAATCGCCGAGTCTGCGTAGTCAACCCCGATGACGTCGAACCCGTGCCGGGCGAGGTAGATGGCGTTCGCACCGGTCCCACATCCGAGGTCGATGGCTCGTCCCGGTCGCAGGGTGCCGTCCTCGACGAGGTGCACGAGTTCCGTTCTGGGGCCGGTCACCCACGGTGGCGTCCCCCACCGATACCAGGCCTTGTAGAACCAGCGCATGGCGATGGGCATTCACCCATCCTTTGAGAGGAAGGTGACGCTCTCGTGGGCCACCTCCTTGGGGAAGTCCAGCCACGGCAGGTGGCCGGACTCCTCGAGCATGATCAGCTCGGCGTTCGGGATCTTGGCCACGAGCGCCCTCGCAACGTCTTCTCCCCCGAACCCGTCGTCCTCTCCCCACAGGAAGAGGGTTGGCACCGTGACCCTGGCCAGCATCGAGTCGGGGAGGGTCAGGGACCGATCGAAGCCCCGAAGCAGTGAGACTGCTCGACCGATCATCTCCCCGTCATTGGCCATCGTGTCCGTGTGCTCCATCAGCGCGGTGTACCAGTCCTTGAAGGAGTCGGGGATTCGTCCCGCATCGAGGCTCGCGCCATGGCCGATCTGGCGGAGGATCGATTCGTTGGCCTTGGGGTTGGGTGGAAGCGCTCCAAGGAGGCGCCGCACGAACCCGAGCGAGATCAACCGCATGAACGGTGGGGTCAACATCCCGGGGGCGAAAGCTGGGCACGCCATCTGCACCATCCGTTCGAAGCGTTCGGGCGTGGCCGCCGCCGATCGCAGGGCGATCATCCCCCCGAATGACGACGCAACGACATGCGCCTTCTCGATGTCGAGGGCGTCGAGGGTGGCCGCCACGAACCCCGATGCATAGCCCTCGATGGTGGCGTGTGTGACCGGGTACGGGTCGCTCAGACCTGTGCCGGGCCGATCGACGACCAGGCATCGGAAGCCGGGGAGGAACTCGATGAGCCGCGCCCAGGTCGAGCCCGCGTTGGGGCCGCCGTGGATGAACAGCACCGGCGGTCCGTCGCCGACTTCCTGGAGGCGCACCTCGGTGTCGATGTGGGCGAGGCGAATCCGCTGCTCGGACGGCTGGAGACCCACCGACTCCCAGAGGGCCTTGTCGGCCAGGCGGTAGGCGCGCCCATTCATACGAGCACCTCGGCGGGTTGCTCGCTCAGCTGGAAGGGAAGAACGGCAACCCAGAGGAACCCGAAGAGCCCGAAGGCGTACTGGATCGGTGTGAGGAGGGCCACGGCGACCACGATGCCGGTCCACCCGAACCACGGTCGCAGCGCGGAGGACCGGAGGCCGGCGAGTGCGAACGCGCCGACGAGGAGCGCGAGTCCGTAGGCGAGCACGTTGCCCGCCCCGACGATCAGGGCGTCGTAGGCGATGGTGGCGGTGGCGGCATCGATCTGCCCATCGACAACACGTTGTGCTTGGGGGATGGCCACGAAGAACCCGGTGGACATCGCCATCAACGCTGCGACCGCACCACCGAAGCCGATGGTCGCAAGGCCCTCACCGTCGTCGAGCAGCACCCTGGCCCGGCCGGCCGTCCACACGAGCGCCGCCCCGGCGAGTCCGACGAGGTAGGCGGCGATCGTGATGCCGGCCGCGGTTTCACCGAGCCAGGCCGCGGCCTCGGCAGGGTCGGGCATGTAGGTGGCTGAGCGCAGGGTGAAGGCTGCCGCGCCGAACAGCGCGAACGAAGCGAGCCCGCTGAGCTTGAAATCCATTGGTTCCTCCTTGTGTGCCTCTCCTCCCCACCGTATGGACGGAAGGCGTCGGGCGGAACCCGGCGTACATCAGTTGGGGGGTGTGGCCAGCCTCAGTTCGGACCTGGGGTAGGGCCGCTGGACGGGGCCCGGCCAGTCGATGACAATCAGAGGGTGCAACGAACGAGCGCCATCGCCGTGGCGTGGCTGGGTGTCGCCTCCCTGGTGGCAGGTGTCACTGCGCCCTTGGCGGTCCGCTCCTGGAACTGGATAATGGTGAGCTGGCTCTTCATCGGGCCCGGCCCATTCGTGGCGGCTGGCCTGTACGCCCTGTGGAGACGGCCCGGGAACGTCGCGGGACACTTCCTCATCGGCGCGGCAACCCTGATCTTTGCGCTGCCATTCGGTCTCGAGAACGTAGTGCTCGCACGAGTGTCGGTGGTAGGGGTCGAGAGCTGGATGTGGATACCGGTCGCCTCCTCGCTCATCGCCGCCCTGGCAGGCGTCGTGCTCCTGACCATGCTGTGCGCCGTGCTGCCGGACGGACAGGCCGACTCGGCCAACAGGGCACGGAGGATGCGCTGGATGTGGTGGACGCTGCTGATCGGCCCTTTGCTGCTGATGGCAAACGAGCACACGTACCACCGGGCCATCGAGTTCGATGGCGTCTCGGTGGCGAGCCCGTTCTTCATTGGGGCGCTCGAGCCGCTCGGTGAGCTGTCGGTGATCCTGTTCGAGACGCACGGCGTCCTGTTGCTGTGGGGCCTGTGGGTGCTGTATCGGCGATTCACTACGTCCGACACCCGCCACCGTCGCCGCATCCGTTGGATCCTCTATGGATTCGCGACGATGATCGTCGTCGGCATCGGCACCTATTCCTTGGGCGCCCTGGGGGCGATGCCCGTCCTGTCGCACGGCCCGTTGTTGTCGTTGTTGTCGATCCCGATGGCGGCTGGGCCCCTCGCCATCGGGGCTGCGATCGTGGAACCGGAATGGATCCAACGAGACACCATCGCCCGCAAGTCCCTCGTGTACTCGGCGCTGTCGATCCTCATCCTCCTGGCGTGGGTCATGACGGCGTCGGCGTTCGGAATCGCAGCTGACGAT
>JBFKVA010000153.1:0-3916 GCA_041635475.1 Acidimicrobiia bacterium | reverse complement strand
GGCCAACGCCGCGGCGTGGGCGGCGGCCGAACGGGTCACGCCGGAGGCGTTCCGGGCCTTGGGGGTCCCTGCCGAGGTCCTGGCGGCCGCCGGCCTCCTGAGGGGGCGTCCCACCCCGACCCGGCGGCGTCGGGCGACCGTCGTGACGGCCGAGGCGGTCATGACCGCCGTCCCCGACGGGCCGTTCAGCGTCCGCGACCTCATGGAGTCCTCCGGGGCCTCGCTCCAGACCGTCCGCAAGGCGGTTCGGACCATGCTCGGAGCCGGGGATCTCATCGACCTGGGGCTCGACCCCGACTGGAACGGGCGGGGCCGGACCCCGACCCTCTATCGACGCGGCTGACCGTCAGCCGTACTCGTAGAAGCCGCGCCCGGTCTTGCGACCGAGGAGGCCGGCCTCCACCATGCGCACGAGGAGCGGGGGTGGCGCGTACTGGGGGAGCTTGAACTCGTCGAAGAGCACGTCGGCGACGAGCTTCATCGTGTCCAACCCGATGAAGTCCGACAGCTCGAGGGGACCCATGGGATGGTTGGCGCCGAGCCGCATGCCGGCGTCGATGTCCTCGCGGCTGGCGAACCCCTGCTCATACATACGCATCGCCTCGGTGAGGAAGGGCACGAGGAGGAGGTTGACGATGAACCCGGCGCGGTCCTTGGCGCGGATCACGCTCTTGCCGAGGACGTCGGCGGCGAACGCCTCCGCTCGGTCCGCGGTCGAACCGTCGGTGAGGACCGTCGTCACGAGCTCCATGAGAGCCATGACCGGAACCGGGTTGAAGAAGTGCATCCCGATGACGTGCTCGGGACGGTTCGTGACACTGCCCAGCCGGGTGATCGGCAAGGACGAGGTGTTGGTGGCCAGGATGGCGTCGTCAGCAGCCACGATCCGGTCGAGTTCGATGAAGATCTCGCGTTTGAGCGGTTCGTGCTCGATGACTGCCTCGATGACGAGCTGGCGGTCGAACATGGCATCGAGATCGGTCGTGAACCGGACGCGCCCGATGATCGAGTCCGCCTCGGACCGTTCGAGTTTGCCGCGGCCAACGGCTCGGTCGAGTGAGGTCTCGATCCTGGCCTCCCCGGCCGCCGCCGCCTCCTGGCTGATCTCGCGCACGACGACGTCGACGCCACCCTTGGCGCACACCTCGGCAATGCCCGCCCCCATCTGTCCGCCGCCGACAATGCCAACTCTCTCGATGCCCATTTCGTGCCTTTCTTGCTTCGGCACGAGACTAGAAGAGGTTGGAGAACGCGAATCCGCCCCGTCAACCGTCCCCCGCCCGCTCGCTACGGTTGGAGCGTGACGTTGGATGAGCTGCGAGTCGAGGCCGAAGGATGCACGGCCTGCACCCTGGCGGCAACCCGCACACACGTCGTGTTCGGGGCCGGGAGCCCGAGGGCCCGGATGATGTTCGTGGGGGAGGCACCGGGCAGGACCGAGGATGAGCAGGGAGTGCCGTTCGTGGGCCGAGCCGGTCAGCTCCTCACGACCCTCCTCGGTGAGATCGGGCTGACCCGCGACGACGCCTACATCGCCAACGTGCTCAAGTGCCGGCCGCCCAACAACCGTGACCCCAAGCAGGAGGAGATCGACGCCTGCAAGGGGTTCCTGCGTTCCCAGATCGACCTCATCGGCCCCGAGGTGGTCATGACCCTTGGCAACTTCTCCACGAAGCTGCTGCTTCGCACGACCACCGGCATCACCCGACTGCGCGGTCGGGTCTACCCGTGGTGGCGGGGGATGCTCATCCCCACCTTCCACCCGGCGGCGGTCCTGAGAGACCCACGGCGAATGGAGGAGATCCGGGCGGACTTCGACCTCGCCCGCCGGGTCCTGGCAGGTGAACTGACGAGGTCCTCAGCCCCCTGAGGGGCGGCGGTCGGCGATGAGGTGTTCGCCGGTCTGGATCGCCCACAGGTCGGCGTAGATCCCCCCGGCCGCCACCAGGTCGTCGTGGGTGCCCGATTCCACGATCCGTCCGGCGTCGAGCACGTGGATCCGGTCGGCGTTGCGGATCGTCGAGAGGCGGTGGGCGATCACGAGCGTCGTGCGGTCCCGGGTGAGGACGGCCAGCGACCGCTGGATGGCTGCCTCTGTTTCGTTGTCGACCGAGGACGTGGCCTCGTCGAGGATGAGGATCGGTGGGTCCTTGAGGACCGCCCTGGCGATCGAGATCCGCTGCCGTTGCCCGCCCGAGAGCCGCTGACCGCGCTCGCCGACGACGGTGTCGTACGCCTCGGGGAGCGTCATGATGAAGTCGTGGGCTTCGGCGACCCGGGCGGCCTGCTCGACGTCGGACCTCGTGGCCGAGGGCCTTCCGTAGGCGATGTTCTCGAACACCGTTCCCTGGAAGAGGAAGACGTCCTGGCTCACGAGCCCGACCCTGCTCCGCAGCGAGGCCAGGGTCACGTCGGCGGTGGGGACCCCATCGATGGTGATCTCGCCCTCCTGGGGGTCATAGAACCGAAGGAGGAGCTTCATGATCGTCGACTTGCCGGCTCCGGTTGGTCCGACGATGGCGACCTCGTTCCCGGGCTCGACGCGGATGTCGACCCCGTGGAGGACGTCGAACCCTGCGGTGTAGGCAAAGCGCACCCCGGAGAACGCCACCGTCCCCGTGACCGAACCGAGTTCGACGGCTCCGCCCACGATCGCCGGCTCGGCGTCCACGATGTCGAGGGCGCGCGTGGTGGATGCCATCGCCCGTTGGTAGAGGTCCATCGTCTGGCCGAGACGGGTCAAGGGCCACAACAGCCGCTGGACGAGGAACATCATCATCGCGTAGGTGCCCGGGCTGATGGCCCCCTCGAGGGCGCGGAACCCCCCGAGGGCCAGCGTCGCCAGGAACCCGACGAGGACGAACACCCGGATCGTTGGTGTGAACGCCGACGACAGACGGATGGCGGCCGCGTTGGCGTCCTTGTAGTCGGCGCTCACGGATCCCACCCGGGCGGCCTCGCGCGCCTCGCCGGTGAAGGCCTTGATGATCGCCATCCCGCCGACGTTGTTGGCCAGGAGCGCGGACACGTCGGCGGCACGTTCCCGCACCGACCGGTACCGGGGCTCGAGCCGGGCCTGGTACTTGATCGACCAGGC
This sequence comes from Acidimicrobiia bacterium, assembly GCA_041635475.1. Lineage (GTDB taxonomy): Bacteria > Actinomycetota > Acidimicrobiia > Spongiisociales > JAENVV01. Next base: position 819 of record JBFKVA010000153.1, on the reverse strand, counting down.
GAGGATGAGGGGGATGGGGGCGAAGGCGACCCAGGCGACGGACGGGTCGATCCACAGGAAGGCGCCTCCCAGGACCACGACCGTCGTGAGCAGCTGGAGGAGTTCGTTGGCCCCGATGTCGAGGAAACGCTCGAGTTGGTTGATGTCGTCGTTGAGGATCGAGAGCAGCTCGCCGCTCGACCGATCCTCGAAGTACTCGAGATCGAGGTCCTGGAGCCTCCCGTACCCGTCTCGCCGCAGTTCGTCCTGCACGTCCTGGGCGAGGTTTCGCCAGCCGACCGAGAAGAGGAACTCGAAGAGCGATTCGAGGATCCAGATGACGAACGAGAGGATGACGAGGGCGATGAGCTGGGAACCGCGGGCTTCGATGCCCGCGGCGCTCAGCCACCCACCGAGGAGCCCGGCGTCCCCGGCCACCACGACGTCGAGGGCCGCGCCGATGAGGAACGGTGGGGCGAGGTCGAAGGTCTTGTTCAGGACCGACCACGTCGACGCGCGGGCGATGGCCGGGCGGTGATGCGCGGCGTACCGCCAGAGCCGGGCCAAGGGTTGGGAGGGCATCGTCGGGGAGCCTAGAAGGAGAGAGGGGGGAGAGGTACGAGGGGAGAGGTACGAGGTACGAGGGGAGAGGTACGAGGGGAGAGGTACGAGGGGAGAGGTACGAGGGGAGAGGTACGAGGTGCGAGTTGGCGGGTTACCCGACCGGCCCGGGCAACCACAGTCGGACGGCGCCCCCGGGGCCGTCGAGAATCGAGAGTTCACCGTCGAGGGCCGTGGCGATCCGGTGGGCGATCGCCTACCCCAGCCCGGCGCCTGCGC
>JBFKVA010000152.1:0-3982 GCA_041635475.1 Acidimicrobiia bacterium | reverse complement strand
AGGTACGAGGTACGAGGCGCAAGGTACGAGGTACGAGCGTCTCTCACTCGTAGGCGATCGCCTCCAGGATGTCGAGCTTCGTGGCCTGGTGGGCCGGGATGATCGACGCGATCACACCGGCGACGGCCGATCCGAGGAACCCGGCGATCACCCACACCCATGGGATGGTGAGCGCGGCGCCGTCACCGATGATCGCGACCGTGAGGCCCCACCCGAGGAAGATCCCGATCGTGAGACCGAGCACCGCCCCGAAGAGCGCGATGAACACCGATTCCCAACGAATGGTCCGCGCCACCTGTTGGCGGGTCATCCCGATCGCCCGCAAGAGCCCGATCTCCCGGGTCCGTTCGTGCACCGCCAGGTAGAGCGTGAGGACGATCCCGACGACTGCGACCATCACGGACATGAACAGGAGGCCGGCCACCATCCCGGTGAGGGCCTTGAGGGGTCCCGAGACCTGGGCGACGATCGACTCGATTCCCGACGCCGACACACCCGCGAAGTCCCCGAGGATCTCGTTGAGGTCCTCGACGACGAGATCGACGTCGGCCCCTTCGTCGACCCGCACCATGAGCGAGTAGTCGGGTGTCGTCGGGTCGAGCTCCCGGATTCGGTGGTAGTTGACGTAGTAGCTCTGGCTGTCCGAGACGTTTCCCTGGAGGTCGAAGATCGCCGTGACCGTGAAGTCCTCGACACCGGAGGCGAACTCGAACTCGACCGTGTCGCCGAGGGCCAGTCCCTCGTTGTCGGCGGCGATGCGCTGGACGGCCACGCCGTCGCCGACAACGTCGGCCCACGCCCCTTCGACGTCCTCGAAGGCGATCGCCAGCTCCACGGTCTCGGGTTCGATGCCAATGATGAGGTTGGGGCTGCCGTCGGGGAGCACGGCCGGGGCCAGGTTGAGGCGGGCCGCCGATGCCACTCCCGGCGAGTCGATGACGAGGGGATGGATGTCGTCGGAGAGCCCGGCGAGCGGGTTGAACCCGCTCGGCCGAATCACCACATCGGCCGAGAAGGAGTCCTCCACGGCCTCGATGATCGTGTCCTCCACCGAGCTGGAGAGGATCGCCACCGTGGCCACAAGACCCAGCCCGATCATGAGTGAGGCTGCGGTGGTTGCCGTTCGACGGGGAGTCCTGCGAGCGTTCTCGCGGGCGAGCGTGCCGGTGAGGGCGCGCATGCCGCGCCCGAGGACGCCGATCACGGGACGGGCCAGGACCCGGGCCAGCAGGAAGAACCCGAGGAAGAGCCCGAGGGCCGCGCCGCCGGCCAGGGTGACCGGGTCGGCGTTGCCGGAGATCGCGCCGGCGGTCCCCTTGGCCTGGGCGATGGCGACGAACACGGCCGCGGCGGAGGCGCCGGTGACCCCCAGCCCCGCCCACAGCCACCACGGCTTGGCCCGGCGCACCTCGACCTGGTCGCGAAGGGCGGCCATCGGGCTGATCCGGGTGGCCCGGACCGCAGGCAGGAGCGCAGACAGCGTGGCGGTCACCGTCCCGACGACGATCCCGGTGAGGACGGCCTTGGCGGTGACGACGAGACCTGTGCCCGGGAGGGCTCCACTGCCGAGCAGTTCAAGGAGGGCTCGGACCCCCACGGCCACGCCGATGCCCACCACGACCCCCGTGGCCGAGGCGGCGAGCCCGATGAGGAGCGCCTCGACGATGACCATGCGGAGCAGTTCCCCCCGGGTCGACCCGAGCACGCGCAACAGGCCCAGTTCCCGGGTCCGCTGGGCGACGACCACCCGGAACGCGTTGTACACCACGAAGGCCCCGACGACCAGCGCGATGCCCGCGAACACGAGGAGGAACGTGTTGAAGAAGCCGATGCCCTCCTGCAGGTCGGCGGCCTGGGCTTCAGCCGCCGAGCGGGCGCTCACCGCCTCGACCTCGTCGGGCAGCGCCAGGTTGAGCTCTTCGACGACGGTGTCGATGTCGGCACCCTCGGCGACGTTGATGCCGAAGGCAGACGCGAGGCCGTCCATGTCGAAGAGCGCCTCGGCCGTGGCGAAGGTGAACGCCCCGAATCGGGGCCCCATCGTGGCCCCGGCGGTGCTCCCGAACTGAAGGACGCCGACGACGGTGAACTCCTGGAACGCGCCGGTTCCCCCGATGCGAATCGTGTCGCCGATGGCCAGCCCACGCTCCTCGAGCACCGAGGCACCGAGCGCGACCTCGGTGTCGGACACAGGCGGTTCCCCCTCGGCGATCGTGAACAGGTCCTGGTTGTCGAGCCACCCGAACCCGATGGATGGTGGTCCGAAGCCCCCGGGGAGCTCGCCCTCGAGCGGCTCGAGGTTCATGAAGCCCTGCACCTCCGGGATGACCTCGGCCACCCCGTCGACCGCTTCGATGATCTGCGCCAGGTCGGCATCCATCGTCGGCAGGCCGAACGAGAGGGCGGCCAGGGGGTCGTCCTCGTCGACCGCCGGGTTCACCTGGATGTCGATGGCCTCGAACGCCCGGGAGAACAAGTCGGTGAACCCGGCCTTGAGCGAGTCGGTGAAGACGAGCGAACCAACGACGAACGCCACACCGGTGACGATCGCCCCACCGAGGAGGAGACTTCGGAGCTTGTGCTCCCACAAGTTGCGGAACGAGATCCTGAGCACGTCAGGCCTCGAGCTGCTTGATCTGGTCCAGGATCATCCCGGCGTCGGGGTCCATGAGTTCGGCCACCGGCAGGCCATCGCGGAGGAAGACGACGCGGTCGGCGTAGGCGGCCACGGCGGGGTCGTGGGTGACGATGACGATCGTCTGCCCGAACTCGTCCACGGCCCGACGCAGGAATCCGAGCAGCTCCTGGGCGGATCGGGTGTCGAGGTTCCCCGAAGGCTCGTCGGCGAACACGATGCGAGGCTTGGAAACGAGGGCTCGGGCCGCCGCCACCCGCTGTTGCTGTCCCCCCGACAGCTCGGCGGGACGGTGGCTGAGGCGATCCTCGAGGTCGAGGATCTCGATCACCTTGTCCCGCCACTCGCTGTGGACGTCCTTTCCGGCGATCCGCATCGGCAGGTCGATGTTCTCGGAGGCGGAGAGCGTCGAGATGAGGTTGAAGGCCTGGAACACGAAGCCGACGTGGTCCCGGCGCAGGACCGTCAGTTCCTTGTCGGTGAGCGAACCGAGGTCGGTGTCCCCGAGGAACGCCTTGCCGGACGTGAGGGTGTCGAGGCCGGCGACGCAGTGCATGAGCGTCGACTTGCCCGAACCCGATGGTCCCATGATCGCCGTCAGCTTGCCCTGTTCGAAGTCGAGCGTGACCCCGTCGAGGGCACGTACTTCGGTCTCGGACTCGCCGTAGGTCTTCACGGCGTCGACGACGCGGGCGGCAACGTTCATGGGAGGACTCCTCGGGAAATGTCGACCCGATGGTATGGCGCTGCCGGCGTTGTGCCGGGGAGGTGCCTCGATACGATCATCGCATGCAGGTGCCGACCGTTGCCCGGGCGGAGATGATCGACGTCGACCGACTCATGATCGACAACGTGGGGATCACCCTCCTCCAGATGATGGAGCAGGCCGGGATGGCGCTGGCAGACCACGTCAAGGGGTTGGGGGCCGAGACCGTGAGTGTCCTCGCCGGGGGCGGCGGCAACGGCGGTGGCGTCATGGCTGCCGCCCGTCACCTGGCCAACCGGGGAGTCCGGGTCACCCTCGTTCGGTCGTCGGACGCGGGCGTCGAAGCAACGGAGGCCCAGCAACGCGTCCTGGCCGCGATGGGCGTAACCGTGGCAGACCATCCGTCGGCCGCCGACGTTGTGATCGACGGGCTGGTCGGGTACTCCCTCGTGGGTGCACCGAGGGGCCGGGCCGCCGACCTCATCTCGTGGATCGGTCACCAACGCTCCCCGGTCGTGAGCCTCGACCTCCCATCGGGACTCGATGCCGACCTCGGGTACGTGCACCCGCTGGCGGTTCGGCCGTCGGCGACCGTGACGCTCGCCCTCCCCAAGCCGGGCCTTCTCGACCCCGGGTCGGGT
>JBFKVA010000151.1:0-4016 GCA_041635475.1 Acidimicrobiia bacterium | reverse complement strand
TCGAAGCCAGCGGCAACCAGGTGGTGGTGGTCAAGAGCCAGATTCACGCCGGAGGGCGGGGGAAGGGGCGGTTCAAGGAGTTCCCCGACCTCGGGGGCGTCAACGTCGTCCTCGACGGCCTCGACGGGGGCATCAAGGCCGCCGAGTCGAAGGTTCGGGACCTTGCCTCCAAGATGCTCCGCTCGACCCTTGTCACCGTGCAGACAGGCCCGGAGGGCAAGCAGGTCAATCGTCTCTACGTGGAGCAGGGGATCGATATCGATCGCGAGTTGTATCTCTCCGTGGTGTTGGACCGCTCGGTGAGCCGTCTCGTCCTCATGGCCTCCACCGAGGGCGGCACCGAGATCGAGGTCGTCGCCGAAGAGACACCAGAACTGATCCTCAAGGAGACGATCGACCCGGCGGTGGGCCTCCTCGACTTCCAGGCGTCGCGCCTGGCCACGGGCCTCGGCCTGGCCGGCGGCGCCCACAAGAACGGTGTCCGGTTCATGAAGGCCCTCGCAGCCACGGCCTTCGAACTCGACACCGATCTCATCGAGATCAACCCGCTCGTCGTCACGACCGGCGGAGAGGTGATGGCCCTCGACGGAAAGATGGGGTTCGACGACAACGCCCTCTACCGGCACCCGGGCATCGCCGGCATGCGGGACGAGTCGGAGGAGGACGCCTCCGAGTTGGAGGCCGGTCAGCACGACCTGTCGTTCATCAAGCTCGACGGAACGATTGGCTGCATGGTGAACGGGGCCGGCCTCGCCATGGCCACGATGGACATCATCAAGTACTTCGGGGCCGAACCGGCCAACTTCCTGGACGTGGGTGGGGGAGCGACCGCCGAGAAGGTGGCCGCCGCCGTCAAGATCATCACCAGGGACCCCAACGTCAAGGGGATCTTCGTCAACATCTTCGGAGGGATCATGCGGTGTGACACGATTGCCGAGGGGGTCGTCACCGCGGTCTGGGAGGTTGGGCTCACGGTGCCGCTCGTGGTGCGCCTGGAGGGAACCAATGTCGCCCTGGGCCAGCGGATACTCGGTGAGTCCGGTTTGAACCTCGTGAGTGCCTCGGACATGAAGGACGGGGCGAACAAGATCGTGGAGCTGACCCGATGAGCGTGCTGATCAACAAGGACACGAAGGTCCTCGTCCAGGGACTGGGGGAGACCGGCCGTTTCCACGTCGACCTCTCCATCGCCTACGGGACCCAGATCGTCGGCGGTGTCCACCCGTCCCGCGCCGGCCAGACGATGACGTTCGAAGGAGAGACCGACCACTCCGGTGTGCCCGGCCGCGCCGACACCTACCGGGTTGACGTTCCCATCTTCGGGACCGTGCGGGACGCCAAGGAGGCGACCGGGGCCGATGCCAGCGTGGTGTTCGTCCCGCCCCCCTTCGCCGCCGACGCCATCATGGAGGCCGGGGAGGCCGGGGTCGCCCTCATCGTCTGCATCACCGAGGGGATTCCCGTCAACGACATGGTTCGCGCCAAGCGCTACCTCGCCGACAAGCCGGTCCGCCTCGTCGGCCCCAACTGCCCGGGCGTCATCACGCCCAGGCAGTGCCGGATCGGCATCATGCCCGGCTACATCCATGAGCCGGGACGGATCGGCGTCGTCAGCCGCTCGGGGACCCTCACCTACGAGGCGGTCCATCAGCTCACCCAGAACGGACTGGGGCAGACGACGGCGATCGGGATCGGCGGTGACCCGGTGAACGGCACCAACTTCGTCGACTGTCTCGCGCTGTTCAATGACGACCCGGCCACCGAGGGTGTCATCATGATCGGCGAGATCGGCGGTTCGGCCGAGGAGGAGGCTGCGGCGTGGATCATCGAGAACATGACGAAGCCAGTGGCTTCATTCATTGCCGGCACCACCGCCCCTCCGGGCAAGCGGATGGGACATGCCGGCGCCATCATCTCGGGTGGCAAGGGAACCGCCGCCGACAAGATCGCGGCCCTCACAGCGGCCGGAGTGGTCGTGGCTCCCACGCCCACCGACATGGGCGCCGCCATGCTTGAAGCCATGGACGTCGCCTGACTGAGCTTGTCGCTGCGCTGGCACTGGGCCTGGCGGGAGGGATGGCCCCCGGGCCGCTCCACTCGCTCATCCTCACGACCGCGTTGCGGCGAGGCGCGCGCCCCGGCGTTCGCCTGGCATTCGCTCCGCTCATCTCCGATGCCGTCCCGGTGTTCGTGAGCATCGTCCTCGCCCGAGCCATGCCGGAAGGGTTCGCCCGGGGCCTGGCGATCGTCGGCGGTGTGGTGGTGTTCGGCCTTGGGGTGCGGTCGGCCCGATTGAGGGAGGAGGACGAGTTCGAGGAGGTGGCCATCTCCCCTGCGCGCGACTACCTGCGGGGTGCCTTCGTGAACATCCTCAACCCCCACCCCTGGATCTTCTGGCTGGGCGCCGGTGCGCCGCTGCTCAAGGTCGCCTTCGATCGGAGCCTCGGCAACGGGCTGGCCTGGCTCGGCGTGTTCTACCTCGGCCTGATCGGGGCCAAGGTGGGGTTTGCCGTCGTCATCGGGCGAGGGCGGAACGTCCTTCGGGGTCCTTGGCTCCATCGGACGGTGGTTGCCTCGGCGATACTCATGATGGGGGTCGGTGTGTGGCTGGTCTGGTCGGGGATCACCGGTTTCGCGTGAGCCTGCCTGGAATCACCCGGGCCGGTAGGCGTCGCGGATTCCCCGATACAGCCGATCCTTGACGGACTGGTCGCAGAAGGCGGCCTTGAGGGCTCGCATGGTCAGCCGTTCGAGGTCGCGGGGCCCGAAGCCCAGGTCCTCCACGAGGGCGGTCATCTCCCGGGTCATGGAGGTTCGGCTCATGAGCCGGTTGTCGGTGTTCACCGTCACGTTGAACCCGGCGTCGTGGAGCAGGCGGATCGGGTGCGCCGACATGGCGATGCCCGCAGTGTGCGTGTTGGAGTACGGAGACACCTCGAGGGGCACCTTGAAGTTCCTCACGTAGGTGGCGAGGGATCCCATCCCCACGATGCGGCCGTCCTCGACGGTGCAGTCATCGATGATGCGATAGCCATGCCCGACCCGATGGGCCCCGCAGAGTTGGAGTGCCCGCCACATCGACTCCGGCCCGTCGGCCTCGCCGGCATGGATCGTCAGGCCCATGTTGGCCTCACGGATCAGCCGGCACGCTTCGAGGTGATCGTCGGGCGGAAACCCGGCCTCCGGTCCGGCCAGGTCGAAGCCAACGACGCCGAGGTCCTGCGACTCGATGGCGACGCGGGCGACGTCGGCCGAGTCCGTCTGCTGACGCATGGCGTCGACGATGATCCCCCATTCGATGCCGGATTCGTCCCGGGCGCGCTCGAACCCCAGTGCGGCGGCCTCGATGGCGCCTCGCATGGTCAGGCCTTGCCGGGTGAACAACGAGGGGGCGAACCGGCTCTCGAAGTAGGCAACGCCGTCGGCGGCGAGGTCGATGCCGCACTCGTAGGCGACCCGTTCGATCGCCGGGCCGGTCTGCATGACTGCGATCGTGTGCTCGAACGCCTCCAGGTACAGGGGGAGCGAACCCGACCTCCCCTGGTCGAACCACGCCTCCAACCCCTCGGGATCGTCGGCGGGCAGACCGGCGTAGCCCGACTCGGAGGCGAGTTGGAGGATCGTGGTCGGCCTCAGCCCGCCATCAAGGTGGTCGTGGAGGAGCACCTTGGGGAGTGAGCCGATCTGCATCAGGGCAGCCTAGAGAAGCCCGCCCGTCAGGGAGGTTCCCCGCTCGTGGTGTAGCTCCGACCGAGGGCGGTGGTCCAACGATGGTCGCCATTGGGAAGGGGCGAATACCCCCAACCGTCCAGGTGGCGGAGCCGATGGTCGTGTCGGCACAGGGGCGTGAGGTTGTCGACGGTGGTCGGACCTCCCTCGGCGAAGGCGACCCGATGGTCGAGGTCGCAGTCCGAGGACGGCATTCGACAGCCGGGGAAGACACAGGTGGAGTGCTGTGCGACCACGTCCCGGTGCTGGGAGGTGGTGGGTCGTCGGCGGGTGATCCCACCCGCCAC
>JBFKVA010000150.1:0-4034 GCA_041635475.1 Acidimicrobiia bacterium | reverse complement strand
GACCTCGATGAGGTGAGCCGCCTGTTCCTGGGGTACTTCGTCATCCTCGAGGCTCTCGGCCTCGTCTCGTCCCGGGTGGTCGCGCGGCGGATCTTCCGGGTGATCCGCCGTCGCCGCGGGGTCGACAGGCGGGTCCTTCTCGTCGGGTGGGATGCGACTGCCACCCTCCTCGTGCACGGAATCCAGGCGGACGACGGGTTGGGCGCCGAGATCGTCGGATACCTGGGTGACGACAGCGGTGAGGCGAACCTCAGGCACCTGGGTGCCATCGACCAGCTCGGCGAGACCCTGGCGCGCGAAGTCGTCGATGAGGTTGTCGTGCTGAATACGACCGCGTCGTGGGCCGAACTCGGGAAGGTCATCGCTCTATGTGAAGAGCAGGGCAAGCCGGTGCGTGTCCCTCTCCACGGACTGGGCCACGCAATGGGCCACGGCCGGGTCGAGTACTTCCGGGGGGAGCCGATCCTTGCTTTGGCTCCGACGCCGGAACGGGCGCTCGGCCTGGCCACGAAGCGGGTCGCCGACCTCGTCGTTGGCCTCATTCTCCTCGTCTTGACGTTCCCCATTCTGGTGATCGTTGGCGCCGTTTCTTTGAGCACCCAGGGTCGACCGGTCCTCTTTTCCCAGGTCCGCGTCGGCCTCCACGGCAGGGAGTTCCGACTGCGCAAGCTGCGGACGATGGTCGTGGACGCCGAGGCGCGCAAGCCGTCACTCGCCCAGGCCAATGAGCGCACAGGGCCGGCGTTCAAGGTCGACGACGACCCCCGGATCACGCCGCTGGGCCGGTTCTTGCGACGGACCAGCCTCGACGAGCTTCCCCAGATCTGGAACGTGATTCGGGGCGACATGTCGCTCATCGGGCCCCGCCCCCCCGTGCCGGATGAGGTGAAGGATTACGACCCCTGGCACCGGCGGCGGCTGTCGATGAAACCGGGGATCACCGGCCTGTGGCAGGTCTCGGCCCGCTCCGCCCCGGACTTCGACCGGTGGGTTGAGATCGACATCGAGTACATCGACCGCTGGAGTCTCTGGCTCGACTTGGCCATTCTCATCCGGACCATCCCGGCGGTCCTGTCGATGGGTGGGCGATAGTCGCCCAGGGCCCGCGCTCAAGATGAAGGACCCTACCGGCCGATACCTGTGTGGTGAGAGTCCTCTTGGCGCTAGCCGTGGTCACAACGTTCCTGGTCCCGACCCAGCCCGCCCAGGCCGCCGAGCTCTACCCGCTCGTGTTCCCGGTCGCCTCCGACTACCACTACTCCGACACGTGGGGGGCCGCCCGCTCCGGCGGCCGCACCCACGAAGGCACCGACATCATGGCCCCCAAGATGACGCCGGTGTACGCAGCCGCCGCGGGCACCGTCGGCTGGATGCGCAACGGCGTCGGCACCGACTGCTGCATGATGGCCCTGAACCACGACGACGGATGGTCGAGCTGGTACATCCACCTCAACAACGACACCCCCGGCACCGATGACGGCCAGGGCTACGGGTTCGCCCCCGGCATCGAGCGGGGTGTCCACGTCGAAGCGGGTCAGCTCATCGGATACGTGGGCGACTCGGGCAACGCCGAATGGACCGGCTCCCACCTCCATTTCGAACTCCACCAGCCGGGAGTCGGACCCATCAACCCGTACGACCATCTCGTGGCCGCCGAATCGAACCCGGCGCCATCAGGAGGGACCCCGCCGGCACCGTCGACGGACGGCCCGTACAGCGACATCGGCGGCTCCGTCTTCTCCGACGACATCGTCTGGTTGGCCGAACGGGACATCACCGTTGCCTGCAACACTGCGGGCGACAAGTACTGCCCGGACGCTTCTCTGACCCGTGAGCACATGGCAGCTCTGCTGGCTCGCGCTTTGGAGCTTGAGATCGGCCTGGCCGCTCCCTTCTCCGACACTGCGGGGCTTCCCTACGAGACCGAGATCGGCATGGTCGCCTACGCCGGCGTCACCCTCGGCTGTGGGGAGGGCCGGTACTGCCCGCAGGACTCAGTGACCCGGGCCCAGATGGCGTCGTTCCTCGTGCGGGCATTTGGCCTGTCGGCCACGATGGTCAACCCGTTCCTCGACGACGAGGGCAACTACCACGAGGCCGACATCACCACCCTGGCCGCCTCCGGGATCACGCTGGGCTGCGACCCGGCCGACATCCGGAAGTTCTGCCCCGACCGGCCCGTGACCCGCGGCCAGATGGCGGCGTTCGTCGCCCGGGCAATGCGACAGGGGTGAGTCGCTACGCTCCTGCGGCGTGAGCGCGAGAAGACGGCGGGGGAGGGGTTCCAAGCAGTGGCGGAGGTTCGTCGAGTTCGCCGCGGTCCGCGAGCGCAATCTGTTCCTGGTCGTCTTCGTCCCAATGCTCCTCATCTTCGTGGCAACGATGCGCTGGACGCTCCCCGTGAACATCGATGCGTTCACGAACACCATCACCGCCCACTACGTGGGCACGACGGGGCTGCCGTACGCCACCGAGCACGAGGAGCTCATCGCCGGTGACCCGACCCACCAGTTCACCTGGATGTACGACACCGATCGCGGCCCCTTCAGCCCCTATCCGCCGGGTGCCCCCTACCTGGCAGCGGCCGTCTATGCAGCAGTCGGCTCCGAGTTGTCGCCCCTCGACCTCCACTCCACCGCCTACGAGGACAGCCTCCTCCAGTCCTCGGTGCCACCCGTATGGCCCGGATCTATCGTCGCTGCCGTCTCGTCCGCGCTTGCCGTGGCGTTCCTCGGCCTGTCGTTCGGGCGAATCGGCTCGGTTCAACAGGCGATCGCGGGCGCGTACGTCGCCGGCCTCGGAACGTCCATCTGGTCGGTGGCCTCGGATCAGTTGTGGCAGCACGGCCCCTCGATCATGTTCCTGGCGATCGGCGGCTATCTCGTCGTTCGCGAACGCCTGTGGTGGGCCGGCCTCGCCTACGGAGGGGCCATCCTCGCCCGGCCCCAATCGGCGCTTGTGGCCGCGGGCCTGGGTGTCATCCTCGCCATGTACCGCCGGTCGACGCTGCCCGCCGTGAAGATCGGGGCGGGGTCGGCGCTCGGTGCCTTCGTCTTGGCGTTCTACCACAAGGCGACCTCGGGCCAATGGGCGGTCATGGGCGGTGGCGGGTCGGTGACGGGCCGCCTGGCCGGGGGCGGCCCCGAGATCGAGACCGTGACCGACGTCGGTGGTCCCTTCCAGGAGATCCTTGACTGGTTGTGGAACATGTTCCAGGGGGTCATCGGAACCGACCAGGGGTTCCTGCTGTGGTCGCCGTTCCTGCTCGTGCTGCTCCTTGGCGTCCGCACCGGTTGGCGGCACGCCAGCGACGTGTCGAAGGGGCTGGCGGTCGCGGCGGTCCTGTTCTTGTTCGTCCAATACCGGATCCAGGTGTACGGCCACGCCACGTACTTCGGCTACCGCTATCCGCTCGAGGGCCTCATCGCGGCCGCGCCGCTGTTCTTCACGACGTTCGTCCACTGGCGGAAGGGCAAGGTGTTCGTGGGGGCCACGTCGCTGGTCGCGGTTGTGCTGTTCGCCGTTGGTTCGATCACGACCTAGCCGAGTCGGACCCGAACGACCGCGCCTCCCTCGTTGGCGAGGCTGATTCCCCCTCCGATGCCTTCCGCGATCTTGCGCACGATGTCGAGACCGAGGCCCGTGGACTCGTTCCCGCTGTGCCCTCGGCCCAGGACGGGTCTGGGCGGAAACCCCTGGCCGGAGTCGCGCACGATGAGCGTGGGTCCCTTGGCGTCGACGCTGACCGTCAGTCCGACCCCCTCGGTGGTGTGGCGGAGCACGTTTTGGACGAGGGTGTCGATGACGGTCACGACATCGCTCCGGGTGACACCAACGGGAACGGGCCGGGTGGGGAGTTCGGTCGTGACAGCCCGTCGCTGGGCCATGGCGGCCACCTCCCAGAACCCGATCCGCTCCTTGACGGTGGCGACGAGGTCGCAGCCCCCGCTGGTGGCCGCCGGGTTGCGGACCTCCTCGATCATCTCGGTCACGGCCTGCTCGAGGGCACCGATGTCCTCAAGGAGGTCTCGGCG
>JBFKVA010000149.1:0-4126 GCA_041635475.1 Acidimicrobiia bacterium | reverse complement strand
GCCGAACTCATCGCGGCCGCTGCCGCCGGCGACGATTCCTCGTTCTCGGTCCTGTTCGGCCGCCATGTGGGGCCGGTGACCGGCTTCGCCATTCGCCGGGCCCGCGACGCCGACGCCGCCGCGGACATCATCTCCGAGACGTTCCTCATCGCGCTCCGCCAAGCCCCCACGTACCGACCCGAGACCCCCACGGCCCTGCCTTGGCTGTTCGGGATCGCCCGCCGGGTGTGGATGGGCCAGACGCGTTCGCGTCAGCGGATCACCCGCCTCATCGAGCGGGCGGCGGGACAGGTGCCTCGGTTCAATGAGTCCGAGACCGAAGCCGTGGATTCGGCGATAGACGCCGCCCGCCAGCGACCACACCTCGAAGCGGCGCTCTCCCGGCTGTCGGACAAGGAGCGCGACGTGCTCGAGCTGGTCGCCCTCCACGGCCTGGCGCCGTCGGAGGCCGCCGTGGCCCTTGGGATCAGCGCCAACGCAGCCCGTCTTCGCCTGAGCCGGGCCCGGGGCCACATGCGCAAGGAGCTCGAGGACCTGGCAGCGGCCGGCCTCAGCCCTGGACTCCTGCCGGGGATCGACCATGCGTGAGTTGCGCCCACCCGAGGTTCCCGACACCCCGGAGTTCCGCCGGCGGGTGGAGGCGATGTTGCGACGGGCCGTGAGCACGAAGGCCAGGGTTCCCCGCATGCCGAGGCGCTGGCGCCGCTGGTCCACCGCCCCGGTTGGTGGAGCGTTCGTCGGGTTGCTGGCGGTGTCGTTCTTCATGAACCTCTCGGTGTCGACCGTTCCGCCCGGTTCGTCTCTCCCCCACTGGACGGCGCCGGAGGTGACGGTCGACTCCCAACCGGCGCCGAGCCCGGACGCCGGGCACAACGTTCGGCGCGTTGGGGCATCCCGAGTGGAACGACCCCTCATCGATGGTCGATTCCGGCGATCCGAGCTCAGGGTCGACTCGACGGTCGTCACTCCGCCCACCACCGTTCCCCTGTAGGACGGGTGGCTGGCCGTCCTCCCCGCACCGGGGAATCGGGCCCGCCCAACCGGCGTTGGACCGGCTACGCAATCGAGCGAGACACCATGGCACGAGGCAAGGTCCGGACCGAATCCCACCACAAGCGCGTCAGGGCGGTCCTGGGAGGCGAGGTGGTCGTGGACCACACCCATCCCCTCCTCGTGTGGGAGGTCCCCTACTTCCCGACGTACTACTTCCCACGGGGTGCATTCGCGCCGGGGGTGCTCGCCGAGACCGACGAGACCCGCAGGTCCCCGAGCCGGGGAGAGGCAACGATCCTCGATGTGACGGCCGGCGGATCGACAGCACCGGGAGGCGCCTACGCCTACGCCACTTCGCCGATCCCCGAGCTCGAGGGCAAGGTCGCCCTCGTCTGGCGGGCCATGGACCACTGGTTCGAGGAGGATGAGGAGGTCTACGTCCACGCCCGCGATCCGTACACGCGGATCGACATCCTCCAGTCCTCCCGCCGTGTGCGGGTCGAGATCGACGGCATGATCGTTGCCGAATCGGGGGCACCCCGCATCCTCCACGAGTCCGGCCTGCCACCGCGCTACTACCTGCCCAAGACCGATGTGCGCCTTGATCTCCTTGTCCCCACGTCCACCGTGACCGCCTGCCCGTACAAGGGGACTGCTCGCTACTGGTCGGTGAAGGCCAACGGCACGATGTCGGACGACGTTGTGTGGGGATACGACTCGCCGCTCCCCGAATCGGCCGCCATCGCCGGGTATGTCTCGTTCTACAACGAGAGGGTCGACATCTTCGTGGACGGTGAACTCCAGGAACGGCCCGTGACCAAGTTCTGAGGCCCGTCCGGTCCCGGAGACGGATGACGGTGCGCCGCGGCGGCCGCTGGCCCAAGGGCACGCCTGCCCTCATGGCGGTCGGCGCATGGGGTCAAGTTCGTCTCCCCAAACGCCGATGATGCCGCGAAGTCGAGTGATCCGACGGAGCCAACAGGAAGGGACCACCCCGCGATGCCGTTCACAAGCCACCGATCTCCCAAGGGCCTCGCATCGGTGACAACCACGGACCCCGGTTCCGATCCCTGGGCTGCCGTGACAGACGACACACCCTCCGTGCAGTTGCCAACCGCCGACGAGGGCGCTGCCATCCTGGGCGCGCTGAGGATGCTGGCGCGGCTCACGGGGGACACCCGACCCGCCTGACCGTCGCCACCCGGGCCCCGCCGGATCACGCCGACCTCGGGCGCCTTGGCGCGTCCCAGATTCTCTTGTGCATTCCCGCTGACGTTCCCTTGAGGCTTGTCCTTTCCGCGCGAGCTCCCGGGACGTGGCACAACCCCGGATTCGGGAGGTTGGAACCGCCCAGGTTCCGTACTGGAATGGCGTGAGGGTCGTGCTGACCCTGGTCCACCAGCTGTGGGCCTACTCGGTTGTGGAACGGACCGTTCCCAACGCCTGTCGCCGTCCCCGACGGGGGTCCTCGTCCGCCCGCCGTCCCCGCGGTTCCAATCCCGAGGTCCTGTCAGCCCGCGGCGGCTGAGGCCTCGGTGGCCGGTTCAACCTCACTCGCCCCCTCGGTCGGCTTGCCCGGCACCGAGGGGCCCCTGTAGTAGGACCACAGCACCGGGAACAGGTACACGACGTAGGCGGCAACCCGAACGCGCTCCGGGTCGCGGCTCCAGCCGAACAGTCCCTTGAGGAAGTCGTAGGTCCAGCCTTCGGCCAGTGGTCCGCTCGAGATCTCCCACACCGGTGCCGCGTACCAAGCTGCCTCGAGGTCGAAGAACTCGCGGAACTCGTGGACCCCCTTGGCGAACAGCCCCGCCGCAAACAGGATCAGCAGCAGGCCCGTCCACGTGAAGAACTTCGGGAGATCGACTCGCTCGCTGCCCAGGTAGAACAGGTAGCCAAGAACCGCGGCGACGGCCAGGCCAACCACGCCCCCGGCAACGACGGCCGTACCAGAAGCGCTCGAGGTCTCGGCACCGAGCAGGAACAGGACTGTCTCGAACCCCTCCCGGGCAACCGCCACGAACGCCACGACGGCAAGGGCGAAGGAGGATCGTTCCAGGGCCCTGTCAACCTTGGCCTGGAGTTCAGAGGCAATGCCCTTGGCGTGTGACCGCATCCAAAAGATCATCCACGTCAGGATGGCAACGGCCGAGAACGCGAGCGCACCCTCGATGAGTTGCTCCGGCTTGCCTTCGAAGTCGCCGACGAGCCGGTTGAACAGAAGGCCGGCGCCCACACTCACGACCGCGGCCGCCCCCGCCCCCGCCCAGATCGCCCGGAGTCGCTCGCGCTGTCCGACGCGGTCGAGATAGGCGATGAGGATCGCGAGGATGAGGACGATCTCGAGGCCTTCCCGCAGCGTGATGATGAGGCCGCTACCCACGACGGTCTGCTCCCCATGGACGGGTCGGCCCCATGCCCGACCGGGCAGGCAGGGCGGCACCGGGCATCCGGCACATTGACTCGGCAGTCATACCTGTGTTCCTGTTCTGTAGCGGATCGGAAGTAGGGCAACCTAACAGGTATGCGAAGGTTGACCTAATCACGCCCCGGGGTTGTGCGCCGCCGCGTCCCGCCGACGTCAGTCGACGGCCACCGCGACACAGGCCGCTACGTCCCGCGACAGGTGGACGCGGCCCGAAGGGCCCACGACCAGGCAGCCCCCGTCGGCACCGATCGCCGGGACGGCGATCACCACACCGTTGACGATCCCCTCGTCGGCCAGGAAGGAACGGACCGCCGTGTCCCCGACGACGCCGGTCACCCGGTACTCCCCTCCCGCCTCGACCTCGGCCAGCGTGCGGTCGGGGGTCCCGCTGCGGACCACCCCCTGGGCGGCCGGAATCGGCCTGCCGACCGGGTCCAACGTCGGGTCTCCGAGCAGGTCCGACAACCGAGCTGCCACCTCAGCCGGGGTGATGTGTTCGAACTCGCAGGCGATGGCGTCGGCGGCCACCGGTGGAATGCCCAGCCGCTCGGCGAAGAACAGCGACCACAGCCGCCTCCGGCGAAGCACGATGTTGGCGATGACCGCTCCTGCCGGCGTCAGCGTGACGCCACGATACGGCTCGTAGTCGATGAAGCCGCGGTTGACCAACTTCTTCGCCATCTCGTTCGCCGAGACCCGCGAGAT
>JBFKVA010000148.1:0-4132 GCA_041635475.1 Acidimicrobiia bacterium | reverse complement strand
GGACGACCAGTTGGGCCGGGCAATCAGCGACGCACTTGGCAGTGACGTCATCGACGAAGACAAGCCGATGATCTCATCCATCCTCGAAGGACAGTTCCTCTCGAGCCTCATCCGACACGGAGTCCACGAAGACCAGATCCAGGACTCTGCACACCGCTTGATTGTCGCATGGCTCAGATCGGCCGAGTCGGCCCCGTCAACGCCCGGGTAATCAACCGATCCCGAATGGGGTCGTTCCACCCCGCCAATCTGGTCACCATGCTGACCTCGACCGGGACCGGGAGCGGCACTGGGACGGTGGCTTCGTATTCGTGGATGTGGGTGAGAGAGCCTTCCCTTGGCGAACGGACTGCCCTTTCACACACGGGTCGGGTGCTGCGACGAACGAAGAGGAGCCTGCGAGCGGCCCGAGCATTGCCAAGGTCTCCCGTTTCGGTCGCACTGGTCGGCGTGGAACGAGCCCACACCGGGTGCTCTGCGCCCCGCCAGCTTCCCGGGAGAGGGTCGGAGTATGCTCGGTTGATGACACGGCGCATACGACGCAGCGCGGCGTGGGTGTGCGCCATCGCTCTCCTGTTCACAGCCTGTTCCGGTGGTGGGTCCGACAGTGACGGAGGGGGAACAGCGAGTGTCCCCAGACCTTCCGATGGCGCGTCCCAGTCACCAGACGACGACGAGAAGGCGACTGGTACCGCGGATTCGCCGGCGACGACTCTGCCGCGAGGCACCACGACCGAGTTTGCGGTCGACCCCAATACCGGAGAGTTGATCGAAGTCGAGGTCGAGGCGCCGGGCCCGGCCACGTTCACCGAAGTGGTCGATGCCGGTATCGAAGCCGGACTCTGGGATGAGGTCCAGGGGCTGACACGTGTGCTGGGCTACGCCGTTGGAGCGATCTCCCCCGAGCGGGTCCCCGGTGCCGACGAGGTCCTCACGGGCGAGCTCAACGATCTCCTGCGACGCGCAGACGCCCTGGTGCTTGGGGGTGATCACACCGACGACGAGCTCGCCGACCTGCGGCGCTGGTACCACCTCGCCGTTCCATCGGATGACGTGATCTCGATGCTGGTGAACAGCGCCACGAACCCCGAGGCGAGTGCCGGTGACCAACACGGCGGAGATGTGCCGGTGGCGTCGGACCACACGTCCCTGTTGCTGGCCAGCAGTGCGGGGAGCCAGCAAGGACTGCGCGCCCTGCTCGTCAGGCAGGTTCAAGGCTGTGTCGCCGTCGATCCCGACGACTTCTCCGGTTGGGCCGTCATCGAGGGGTGCTATGAGATGTTCGAAGACGTCGTCGAGGGTGTCACCCTGCGAGTGTTGTATCCGGCCTGGTACCGCGACGATCCTACCCTCGCCACTTACCCCCTTCTCGCCCGCGAGGCGCTCGCCAAGAGCGTCTCGACCTATTCCTCACTCGGCGAATTGGGCGACATGACCGTCGTGTTCTCGCCGGTGGACACGACCGAGTCCCATGGAAGAGGCGCCGTCGCCGGTGTCGATTCGCAGTGGCAAACCGCCACGATCGCGACAGGTTGTCCGATCACCGTCTTCCCGGGCGCGCTGAAAACCGATGGGCCATTTCAACAGATCATTGCCCACGAGGCTTGGCACTGCGTCCAGCATTACAGCGGGTTTCCCCAAGGTGTCGTATTCGGGACCGCGTGGTACCACGAGGGAGGAGCCGAGTACTTCTCGAACGTCGTCTATCCCGACGTGAACCGTGAGCATGGTTGGCTTTGGGACTTCGACTGGGACTCGCGAACGAAGCCGTTGTTCTCAATGAGCTATGAAACGTGGATCTGGTGGCAGTTCCTGGCCAATCGTGAGTCACCGAAAGCTGTTGCCGACCTTCATCTGCAGATGGTGCAGGCTGGTGACGGTGGGAAGAGTGCAATGATCGGTTACGGGCCGATCTTCCAACGTTTCGTGGTCGAGTTCGTCGCTGGCACCATCCGAGATGCTGACGGCACCAAGATCCCCGGGGCCCAGAACCTCAACCAGCCGGTCCCCTGGGTGACCAAGGACGACGTCGGGAAGGTCTACGAGTTCGAGGTGCAGCCATTCGTCGCCGCCAGGTTCGCCCTCAAATACAGCAAGGAGCTTCGCGTCTTCGAGTCTGATCAGACGTCGACCGATGGCGAGGTGGCAATGGCCGAATGGGACTCCCGGGTAGACCCGGACAACTGGCGCCACGTGTACCCCGAGGTCCGCTCCGATTGCGACAACTGGACGGCATACGTGTTCGCCGTGACGACGCAACAAGGAACTCACAAGGCCGAAGTGAAGATCGACGGCATCGAAGAAGCCTCCTGCGACCCATGCGTGCTCGGGACCTGGGACCTCGATCTGGGCACGTTCGAAGCGATGCTCACATCAGCGATGGCGGCCGATGGCGAAGCGATGCCCCCTGGGACGTCCTTCGAATTCGGTGGGCACTACTACACCTCATTCGACGATCAAGGAGTGATGCGGGAGCAGCGAGATGGTCTGGTCATCACGATCGGTAGTGCGGAGGGCTCGTTCGGCCTCACCATCGACAGCTTCGCCGAGGGCAGGTACACCGCGGACGGTGAGCGCCTGCTCACGTCCGATGTGGTTGAGTTCTACTCCACCGTCACCACTGGGATTCCGGGGTTCGGCGGCGCGAGCTTCGCTGAGGGTTCCAGCCTCATCGCGGGTGGTGCTGGTGACTACGAGTGCCGTCGCGACGACATGACGTTGACCATCGACGGGTACGAGTCGGTCCGGCTGCTACGGGTCGACAAGATCCTCGCACCACCCACGACGCTAGCTCCCTGATGAGGAAGGGATGCCTTGCCCGATATCACGTCAGAGTGATCGTCCGCAAGGTGTCTGGCCACGCGTTGGGATGATGTTCTCCATCGCGGGAACCTACGGTGGGCAGGCAGACAGGTTCCGCTGGTTCGATTGACTCTCTTCAAGGCCCGACATTTTCGAGCTGCCCCGTTCGTGTGGACGAGTGGATGCGCTTCGAGGAGCAAGGCGATCGTTCGCCAGCGGCAGCAAAGGAGGCGACCAACCCGCTCCAGACCATGGTCCACCCGGTCCCGACTCCGGTTTTCTCCCAGTTTCGGGCGGTTCTCTGATGGTCGGGGTCACCAGGTGACCTCTTAGGGTCTCATTCGGTCCAGGCGTCCGTGGGGTCGAACCGTCGCTACCCGTGCTTGGCGACCGCCTTGCGCTTGGCTTCGGAAGGTTCACCGGTGGCGAGGTAGGCATGCAGGTCGGTGATCATCTGCTTGTCTCCTCGCCGGAACATGGCCTTCATGAGGGGCGACAGCAGGGTCCCCATGGGCGTCGTCGTCAGCACCACATCGATGGTGAGCATTGACCGTTCGGGTCCGTCGCTCGTGATCGTCCACGTCGAGCTGCCCTCGCGTATGACGCTCGGCAGCCCCTCGGCGATCGTGTAGACCATGACTCCTCCCTCACCCTCCCGCCGCACGTCGAGGATCTGGACGGTGAGGTGGCCGTAGGAGGTGTCGAATGCGATCCTCGAGTGCTCGACGCCATCGACCTGCTTGCCGTCCGGCACGATCGAAGAACTATGGACGGACCGGTCCCACACCTCGGAGTCGGCGTACCTGGTGACCGCCACGTCCCACAGGTGGGAGGCCGACACGGGAAAGCCTCGAGTCAGGTGCACTTCCATCTTGGCTCACCTCGGTTGGATGAGCGTCCGTGCGCTCTCCGTGTCAACGTAGCACCGATCGATGGTGGCCGCGGTGACGTCAGGCAGCGGTCGGGGCTAGGTCGGTCGACCGGGCCGGGCCGATACTCGACGCTGTACCCATCCGAGGGCGACGATGCCGGTGACGGCCATGACCCCGGCGAGGGCGTTGAACCCCACGTCGCGGATGTCGTACACACGGTTGGGGAGGATCGCCTGGATCGCCTCGTCGACCCATCCCAGGGTCGCAGTGACCGCCACGGCCAGGACCGCCGGCCAGCGCACGCGCCCGCCGTTGTTCCGGCGCTCGGTGAGGGCTTGAAGGATGAGGCCGGCCACCAGGCTGTACTCGAACAGATGGGTGCGTTCCTCGGGGATCGCCATCCGGGCCAGGACCATCACGTAGACGCCGGCGATTCCCACCGCGGTGCCGACCACGGC
>JBFKVA010000147.1:0-4162 GCA_041635475.1 Acidimicrobiia bacterium | reverse complement strand
CGCCTCGGGATTGTCGGCGGGAACGCAGATGACACCACCGACATACGGTCCGTACCCCTCCCGGTTGAGGGGCAGACCCTGCACGGACGTGCCGCCGTAGTTGGTGCCGTGGTACCCCCGCTCCCGGCTCACGATGATGTGCTTCTGGGGGTTCCCCGCCTCGCGCTGGGCGATGCGGGCGATCTTCATGGACGAGTCGACGGCTTCCGAACCCGAACTCCCGAAGAACACCCGCGACGGGCCCATGGGCGACATCCCGGCGATCTTGGCGGCGGCCGCCTCGGCCGCCTCGGTGGTCAGGTCGTCGAAGATATTCGTCGCCGAGAGCTTGGAGGCCTGGCGGGCGATCGCCTCGACCATTTCCTCTCGTCCGTACCCGATGTTCTGGTACCAGAGCGAGGCGATGCCGTCGACGTACTCCTTGCCGTTCGCATCCCACACAACCGCGCCCTTGCCACCGACGAGGTTGATGAAGTTGTCCCGACGCGGTGCGCAGAACGGGTGGATGAGCGGGCTTCTCATGACGTCTCCTTGGTGGCTCCGACCGAGCAAGCCTACGCCCGCCGACACGCCTCATGGCGGCCGCGTAGCCTCCGCCGATGCTGTGGATGATCTACTCCGAGGACCGTGACGACGGCCTCCCCATCCGCCGGGCCAACCGTGAGGCCCACCTCGCCTACGTGGCCGACTTCCCGCTGCTCGTGGCGGGCCCGGTCCTCGATGATGACGGCGAGATGCGGGGATCGGTGGTCGTCCTCGACCTGCCCACCCGGCAGGACGTCGACGCCTTCATTGCCGGTGACCCCTACACGACCGCCGGGTTGACGAAGGACCGCCGGGTCTGGGCGTTCCGCCAGACGGCTGGAAGCGTCTCGATCGGGGGGTGACTCACCGCGCCCTGTTGATCACCAGCCGGGCGTGACGCACCATCGCCTCGTCCATCATCCTCCCCGCACCGTCGAGAATGACTCCCACGCCTTTCGCTTGGGCGGCATCGAACCTGGCGACGACGGCCATCGCTTCGGCCACCTCGGCCGCGCTCGGCGTGAACACCGCGTTGACGGTCGGGACCTGGACGGGGTGGATGCATCCTCTCGAGCCAAACCCCATGCCGGCCAGCCGTTCCGTTCCCCTGCGCAATCGGTCGGTGTCGGTGAAGGCCGACTCGACCCCGCCGATGGCCGGCCGCAGGCCGTAGGCGGCGCTGACCGTCACCACCCGCAGCCTCGCCGCATCCAAGTCGGACCCCATGGTGTCATAGCGCATGCCAAGGTCGGCACCCAGGTCGAACTCGCCGATCATGAGGCCGGTCACGGCGTCATGGCCCCCGATCGCCTCGGCTCGCAGCAGGCCCCGGGCGGTTTCGATCATCGCGATGAGGGCGAGGTCGTCACCCACCTGGGCTGCCACATCCTCGATGAGGCCGGGCCCGTTGACCTTCGGCACAAAGACACCGTCTGCTCCCAGGGCGGCGTCGAGGTCGGCGTGGAGCATTTCCCCCGGGTTCACCCGCACCCACACCTCGACCCCGTCAGGGTGGCCGTCGTGGAGCCAGGCGTGGACCGACTCTCGCGCCATGGCCTTGTTGCTGTAGGCGGCACCGTCCTCCATGTCGAGGACCACCGCATCGGCCCCCGACTCGACCGCCTTGTCGAAGCGTTCGGGCCGGTCGGCCGGGACGAAGAGGTAGGACCGGGGGAGCATCCCCGCAGGCTACGCCGCGGTCACGCGCGATGGGGACCTATCACCAGCCGACGGCTGCGGTCATGACAAGTTCGCCCCGCGGGTTGAGGGCGGCGAGGTCGCCTGACGGGTCGCCTTCGAGCAACAGCGCCTCCCCGACGTAGGCCGGGCGGGTCGCCCGGAACGAGAATGAACCGATGTCCCTTCCCCCCCGGCGCGACCACAGGTCGAGCAGGAGGATGGCAACGAGGGGCCCCTGGACGACGAGCGCCGGGTGGCCGTCCACGCCGGTGGCGAACGCACTGTCGTAGTGGATGCGATGGGCGTTCCATGTGAGGGCCGAGAACCGAAAGAGCAGAGCCTCGTTGGGGACGACCACCCTGGACCACTCCCAGTCCCGCTCGGGTGCGGGGGCCCGGCGAGGACTCGCGCTGGCCGGCGTCGTGTACACGATCGTCCTCCGCTCGACGAGGGCGATCTTCCCGGCGGACTCGAACTCCGACCGGAAGGTGACGAACACGAGCGGCTGCCCGTCCGACGAGGTCTTCTCGGACACGTCCTCGATCTCCTCCGACTGGGTGGCCTCGGCGCCGATGACGAGCGGCCGATGGAACTCCGTCGAGCCGGCGCCGAACATTCGCCGCGGCAACTCGGGGGGCGGGACGAAGCCACCCCACGGGGCGTGCCCATCGGTGTTGAGGTCGGCGGTCATTGCCTCGTTCTGGAAGAACAGCCAATGCCACATCGAGGGGAGCGCGTCGCCCCGACGCAGGTCAAGGTCGCTTCGGTCGAGGGTGGCGGCCAGGCGTCGGGCCGGGGACTCGACCATCACGTCCCGCGTGACCCGGCGGCGCCCGACATGTGCTTCGTCCATCGGACCAAGGCTAGGCCCCGGGCCCGCTCCGAACGGCCAGCTACGCCCCCGACCGGCATATCCTCTGCAGGTGAAGAGGGTTCGTTCCACCGAGCTGGTGCTGGCCGGGGCCGGGGCCCTGATCGCCCACGAGTTGGGGTACGGCACGGCCGGCCTCCTGCCCGTGGCAATGACCGATCCCGGCCACGGACACCTTCCTACGCTCATGGACCTCCTCATACCCCTGGCCATGTTCTTCGGCGCGCTCGTCGTCCTTCGCGCCGTTCGCGGCCAGCTTCGGGAGGTGGACGCCCGGCGCCTCGTCTCGATCCAGGTCGCCCTCTTCACCGCCCTCGAGCTTGGCGAACACGCGGCCGCGGG
Source organism: Acidimicrobiia bacterium (assembly GCA_041635475.1). Lineage (GTDB taxonomy): Bacteria > Actinomycetota > Acidimicrobiia > Spongiisociales > JAENVV01. The sequence continues at coordinate 1,245 of JBFKVA010000147.1, read as the reverse complement.
GAACGCCCTGGCCGCCTTCACCAACCCCGGTGTCATCCTCGGCCTCGGTGCGCAACCGATCATCGCCGCCCTCATCGCCGGCGCTCTCCGGCGCGCCGCCACCGTCCTGCGTGAACACCGGGGCGAACTCCTCCTCGCCCGGCCGGCCCTCGGCGCCATCGCTTCGATCCCTCCCACTGCCGGCCTGGCAGAGACAGCCAAGTATCTCCTGCCGCGGCGGCGCGGCCCCCCGAACTGATCGAACCTCGCACTTCGGTTCACCACAAGGAGATCACATGAAACACCCACTCATCCGCGTGTTCGCGCTCATGCTCGGACTCGCGCTCATCCTCACCGCCTGTGCCTCATCCGAGGCGGAACCCGAGACGCCATGCGACTCGATCGAGATCGACGGGGCGTGGTTCCGCAAGCCACCGGCTCCCAACGGCGCCCTCTACTTCAAGGCGGCCAACAACGGGGACACCGCCGTCGCCCTCACCGGGGTGACGTCCGAGGTCTCGGCCATGATGGAGTTCCACGAGGTCGTCATGAACGAGGGGATGATGCAGATGCGGGCCATCGAGGGCCAGCGCATCGAGATCCCGGCCGGTGCCACGGTCGAGCTCAAGCAAGGCAACCTCCATGTCATGGTGATGAACGTCGTCGAAGGCCTGGACGACGGCGCCGACGCCGAGTTCACCCTCACCACCGACGCCGGTTGCACCATCCCGGTGACCGCTCCCATCACCGTGGAGGAGGACACCGGCGACACCATGGAGGGCATGGACCACTGACACCGGCGATGGACGTGGGGCGCTGCTGGAGGCCTACCGTCCCACGTCCATTCGTTGCTGGGTGACCCTCGTGCGCAGGGTGTACACCGAGTCGCCCGAGAGCACCCCGCCCCGGGCGAACAGGCGTCCGAACTGCCAGTTGGAGAGGCCCAGTTCCGGTCGGTTGAGGGCGTACTGACCGTCCACCCACCGGGTGAAGCCGTTGCCGACGAACGGGGCGTCGACGGCGTCGAAGAACCGCTGCTGGGCGTCGGCCGAGGGGCTGATGAGCGACGCGGCGAAACGAGGGCTCTGATCGTTGAACAGCCCCACCGCCTCCTCCACCGAGTCCACGATGACGAGGGTGACCTCCGGTGAGTCCTCCCACTCCCACTCGACGCCGAGAGCGTCGCGGGGGATCGACTCGGCCTGGGCCTCCGTGACCTCCCCCCCGGCCGGGGCGATTGGCCCCAGCCGTGTGAACCACTCGGCG
>JBFKVA010000146.1:0-4179 GCA_041635475.1 Acidimicrobiia bacterium | reverse complement strand
GTACCGCCCTTCCTACCCTTGCGCCATGTCGCAACCACGCCTCGTCCTCGCCAGCGGCTCTCCCCGCCGTCGGGATCTCCTCGCCTCCCTGGGCCTGGCGTTCGCCGTGGAGCCTCCCGGCGTCGACGAGTCCCGCCGGGAAGACGAAGACCCTGCCGCCTTCGTCGAGCGGGTGGCCCGGGCCAAGGCAACCGCGGTCGGCCGGCCGGGGGTCACCGTGCTCGCCGCCGACACCACCGTCGTCCTTGACGGCGACGTCCTGGGCAAGCCCGACTCACCGGAGGAAGCGTCTGCCATGCTCCGCCGGCTCCGGTCCCGGACCCACGTCGTCGTCACCGGCGTGGCGCTGGCGGCCGACTCCGCCGTCCATTCCACGGTGGCATCGACCACGGTGGCGATGGCGTGGATCCCCGACGAGGTGATCGCGTGGTACGTCGCCACCGGGGAGCCGCTCGACAAGGCAGGGTCGTACGCCCTCCAGGGGGTCGGGGGCACGTTCGTGGAGCACGTCGACGGCGAACCCTCCAACGTCATCGGTCTCCCCCTGGCAGCCACCCGCTCCCTGTTCGCGACGGCCGGCCTCGACCTGCTGTCGTTCCGGGTGGGCTGACGCCCGGGTCCGGCCCTATCGCCGGAATGCGTCCCCGGCTACCGTTGCCACGAGGCGACCGGAGGAACGATGCGGACGAAGATCGTTGTGGTTGTGACCCTCCTGGCCTTGGCCGGGTTGGCCACGCCGGTGGTGCTTGCCCAGACGACCGGCCCATCGCTCACCCTCCAGCCCGGCGTCGCATTGCCGTCCGAGGTCGTCCTTGCCTCCGGGTCGGGGTACCCGGGCACCTGGACCATCACCCTCCACTGGGACTCGGAGACCGGGGCCGTCCTTGCCACCACTGTCACCGACGCCACCGGGTCGTTCGACTCGGTCCCGTTCACGGTCCCCGCCGACGCGGATCCGGGGAGCCACCTCGTCGTCGGGTGCGGCCCCGGGTCGGCGCCGGGCGCCGACTGCGAGTTCTCGGCGTCCGGCTCGCTGCTGGTGACGGCACCGACCACGACCACCACCACCACGACCACCACGACCACCACGACCACGACCACGACCGTCCCGCCGTCCACCACCACGCTCCCCGTCGCGCCCCCACCCTCCACGACCACCACCACGACGACGTCGCTCCCGGTCCTGGACGGGCCGCACGGAGGGGGCATCTCGGACGCCGACGCCTGGCAGGCCCCGGGACCCGGCCCCGACCCGACCATGCCTCCGCCGATCGCGGTGCCCAAGACCGTGCCCCCGCCGCCCGGCGACCTCGCCGTGCCCATCCCCGACGAGTTCCCGGACCTCTTCATCCGATCGCTCGAGGTGACCCAGGGGATCCAGGACCTCGCCAACTCGATGCCCCTCGTGGCTGGTCGGCGCACCTACGTGCGCGTCCACGTCGACGTGAACGGCAAGCCCACCTGGCCCGCCTACGGGGCGCTGCGCGTCGAACGGGGCGGCCAGACACTCGGCTACCTGTGGCCCGAGGGCGGGGCGATCATCGCCAAGGCCGGTGGCGGGGAACGGGTCGAGCTCGATGACAGCCTCTACTTCGCGGTCCCCACGGCGTGGCTGGGTGCCGGGGCGGTCACCTTCGAAGCCTTCGTCTACTCCTACGCCCCCGAGACGGTGTACGAGAAGGAGCCCTGGTCGTTCAACAACTTCACCGAGCAGACCCTCGAGTTCCACCAGGCCCAGCCGGTCACGATCCACCTCGTTCCCCTGCACCTGCACCGCTCCTACCACCCGAGCGACGTCCCCCGCACATACTTCGCCTCCTTCGGCCAGGACCAGCTCGTCCAAGGAACCGGGGTGAACCCGATGCACATCGTCAACGGGATGCTCCGCTACCACCCTGTCGCCGGGGTGGACGTGGTGGTGGAACCCGTCCTCCTACCGTTCCTCCACCAGGCCGAGGAGTGGGACCTGGGACCGTGCCGGACCACGCTCACGGAGTGGGCGGCGTCCAACCACATCTTCACGAGCCCGTGGCAGGACCTGATGAAGGACCCGGGGTCGGTGTCCGCCGAAGGCTCGCACGAGCCCGACCGCGCGTCCTACCAGGTCATGGACCGGCTCTTCGAGGCCGACTACTTCTACCGCGACGATCCCCGGGCCTCCATCTTCGGTTCGTCGTCGGGTGGCGGACCCCAGCCACCTCCCGGGGCCCCCACCTTCCTCCTCGGCTGCCGCCCCGAGCAGTCCTCCTACTCGGCACCCAACAAGGCGACGTGGGTCCTGCGGCTCTTCCAGGACTGGGACGACGAGCGGGAGTTCTTCGTGGGGATGGTCTCCCAGACCCTCCCGACGTTCTGGGGTGGCATCGCCAGCAGCGACTACGACGCCGCCTGGGTGAAGATGCGCACCTCCTTCTCGAGTTCGTCGCCGTGGGACCAGAGTGGTGCCGGCACCTTCGCCCACGAGGTCGGACACCTGGCCGGCCGCAAGCACACGCCCTGCAAGGACTCCAATGAGGACGGGATCCCCGACGAGCAGGCCGGGGGCAGCATCGACCCGTACCACCCGGCCGGCATCACCTTCCCCGACTGCTCGCTCTCCGAGGTGGACCCGAACGGCTACTACGGGTTCGACGTCTACTGGAAGCTGTGGGGCCTCGACGGCCCCACGGTGATCAGCAACGATCCCGGCGTGGAGGATCCCCAGCAGGCCTTCCCGTTCATGTCGTACAAGGATCCGGGCTGGCCCGACCCCTACAACTACTGCATCCTCCTCACCTACTACGGCGTTCCCTGTGACCTCGACGAGGCCGGCATCCCCCACAAGGAGGGCAAGCCGGCCCCCGAAAGTGAGCCGAAGCCCGGCGGGGACCAGGGGGACGAATCGGAGCCCGGCGCCCCCCTGGTCGTCGTGGGCGGAACCGTGAACCTGCGCACCGGGGAGCGGGTCATGCAGCCCGAGTACGGGGTGGCGGACCCGACGCCCCACCTGTTGGAGAAGCTCGCCATGGAACGCGACGTCACCGGCTACACCGTGTCCTCCTACGACGCGGCCGGTCGGCTCGTCGCCACCCGGGACGTGGAGCAGACCTCGTCCGCCCATGACGAGAACGACGTGATCGAGTTCGCCATCCCGCTCCCCCATCCCGGCCCCGGAGGGTGGTTCGCGCTCGAGGCGCCCTCGGGCCCCCCGGTCACCGCCCTCGTGCCGGACGGGGAACCGGAGATCTCCGATTTCCGGGTCGAGGTGGACACGGAGGGCATCCGGTACTCGGCGACCAGCTTCCACCCGGACGGCAGGCCGGTGCGGGCCACGTTGTTGTACTCCCCGGATCGCGAACACTGGATCGTGGCCGGGGACGACACGGGACTCGTGGCCGGCGACATCAGCCGGCCCGGTGGGGGCCAGTACCAGGCGGCGACGCAGACGCTGCCCGGGTCCGACGAAGGGTGGTTCCGTCTCGTCGTCACCGACGGCGTCAACACGGCCCACGCCGACGTCGGCCCGCTCACCATCGCCGATAAGCCTCCGATCGTGGCCATCGCCGACCCCCTCACCGGATCCTCCTTTGCGCTCAACGCGCCCGTCGACCTGGAGGTCATGGCCTTCGACCTCGAGGACCGCTCCCTCGAGGGCGAAGCCGTTGCCTGGACGTCGTCGGTGGACGGCTCCCTCGGCACCGGGCGTTCCCTCGTCGCCACCGGCCTGTCCGCCGGCACCCACCTCATCACCGTCTCGGTGACCGACTCTGCCGGGCAGGTGGCGTCCGACGTGGTGGAGATCGGGGTCGATGCCGCGATCGCGCTCGCCCTGCCCGGCCCCACCGAGACGGAGGCCATCATCGCGGCCTTCGCCCGCGGACCGGACGACGAGGAGGCGCCCCAACGCCGGTCCGTGCCGCCTTGGGTCCTGGCCGCCCTTGCCGTCATGGTGGCCGGCGGCGGCTTCGCCCTCGGCCGGCGACAGAAGGCGTGACCGGTCCCGGCGGCCGCCGCCACGGCGCCCGGGAGGGCCCGGGTGCGCCGTTGGTCGCGCAGTCGCCATGACCCTCACCATCGGACCCCTCAGCCTCCCCTTCCCGGTGGTGCTCGCCCCCATGGCCGGGATCACCAACGCGCCGTTCCGGTCGCTCTGTCGCGAGTTCGGCGGGGGGCTGTTCGTGTCCGAGATGATCGGCGCCC
>JBFKVA010000145.1:0-4192 GCA_041635475.1 Acidimicrobiia bacterium | reverse complement strand
GTGGCCCCGACGTTGCCGGAGCCGACGATGGCCACCCGGGCGAGCTTCAGCGGCTTGGCGCCCCGCTGGGGTGCCGGCGATATCCACCGAGGAGACCGCTTGGCGAGGACGCGCCGGATCGTCGTGGCGGGATCGGCCACGGGTCGGTCGACGGCCGGCGGTGCGTTCGACACGACTTCCAGTCCGTACTCGGCAATGGTCTCCCGGGCCTGGGTGGTGACGAGGTCGCCGGGAGCTACCACGATGAACCGCCGCCCGGCCTTGGCCGCTTCGTGGACATCGGCGGTACCGATCACCCCCATGGCAACCACCGGGTCACTGGTCCCGCCCCTCGACCGCGGCGAGCGCGCCGACGGCGGCCTCGAGGGCCAGCGAGACGTTCTCCTCGCCGCCGCTGATGAACAAGCGCCCGAATCGGCCGACCGCGCGAACCTGCACGATGTCGATGTGCGCGGCCTTCTCGGCTTCGTTGGCGGCGATCGAGACGTAGGCCGCCGGGCCACATTCGAGGATGCCAACCGTTTGGCCGGGTACGACGAGCGAGCCGCTCCGCCACTTGTTGAGGAGCTGGGCCTGGTAGGGCTCGATCGAGGTGAGCCGCTGCGTGCTCTCGACGGTGGGCCGGAGCCGGTCCTCGAGCCTCATCCCGAGGTGGGCCAGCACCGCCTCGCGGGCGATGGAGACCTCCGAGTTGCGGGGCGACCGGAGCATGAAGAAGCCGAACTCCCGCTCGACGACCTGGGAGGTGGCCTCGACCGCCGAGGCCTTGAGGGCGATGTCCACGAGGCGGAACACCTCGTTGCCGGGGGCGACCTCGGCGATGAGCACCGTGTCACCGGCGAGTGGGGGCGACCCCTGCACCGTTGCCCCGTTGTAGGCGGCGAACTTGGGCTGCAGGCTGTCGATCTGCATGAAGGCCCGGATGGTGGTGGTGGGCTGGGTCATGACGATCCCTTTGCGAGGTCGTAGAGGCTGCGCCACGCCCGCGACTCGTAGGCGACCCGTTTGATGTTGATGAGATGCAGGGCGGTCACGTTGTCGCTCACGATCGATCCCGACCAGGTGCCGGTCCCGAGCATGTAGCTCGGCTCGATGTCGACCGAGTAGCCCATGCCACCGTGGGTGCACGGCGTGTTGACGAGGATGCGCCCGGCCGGGAGTGCCGAGAACCGGGCGACGACATCGGGGTCCTTGGTGTGGAGGGCGAGGGTGTGGCCGGCTCCCCCGAAGTCGAGGACGTCGGAGCACAGCTTGTAGGCGGCATCGACGCCCTGGGCCTCGTAGAACGCGATGACCGGGTTGAGCTTCTCGGCCGACAGCGGCGCCTGGCGCCCGATCGTCGTGAGGTCCGCAAGGAGGACGCGTGTGCGAGGCGGGACCGTGAACCCGGAGAGCTCGGCGAGACGGGAGGCCGACTGGCCGACGTTGAGGGCGGTGAGGGCGAGGCGGTCGCCGAAGATGACCCGGGCCAGGGCGTCGGCCTCGCTCGAGGTGCAGAAGTACCCGCCGGCACTCTTGATCGCGGTGCGGAGAGAAGCGGCGATGGAGCGGTCCGCGACCAGGGCCTGTTCGGCGACGCACGCCGTCCCGTAATCGAACGACTTGGAGGTGAGGATCTGCTCGGCGACCTCGTCGAGGTCGTCGCGCATCGTGGCGTCGACGTAGACCGGCACGTTCCCCGGGCCAACCGCCAGGGTCGGCTTCCCCGACGAGTACGCCGAGCGAACCATGGCGGACCCGCCGGTGGCGAGCACCAACGCCGTCTTGCGGTGCTTCATGAGCTCCGCGGTGCCCTCGAGGGTGACCTCGGTGAGGCACTGGATGAGGCCTTTGGGGGCACCGGCGGCCTCGGCCGCCTCGGCCAGGACCCGGGTGGTCTCCACCCCGCAGTTGACCCCACGCGGATGCGGTGCGCACACGATGGCGTTCCCTGCCTTGACCGCCGACAGGACCTTGAAGATGATCGTCGAGGTCGGATTGGTGACTGGGATGAGCGCGGCGATGACCCCCATCGGGTCGCCGATGGCCATGACCTTGGTGACATCGTCCTTCCACAACATGCCCACGCAGCGGACGTTGCGGAGCCAGTCCCACACGGACAGCGTGTTGAACAGGTTCTTGAAGAGTTTGTCCTCGGCGTTGCCGTGACCCGTCTCCTCGAAGGCCAGGGTGCCGAGGCGGCCACACTCGGGCGTGATCGCCTGCACCATTGCTTCGAGGATGCGGTCGATGGTCTCCTGGTCGGTGCCTCGGAACTTCTCGAAGGCGGCGTGGGCGCTCTCGACGGCCGCCCGGGCCTGGCTGATGCTGCGGAGGTCTGCGTCGAACAGCATCAGGAACCGCGCCGGTCGCGGTGGCGCGATGTCACGGCGGCGTCGGCGTCACCGGGATGCCGGGTCTTCGTGGGTGGTTGGTGCATGGCGGCTTTCGCTCGGTGCTGGTGGGTGCGCACACCCGTCGTCGACCGTGGAGCGACGCGGGCGTTCCGGTCCGACTCCACGGCCCCGGCCGAACCGCGTCAGGTGCCGCGGTGGCCGGGAGCCGGGAGGGCGGATCGGTGGTTCAGGAGGACGGGACCGAGGGGACCAGGTCTCCAAGCTGCGCATCCGGGCGGGCGATGATGTGGACGGAAATCACCTCACCGACCTTGTTGGCCGCCACGGCGCCGGCGTCGGTGGCCGCCTTGACGGCTCCCACTTCGCCGCGGACGAAGATGGCGACGAGGCCTCCTCCGACCTTCTCGCTTGAGACGAGGCGGACATTCGCCGCCTTCAACATGGCGTCCGCTGCTTCGACCGCCGCGACGAGACCTCGGGTCTCGATCATTCCCAGTGCAATCTGCTCCAAGAGAGCTCTCCTTACTCGTGGGGGCGGTGCCCCCGTTCTTACTTACCGATGGTTACGTCGTCGATGATGGCCACGGCCGTGGCGTCGGTCGCCACGCCCCTGGTGGCCGCCGGTTGACGAGCCGCCGAGCCGACCGCGACGAGGACGAGGTCCCCGTTCCCGGCCCCCACCACGTCGGCCACGATCTCGGTGGCGCCCGCATTCTTGCCCTTCTCGTCGACCGGTTGGACGACGAGAAGCTTGACGCCCGCCAGCGGCGGGTCCTTCACGGTGCCGGTCGCGCTGCCAATGACTCGTGCCAAATGCATGGGAACCTCTAGAAGTTGTCCAAGTAGCGGTCTCGTTCGACCTGGGTAACGGTTTCGGCGAGGTTCTCCTCGCCGGAGTCGATCATGAATTGCTGTTCGCGCTCTGCCTGCTGGAGGAGGGTGAGGAAGAGCGGTTCGGGGATGAGATCGGCGAGCAATTCCGACTCGCGGAAGAGCGCAATGGCCGAGGGGGTGTCGGCGGGCAGCGGCGTGGCCGTCGTGTTCTCGTACCCGTTGCCCGTTTCCTGCTCCCCCGGTTCGGCATCGTGTTCCACGCCCCACATCCCGGCCGCGATCTGCGCCCCGAGCAGGAGGTAGGGGTTGGCATCAGCCGACCCGTCACGCTGCTCGATGCGCACCGCGGCAGGGGAGCCTTCGATGACGCGGAGCCCGACGGTTCGGTTGTCCATGCCCCAGCAGTTGTTCGTGGGGCAGAACGTGTAGGGCTGTCGGCGCTTCATGGCGTTGGGGGTGGGGGAGGAGACGAGGCCGAGTTCGGGCATGTGGCGCTGAAGGCCACCCAGGTACGCCCGGCCGAGGGCGGAGAGCTTGCCGTCGTCGGAGAAGGCGTTCGTGCCGTCCCGCCACAGCGACTGGTGGGTGTGGAACCCGTTCCCGGACAACTCGTAGAACGGCTTGGCCATGAACGTCGCCAGGTAGCCCTCCTCCCAGGCGATCTCCTTCACCGCGTTCCGGAAGAGCATTGCGTTGTCGGCCGAGGTCATGGCGGTGTCGTAGCGGATGTTCACCTCGAACTGGCCGGGGGAGTACTCGGGGTTCGACACCTCGACGAGGATCCCCATGTCGGTGCAGAGGTTGCGGATGGGTCCGAGGACGTGCTCGAACCGGGCGCCCCGGGCCAGGCCGTAGACCGAGATGCCGTCGTCGCGCGGTACCCGGGTCTCGGGGTCGAGGAGGAAGAACTCCAGCTCGACGCCGACGTAGGGCTCGTACCCGCGGGCGGCTGCCCGGTCGATGGCGGTCTGCAGTACGTTCCTGGGGTCGACGGGGACCGGGTCCCCGTTGGGCTCCTCGGT
>JBFKVA010000144.1:0-4195 GCA_041635475.1 Acidimicrobiia bacterium | reverse complement strand
TCTCTCCTAGAACGCCGCAATCCCAAGCGCCATGAGCACACCCACGACCACCTGGAGGCGGGCCGTCCTCTTCAGGGCCTCGATGAGGGCCGGTCCTTCGGTGTGCTCGGCCACTCCCTTGATGGGCTTGATCCCCAGCGGCATGGCGAACCCGCACAGGCTGGCCCCGAGGGGCACCACGTTGAAGAGACCGGCGAGGAACGTGATGGCGAACGCGTCCCAGATGAGGTGGCGGAAGAAGCGGGCCGTGCCTTCGCGTCCCATGATGACCGCCAGGGTCCGTTTGCCTGCCGCCTCGTCGGTCTCGATGTCGCGGATGTTGTTGGCGACGAGGATGGCGGCGATGAACATGCCGATCGGGATCGAGAGGATCCAGGCCTCGGCCGGGGCGGTGCTGTCGTGGACGAACCGGGAGCCGACGGTGGCGACGACCCCGAAGAAGGCGAACACGAACAACTCGCCGAGGCCCCGGTAGCCGTAGGGGATGGGTCCGCCGACGTACCCGAGGGTGGCGGCGATGGAGCCGAGCCCGATGACCGCCACCCACCAGCCGGCGATCCAGATGAGGTAGAGACCGGCGAGGGCGGCGAGCCCGAACATGAACCAGGTGGCCCGCCACACCGTGGAGGCCGGGATGAGGCCGCTGGCGACCACCCGGGGCGGCCCGATGCGGTCGGCGCTGTCGGCACCCCGCTTGGCGTCGGAGGCGTCGTTGGCGAGGTTGGCCGCCACCTGGATGCACAGGGCGCCGAACAGCGCCGCGACGAAGGCTCCGAACTGGAACACGCCTGCGTCGAACGCCAACGCCGACCCGACGAGGACCGGGGTGACCGCCGCCCACAGGGTCGGGGGCCGGGCAGCGAGGATCCAGGTCTGGAGTGGGGCCACGGGCGGGATTGTGGCAGGTCAGGACCCGGTGTCGAAGGTCGTGGACCATCCGTCCCACGCGAATGTGTGCTCGACGATGGCGCCCCAATGGCCCTGTTCCATGCCGACGAACACGCGCTCGGGAACGTCGATGGCTACCCCGTGGCAGGCGAGCAGCAGCGGGAGGACCTCCGCGGTGGAGACGCGCTCCGGGAGGCCGTCAGCACAGCCGGCCGGGTCGGAGACGGCCAGGAAGCTCCCGAACCGCTCCCAGGCCTGACGAGGATCCCACTCGGAGGGCGCGAGGCCCACCTCAACACTCCACATGTAGCCGTGGTCGGCGGCCACCACGACGACATCGCTCGAAAGGTCGATGGAGCCGATCGCCTCGCGGAGGAGCCGGTGGGTACAACGGAGTTGGTAGTGCATCGGTGCGTCGCTTTCCAGGTCGACCGAACACTCCTCGTCGAGGACGAACGGAACGTGCGACACGGTGGAGTGCACGAAGGTGAAGTGGTGGGCTTCGGATTCAAGGCTCGCAACTGCCCGGAGGGCGTCTCGACCCCCGAGAGGCATCGGATGGCCGAAGCGGGCCGGGAACAGCTCGGTCAGCGGTGTCATACGGAGCAGGTAGAAGCGGCGCTCGTCCAAGGGGTTGTCGACGCACACCTCGACAACGGTTCCGCACTCGCTCCGAGTCCAGGGTGCGGTCACCATGCGGACGGTGAATCCGGATTCGGCGAACGCTCGGGTGAGGGAGGTGTCCGCCTGGAGTCCGGCCAGAAGGACTGGCATCTCCTCGGTGAGGCTCCGATGGAACACGGTGCCACCGAGGAGTGCGGGGACCGACGCCGTCGTGTGGGTGTAGTTGGAGCGGGCGTCGTCCCACACCCGGAACCCGAGTGCCCGCAACCCCGACAGGTCGTCCTCCAGGTCGACCTCGTAGAACTCACGGAGCACCGCGGGTGATGGATGGGCGTCAAGCAAGATCACCCACATCGAAGGCGTGGTGGCGGGTATCGCGATCGCGGCCTCCGCCGCCATCGGGGTGGGCTCGGCCAGCCTTTCCAGGCCGCCGATGAGGGAGAAGACCCGGAAGGCGAGAAGCACGAGGACGAAGGCCGATACGAGGATCCCCGTCTTGTCCACGCGGACCCCGGCCCACAGTGCGAAGACGAGGAGGAGCGTCACTGCTCCCCAGTGCCAAACCGCGGCCGTTCGAGACGATCCGGCCGCCAACGCCTCGACTGCGAGCCGAACCAGCGGCCAGTTCGTGAACCCGATGGCGAACCAGGCTACGGGCGCGAAGGTTCGGTCCGGGCCGAGCCGGGTGACCCGGAGCGCTCCGTAGAGAGCGAACAGGGGGACCGAGATCGTAGCCCACAGCGCCAAGCCCTCCATCAGCGAGATCGGGACCACCCACGTCTGCTCGGCGGCGGCCATTGCCAGTTCGACGACCCGTACGGCCGGGATTGCACCCAGCACGGCGAGGTGGCGGGCTAGTCGCATGTGACGAGGACGAGTTCTCTGGTCGGCCCGAGCGCTTCGGTGGCTTCGACGCCGAGCCCGGCACCGGCCAGGGCGTGGAAGAAGCGTTCCCGGTCGACGGGCATGGCCCAGCGCTGTCCGGCGGTCATGCGCCGAACGCTCTGGTCGTCCGGGGCCACGAACTCGATGATGGCCGCCGCCGAGACCTGACGAACGAGTGTCGCCACCTCCTCGATGGGGATCCCGGCTCCGAGGGTGAGATGGTGGACGACGGCCAGCCACAGTGACAGGTCGACCCGGCCCAGTCGATCCAGGAAGCCGGCCCGCTCCCGGGTTCCCCATCCGAACGGCGGTGTCGGGTCAGCGATGTCGACCACCGCCGGCTGGACGCGGGCACCCCACGGTTCGACCGAACCTCGCCGGTACAGGCGGTCGATGGCCCGAGGATCGCTGTCGATCGAGATCACCCGGGAGAACGACCGGCTGGCGATCTCGGTGAATTCGCCGGTGTTGGCCCCCACGTCCAGGGCGGTGTCGCCGCCAAGCTTCTCACAGAACCGGGCGATGATCTGGCGCTTCTCAAGGCGTTCCTCGTCGCGGTAGGGACACAGTTCGTCGCCGTAGGCGCCCCAATCACTGGCCGCCCGACTCTCGAGCGAGCGCACCGTCGCTTCGGCTCGGCTCATGATGGAGTCGACGACGTTCTTGGGGAGTTCGGCTGCAGCGATTCGCTCACTGGTGGGAGCCGAGGTTCGCCGACCCGTTCGTTCCGCCAGGTGGCGCCGGTTGACCCACGACCAACGTCCGGGTCGCCTGGCCCATCGGGTGCCCGGCGCCTGTCGGGGGATGAGGGTCGGGAGCCCGCCAACGCCCCGGAGCAGACGGTTGGGCGGGATCCCGGCATGGGCCTCCACGAGGAGGGGGTTCATGAAGTGATCGCCGAACTGGGAGTAGCCGGGCCAGTGCCCTGAGTACCCGGCCCGGAACGAGCCGTGGTCCACAAAGACGGGGCGGCATCCGTCGAACAGCACGTTGAACGACGTCCCGTCCTTCATCTCCAGGCCGTCGGCGAGGGCCCGTCGTGCGAGCGAGAGGGTGACGAGGGCGGCGTCTTTTCGCATCTCGAACGACCACTCGCTCGGGTCGGTGACGAAGGGCAGGAGCGGCGCTTCGTAGGCGGCGAGGTGCTCGATCGGGAGCGAACGCTGGGTGGGTGCCAGGGGCAGGAGGTGCCCGTCCGACGTGGAGGAAGCAAAGAACTCCGACTGGCGGAGCGCGACCAGGTCTGAGGCCCCCTGCTCGGTGAGGGCCACTCGAACAACCCGATCGCGCTCGACGAAGAGCGTGCTCTGCGGATCACGGAATGAGGACGGCTCCCGCAGGATCAGTCCTCTGCGGCGGTCGTCGCCTCGACGGAGGTGGGCTGGTCCTTCGGTGAACGGCGGAAATAGGAGCGGAAGTAGACGAGTACGCCGGCCAGCCCGGCGGCCGCGAACTGGGCCAGGAGGCCGGTGGTCCCTGGGTCGATGTAGGCGAAGACGGGCATGACTCTCGATTCGTCCTGGGTTCGTCAGGATACCCGGGGAGGCCCGATGGCCGGGTGGTCAATTGTGGGGAAATCGCCCGGTAGGGTTCGGGGGCCCTCCAGGAGGCCCCGCATGGTTTCAGAGATCTTCGACCCGACGGCTTGGTCCGTCGTTGCCGGCTTCGACTTCACCGACATCACCTACCACCGGGCCAACGACACCGGCGCCGTCCGCATCGCCTTCGACCGCCCGGAGGTCCGCAACGCCTTCCGTCCCCACACCGTGGACGAGCTGTACCAGGCCCTCGACCATGC
>JBFKVA010000143.1:0-4248 GCA_041635475.1 Acidimicrobiia bacterium | reverse complement strand
GTCCGGGTCCTCTTCGCACAGGGCCGAGATCCGGGGGTACATCTCGGCGAGTTCCACGAGGGTCACGGGCGACTGGGAAGGGTACGGGCCGGCGAAGCCGTCGTCGAAGTACTCGAGCTCGGGGCTCCGTCGGCGCACGGCGACGATGAGCATGCCCATCTGCAGGCCCCAATCGCCGAGATGGATGTCGGACGTCACGCGGTGCCCGACGAACCGGGCCAGGCGTTGAAGGGAGTCGCCCAGGATGGTGGTCCTCAGATGCCCGACGTGGGCTGCCTTGGCCACGTTGTACCCGCCGAAGTCGATGAGGAGATCCTCGGCTCGACGCTTGGGGACTCCAAGCCGGCGATCGTGGGCGATCCCGCGCAGGTGGTCGGCCAGGGCGTCATCCGTGAGCGTGATGTTGATGAAACCGGGCCCGGCGATCGAGAGGTCGGCAAACACGGAGGCGTCGTCCACCGACCGGATGACGTCCTCCGCCAGTTGGCGGGGGTTGCGCCCGGCAGCCTTGGCCGCGGGGAGGGCCCCGTTGCATTGGAACTGGGCCAGGTCGGGGCGTTGGGACACGACCACCTCGCCCAGGTCGGGGTCGAGTCCCAGCGCGGCGAACGCCGCCCCGATGGTGGCCGATAGGTCGCTGAGGAGTGACACGAGCGGAGGATAGAAACGGGCGGCCGCTTCTCGGAATCGGCCCATCGGGGAGCCGTGGCGGGGCGGGCGCCGGCCCGGGATAGGGTTCGGGGTGAATCACGAGGAGTGCCCATGATCACGTTCGAGAAGGACGGCAACGTCGCCACGATCACCATCAATCGTCCGGAGGCCCGCAATGCGGTGAACCCGGCCGTGGCCAGCGGCATCGAGGAGGCCCTCGATCGGATCGAGGCGGACGAGGAGGTGTGGGTGGGGATCCTCACCGGGGCCGGTCCGGTGTTCTGCGCCGGCGCCGACCTGAAAGAGATCGCTGCTGGTAACGGGGCTGCGCTCAGCACCGAGCGGGGCGGCTTTGCCGGCATCGTCCGCCGGGAACGAAGCAAGCCCCTCATCGCGGCGGTGAACGGGCCGGCGCTGGCGGGCGGAACCGAGATCGCCATCTCCTGCGACATGATCGTGGCCTCCGACATGGCATCGTTCGGGCTCCCCGAGGTCAAGCGTTCCCTCGTGGCCGGGGCCGGGGGGTTGTTCCGGCTGCCCCGAGCCCTTGGACCGAAGGTCGCCAATGAGCTGATCGCGACCGGCGACCCGATCTCGGCCGAGCGGGCCGCCAGTCTCGGCATGGTCAACCATGTCGTTCCGGGAAGCGAGGTCATGATCCACGCCCGGCAGTTGGCGAACCGCATCTGCGAGGCGGCCCCGCTGGCCGTGCGCGAGAGCCTGGCCATTGCCCGCCGGGCTTTCAGTGAGCCGGAGGACGACCTCTTCAGCGAATCACTCTTCGCGTTCGCCCGCCTGGCCCAGACGGAGGACTTCCAGGAAGGGCCCCGAGCGTTCATCGAGAAGCGTCCGCCCGAGTGGAAGGGCCGCTGAGTCAGTTCAGCAGGAGGCGCTCGAGGCGGCGTCCGACCACTGCCGCACCGGCGGCTCCCATGACGACGAGAAACAGCAGGTGGTTCCAGAGGTCGAGGCCGACCACGCCCAGGGTGAGCCCCCGGATGAGCTCGACTGCGTGATAGAGGGGCGATATGAGGGTGAATCGCTGGATCGCCGTCGGATACACGTCGAGGGGGTAGAACGTCGCCGAGAAGAGGAACATGGGGAGCGTCACCATGTTCACGAGGTCGAAGTCCTGCCACGAACGCATGAAGGTCGTCGCCGCCATCCCCACCGCGCCGAACGCGAAGCCGACGAGGATCGTGGCCGGGAGCGCCAGCAACCCCCACCATGACTCCATGAGGCCCATGACGAGCATGACCACCAGGAATCCCGTCGAGTAGAGGGCTCCGCGGATGAGTGACCAGGTGATCTCCCCGGCCGCGATGTCACCGGGTCCGAGCGGGGTGGCGAGGATCGCCTTGTAGTTGTTGCCGTACTTGAGCTTGAAGAAGATGTTGAACGTCGACTCGTAGATGGCGCCGTTCATGGCCGACGCCGCCAGCATGGCCGGGGCCACGAACGCGGCGTACGACACGAGGCGACCGTCCGGACCCGGGACCTCGCCGATCATTTCGCCGAGCCCGAGCCCAAGGGCGAGGAGGTAGAAGACCGGCTCGAAGAAGCCCGCGATGATGGCCCATTTGATCGACTTGTACACGAGCCAGTTCCGCTCGAGCAGCCGACCCATGCGGTACGACGGCCGCACCACCGGCGGGGCGATGCGAGTGAGCAGTGTCATGCGATGAGCCGTTTCTCGACCTGGGTGTCGGCGAGGACCCACCCCACGAGGAGCCACACGAGCAGGTACCCGACGTTCACCCACCACGGGAAGACCGTGTCGAGCCCTATGGCGGCCGCCCGGCTCAACTCGACACCGTGCCAGAGTGGCGTGAGGTAGGCGAGGGGTCGGATGAGCTCCGGGAACTGGCTGATCGGGAAGAACGTGCCGGAGAACAGGAAGAGGGGGACAACCCCGAACCGGAACATGGTTGCGAGGCCCGAGTCGTCTTCCAGCCTGGCAGCGAAGGCGGCCATCGGAGCTGCCACCGCGATCCCGACGAGGGCCGCCGGCAGGACTGCCAGCGCCACCCCTGCGGGCGTGCCCACCCCGAACATGACGATGACGATGCCGTAGATCCCACAGATCATGAGGAGTCTGAGTGTGATCCACGTGAAGAGACCGAGCAGGATGTCCGCCGGGGCGACCGGCGTGTTGAGGACCGAGTGCCAGCTCTTGATCCACTTCGTGCCGGCCATGACCGGGAAGGCCCCCTCGCCGGCCCCGGCCAGGAAGCCCGTGGCCGCCAGCATCCCGGGCGCGAGCCAGGCCAGGTAGCCACCGGCGCCGAACGCGCTCGCCGTTCCCTCATCCACCAGTGACCCCAGGCCGATGCCCATGGCGGTGAGGTACATGATGGGGTTGAGGAAGTTGGAGAACGCCGAGGCCCGCCACACCCGCCGGTAGTTGCGGGCCTGGGCCTCCACGAACCGAAGCGCGACGGGCGTGGCCATCACTCCACCAGTGTGCGGCCCGTCAGCCGCAGGAATACGTCTTCGAGGGTCGACCTGCGCACGACGGTCGACTCCGGTACCAGGCCACGGGCAGCCACTTCGGCCATGGCGGCGTCGGCGCTGTCGACGTAGAGGAGCACGCGGTCTGCGAGCACTTCGAGGCGGGAGGCTACGCCGCCGAGGCGGGCAATCGCGTCCTCCTGGCGACCGACGCTGAACCGGAGCTCGAGCACCTCACGGTGGGAGTGGTCCTCGATGAGCTGGCGGGGTGTGCCCTCGGCGACGATGCGGCCCCGGTCCATGACACAGAGCCGGTCGCAGAGCTGTTCGGCTTCGTCCATGTAGTGGGTCGTGATCACGAGCGTCACCCCGTCCTGCTTGAGTCGGTACAGGCGGTCCCACAGGATGTGACGAGCCTGGGGGTCGAGGCCGGTCGTCGGCTCGTCGAGTAGGACGAGTTCGGGTTGGTTGATGAGGGCCCTGGCGATGGTGAGGCGTCGCTTCATGCCACCGGACAGTGCCACCACCTTGCTCTTTCGCTTGTCGCTGAGCTGGGCGAAGTCCAGGAGTTCGTCGATCCGCGGCGTGATGGTCCGCCTCGGAAGATCGAAGTAGCGACCGTAGATGAACAGGTTGTCCTCCACCCTGAGCTCCTCGTCGAGTTGGTTCTCCTGGGGAACCACCCCGAGGCGTCCCCGGATCTGGCGGCCGTCCGCCCGGGGGTCGAGTCCGAAGACCGACAGGGTCCCCTCGTCGATGGGCGAGGTGGCCCCGATCATTCGCATCGTGGAGGACTTGCCCGCCCCGTTGGGCCCCAGGAACCCATACACCTCGCCGGGCTGGATCTCGAAGTCGATGGCGTCGACCGCGGTGAAGTCACCGAATCTCTTGGTGAGGCCTCGAGCCTCGACGAGGGGGCGGGACATGGCGTCGGAGGCTAGGCGACCGCGATCGGCTGTGGAGAGGTGCCGGCCTACGCTGCCCGGGATGCGCATCACCATCCCCGCACGACGCTCACCGCTCCGCACGCTGCGACTCGGCGACGACGGACCGTTCGAGGAGTGGACGCTGACCGGTGTCCATGGGGATCGGCTGCCCGTGCGGGTCGCTCGGCCGGCCGGCGATCCGTCGGCCGTGGTGCTGGCC
>JBFKVA010000142.1:0-4326 GCA_041635475.1 Acidimicrobiia bacterium | reverse complement strand
GTCCTCCTACCATGTCCCCTTCACACACCAAGGAGTCGGGCGCAGTGGGACAGACGATCGACCTCAAGGAGCGCGCGGTGCTGGGGCGGCTCGCCATCTTCGAGGTGAACCGGACCCTCGCCAGCCAGGTCGGTGAAGCGTTCGCCGCAGTCGAGGAGACCGAGATGGTCGCATCGTTCCCGGCCCGCCTGGCCAGGAGGCTGTTCGAAGCGGTCCCCGAGTTGGATCACGTCTTCGTGGCGGGTTCGTCGGTGACCGTGCGTACGAGCGGGGAGTGGAGCCCCGACACCCACGAGAAGGTCGCCTACGAGATCAGGAACTTCTTCGTTCATTGGGCCGAGAACCGGACCTGAACGGCTACTCCGTGACCGTGATCGCCAAGGTGTCCTGGGCGGTGTTGCCGGCGCCGTCGGTGACGGTGACGGTGATCGTGTAGTCACCGGCCGCCCCGAACGAGACGTTCGTGGTCGCGGCCCCCGGTGTGGCGAAGGTCACGCCCTCCCCGCTCCATGCATAGGTCAAGGTGAGGTCCCAGTCGTCGAGGGCTATCGCCTTGAGTGAGGCTCCGGCGGCCACCGTGGCCGACGATGGACCGGTGGCATCGACCGTGGGTGGTAGATCCGGGGGACAGACCTCTTCCCAGTCGGTCCTCAGGTCCTCGTCCTCGAGCATGCATGTATGGACACGGGTGAGGATGGGACGGGGCACGTAGCGGACGGTCCACTGGCGGCTCGTGGTCTCGCCCCGGTGCTCGACGAACCTCGTGACCTTCACCGTCCACCCGACGCCGCCGTCGTCGTCGATGATCGACGACCCGGGGCGCAGCGTGTCGTCGGGCAGGTACTTGGGCTTGGGTTCGGTCTCGAGCGTGCGCTCGGAGACCTCTGCCGTGACGATGCGGGCGTCGGGCCCTCCCGGGGCGAGGACGTCGATGGTGGTCCGACCCCGCCACTGGTCTCCCCACAGGACCCGACCGTCGTTGTCCCCCCAGATCTCGACGGTGATGGAGGTGCCGGTGTGCTTCGTCCGCACCATGATCGTGGAGTCGGTGTCGTTGCGGAACTTGTTGTGCAGGTCGGGCCAGTTGACCGTCGCCTCGATCCCCTCGGGGTAGCGCGAGAAGTAGAACGAATGCGGGGTGTGTGTCACGTCCTCGTAGCCACCCCAGAAGACGGCGTTGTAGAGGGTCGTCGAGAACTGGCTCACCCCGCCCCCGATCGTGTCCTCCAACTCGCCGGCGACGATCGTGCCCGCAGGAAGATACCCGTCGGACTCCCGCCGCTCACCCACCACCGCGTTGAGGGAGAAGACCTCCCCCGGGGGAACGAGCGTCCCGCTCACCGTGTCGGCCATGAGCTGGATGTTCGTGACCCTGGCTTCGCAGCAGGCGTGATACGTCGTGAACGACGACACCATGTGGACGATGCCGAGTTCCTCCAGCATCTCGGTGGTCACCTCCGGCTCGACGTCCTCGATGACGGGCAGGATGCCGGTGCGGTCGGCCTGGGTGGCCGCGGCGATGACCGCTCCCAGCAGCCCGTCGAAGTCGACGCTCGTCCCCGGGACCCCCGGGGTGATCGAGACGAGGTGGGCCTCCTCGTCGAACACGAACTCGGCGTTGATGGGATCCGTAGCCAGGTCGAGCGCGATCGGGGCGATCTTGCCGATGAGGATCGCCTGGTCGAACGTCACGGCCATGCGGTGGCCGTTGCCGTCCGGGACGACGTCGGCCCGGAACGCATCCTGGAGGTCCTCGACCGTCAGGACGAGTGGCGCCGAGTCCGTGGGTGGCACGAGCGTCACCCCACCGGCGAGCAGGCGTTCGGCCTCGCGCATGGCGGCGTCGATGTGGGCGGCAGTGAGGCGCGGTTGGGAGGGGACGAGGTCGAGTTCCACGCTCGGATGGGGATCCAGGAGGAACGCGGCGAGGAGCCGGGGGGCTGCGGTGGCGGGGTCGATGGAGAGCCCGTCGCGGGGATACTCGGCGACGAGGCGTCCGTCGACGACCGTGATCGAACCGGGGAACGGTGCCTCGCCCACGATGCGCTGCGCGAGGTCATCGAGGGCGTCCAGGAGAATGTCCTCATCGACGACTCCCCGGAGGCCGACCTCCGTGGCGGTGCCGATCGAGCGCCACCAGCGTTGGAACGAACCGACGATGCCTCCTTCCCGTCCGATGGACACGGCCTCGTCGAGCATCCCCTCGATGTCGAGGGAGAGCCCGAGGTCGCGGGGGAGGACGGGAGCCGATCCCCCGTTGACATGAGCGTCGATCGGGGACGACACGAGCCGCTCGCCCAGGGCCGTGAGCAGCACCTGCGCCTCGTCCGGCGTGCTCCCCCCGAGTTCCACGCCGGCGGCGGTCACAGCGCGCGGGACCCGCCCCCGATGCGATGCGTGATCGACGAGGTAGAACGCGACGACCAGGACCGCGAGCAGTACCGGTGCGCCGATGGCGGCGAGTCGAAGGCGTGGGTTCATACGAAGTGCGACTGGGATCCCCGAGCGGGGCAGTGTAGTGGGGCCCCCACATATGCCCCGGTACGGAATCTGTCACACCCCCCACATATGGTTGGTTCATGATCGATTCCCCAGCCATCCGGGTGTCGTCGGACGGAGTCCACATCGATGGGCTCGTGTCGACAGACGTCGCGGTTGCCGACCATCTCCGGGCCCACGGCCCGGATGAGTGGCCCCGCATCCTGAACGACATGCTGTCGATGGGTGCTCGCGGTCTCATGAGCATGGGCGTCGGCGCCAAGCTCCACGAGATCGACGACCGGGTCAGGGCCACGGTGAGTGAGGTGCTCGAGGGGGCCACGATTGAGATCGATTCGCTTCTCACCCAGGCCCGATCCGCCATCACCGAACAACTCGACCCCGGGGTCAGGTCGTCGGCGATGGGGATGACGATCGATCGCCTCGGTGAGCTCCAGGGCTCGATGGTGCGAGCCCTCGACGTGGACCATGCGACCTCGGTCACCTCGTCGCTGCTCGAGCGGCTGGCCGGCCTCCTGGGACCGGACGGGGTGATGGAACGGTGGGTCCGCGGCCAGTTCGACCAGTCCGATCCTGCGTCCCCCCTGGGGCGCCTGAGCGCGACCATGGAGTCCCGCTTCGACGAGCTCCGGGAGCAGGTCATCCGTGGCCAGGCGGCCAAGGAGCACGACGACCTCACACCGCGCAAGGGCTTCGCGTACGAGGACGCCATCGAAGTCCGTCTCCGAGCCATCGCCGCCGGTATCGGCGGCGCGGTCGTGGAACGCACCTCGCTGGCGGGTGGGCTGCTTCGATCCGACAGCAAGGTCGGCGACTTCGTACTCGACCTCGAGGACGGGACCCGGATCGTGATCGAGGCCAAGAACACCGAACGGGTCACGGTCGGCGGCAAGGACGGCATCCTCGCCACGCTCGACAAGGCGATGGCCAACAGGGAGGCCGACGTGGCGATCTGTGTCTCCGCCACGGAGGCGTTCCCCGACGAGATCGGAACGTTCTCCGTCCACGGCCGGCGGGTCTTGTGTGTCGACGACGGCTCCGGCGTCCTGCTCGGGGTGGCCGTGCGGCTGCTGCGGAGCCTGGTGACCGCCGAAGCCCTCAACCCGGGACTCGACATCGCCGGCGTCGAGGACCGGGTACAGCGGATCCGGGGCCTCGCCACCCGATTCAGCGGCGCCAAGTCGACGCTCACGAAGATCGCAGGGTCGGTGGCCGACGTGCAGCAGGTCCTCGACGACATCCGTACCGATCTTCTCGACCACACGACCGAGCTCGGGGCGACGCTGGCCAGGGCCGGGCACGAGCCCGAAGGCGAGCTGACCCTGAGGACTGCATGACCCACGGTCGGAAGGGGTCTGCCACAATGCGGCGCCGATGGCAGGAGAGATCGCCCCCGTTGAAGAGGCCAGGGCCGCACTGCACGCATTCGCCGAGACGCTCGACGGGGTACGGTTCCCGCTCGAAGGCCATGGCGGGGCCAGGATCGTCGACGAGCTCACCTGGGCCGTCCGCGGCTACCTCATTCCGCGGCTCGGCGACATCGGTGCTCCGCTCGTGGCCGTGCTCATCGGTTCGACCGGCTGCGGCAAGTCGACACTCCTCAACAGCCTGGCCCAGTCGCGGGTGAGCGCGACGTCCGTGGTCCGGCCGACGACGAGCCATCCGGTCGTGTGGTGCCACGAGGACGACGTTGCCCGATACCGGGACGGGCCGCTGGCGACCCTCGAACCGAAGGTGGTCGGAGGATCGGACCCGATGCTCCGGGCGCTGACGATCATCGACTCCCCCGACATCGACTCCATCGAGGTCGCCCACCGTGCCACCGCC
>JBFKVA010000141.1:0-4348 GCA_041635475.1 Acidimicrobiia bacterium | reverse complement strand
GCGCGCGACACGCTGGGCGACGCCTTCGACATCAAGGCCTTCCACGACGTGCTCCTGGTGAACGGCGCCTTCACGCTGCCGCTCATGGAGGAGATGGTCGACGAGTGGATCTCCTCGGTGGCCGCTACTGGTTGAGCCGGCGTTCCAGTTCGGCGACTTTGCGTTTCGAGAGATCGAGTTCGGCACCGAGGACAGCCACTCGCTCCTGCAGCTGGGCCGTTGCGACCATGTCGCTCTTGCTGACTCCGATCGAGGCGATCGTCCCCTCGAGTTGGCTGACCTTCGCTTCGAGCGCGGCCACCGACGATTCGGCCACCTCCAGCTTCTCGGCGGCGGCGGAATCAGCGGCAGCGGCCTTGACCTCGGCCTGAAGGTCGGAGACCTGCGTCTCGAGCACTTTGTGGCTGGCGGCCCACCCCCGCAGCTCGTCTTCTTGGGCGGCCACCTTCTCCTCGGCCTTGTCAGCCCGGTCGTGCTCGAACGCCACGCGGGGGTCCTCCGGGTCTTCCACACGGCTTGCCCCACGCCTACTCATGCGCCCGAGAACGGTCCCGAGAACGAGGGCAACGAGAATGAGGATCCAAGCGAGCAGGGTCATGGTCGACGCCTCCAGTCGGTGTGCCGGGCAGGCTAGAGGCCCACCCCGCCGAGTCGGTGAACCTTCGCTCCCGGGGCCGACGGCCTCGGTCCGTAGGATGTCGCCATGTCATCGAGGATTCGTGCGACCGCCTTGGGTCGCCTGAGGACGAAAGGGATCAGGGACCTCGAGGACATGGATGCCAGGGGACGGTTGGCGGACACGGCTTCGCCGATCATGCACGGCACCCTCATCTTCCTCGCCGTCGTGACGATCGCCCTCGTCATGTACAGCGCCGGGAGGGGAACGGTGTCGCTCGTGCCCATGGCCCTGGCCGCGATCGCGGCTTTCGGGGTTGGCACCGCCTCGGGGGTTGCCCTCGCTTCCGCCCGGTATCACGCCGTGAAGCAGCTCGGGGACGCGCAGATGGAACTCCTGGCCCTCCATGGCGAACTGGAGCTGGAGAGAACCGAGCGCCGCGCCTTGATCCACGATGCCCGAGCCGTCGTCGGCGCCATGGGGGCTGCCATTCACGCCTTGGACCGATCTGGACTCGAACCGGAGATCGGACGGGCCATGGCATCCCAAGTGAATCACCTGAGGGAGGTGCTCGCCACACCGGTCTCGGTGCTCCGGGCCGTGCCCTTGGACGCGTTCCGGGAGGCACTCGTATCGTTCGCCAACCTCCACGGTCTCTCCCTGTCGGTCGACTTGCCCGCCCAGGTGCACGTGATGGCCGAGCCGGCCAGTGTCGCGACAATCCTCCAGAACCTCGCCGACAACGCCAGGAAACACGCCCCGGGGTCCCCGGTTCGGGTCTTCTGGGAACCGGCAGGCGCCCACGTCCGGATCTGTGTCGAGGACCAGGGGCCCGGCGTTGGCGGTGAGGCAGAAGCGCTGTTCGGCCAGGGGGCACGGGGAAGGACCGCAGCGGACGGGTACGGGCTCGGTCTGGCCACGGCCCGCCGACTGGCCGAGAAGAACCAGGGAGCACTCTGGTACGAGCACCGAAGCGGCCCTGGCTCCCGATTCGTTCTCAAGCTCATGCGCGCCTCGGCGTCCGGCCGGGCAGGAGGCACGTTGTGACAAAGGTGCTCATCATCGAGGACCACCGTCTCGTGGCAGAGGGCCTGAAAATGGGGCTCTCGGCCGAAGGGTTCGAGGTCGAGACAACACCGGGGGACTTCGCGATCGTCAGAAGCGACGTCCTCGAATTCGACCCCGACATCGTCCTCCTCGATCTTGGTCTCGGTGAACACGGAAACGGACTCGACCTCATTCCCGACCTCCTCGGCCCGGGTCGGTATGTCGTGGTCCTCACCGGCAAACAAGACGCCCTGGAACTGGGCGAGGCGTTTGACAGAGGGGCGACCGCCGTCCTGGGCAAGGAGATCCCGTTCCCCGCCCTTGTTGCGGAACTGCGAGAGGTGTCGGAGGGAGGGACCCAGGCGGCGGAGCGCAAGCGAAGGGAGATTGAGAGGGAGCTGCGACGGCTGCGGGCCGACCACGACGAACGAATGCGGCCCTTCGCAGACCTCACGCCGCGTGAGGAAGAGGTCCTTGCCATGCTCGTCGAAGGTCGGCAAGCTGCCGAGATCGCACGCCTTTCCTATGTCTCCATGTCGACCGTCCGCTCCCAGATACGTGGCATCCTCACCAAGCTCGGGGTCTCCTCGCAGCTTGCCGCTGTCTCGATCGCCGTCAAGGCGAACTGGCATCCCCGATGACATTCGTCAATTGTGGCGACGACAGCACCACGCCACTCCGCCAGCCTGACCAGATGAACTCCCCCCTACCCCCTGTCCGCGACGACAAAGGGGCCGGTCTCGTCGAATACGCGCTCCTGATCGCCTTCATTGCGATCGTCGTGATGGTGTCGATGATCTTCCTCGGCGTCAGTATCCGCGACATTTTCGACACGATCCGCTCCTACCTGCCCTAGCCCGGTTTCACCAATAGTGAGGAAGATTCCCACTCTCCGTACTGCAAGACTTGCCCTCACAACCGGCATCGACATGCCGACACGCAACAAGGAGTCACAAGGAATGCTCGCCAAGGCAACGACCTTCATCACCAGTATCACCACCAACGACCGGGGCGCGGGCCTCGTCGAGTACGCCCTTCTCGTGGCCCTCATCGCCCTCGCGGTGATCGTCGCCATGGAATTGCTCGGCACGAGCATCGGGGATCTCTTCAACAGCATCGGGACGACCCTGGACACCGCCGCCTAGGGAGACACACAGTCCCTCTCAAGGGACACCCGAGACCGACCGAAGCACTTGGGGGTGCCGCCAGAGTGGTGGCACCCCCAAGTCGCTCAGGTAGTCTCCACCGTGACGGGGGTCAGCTCAGTGTTCAAGTCACAAAGTCAAGAGAGGGGCGCAGCGCTTGTTGAAGCCGCGCTTGTCCTTCCCTTGCTCCTCATGCTCCTGGTGGGCATCGTTGAGTTCGGCCGCGTGTGGAACGCGCAGCTGAGCCTCTCCCACGCGGCACGTGAAGGGATCCGAGAGTACGTGGTGAGTGGCGACGAGACAGCCGCCGTCAATGTGGCCACCGCCGCTGCGACCACCACGGTCGGTGTCATCACCGTCGCCCCGACATGTGACCCGGACGACGAAACGGACGTCGGAACGGCGATCACGATGACGATACCGGCCACCGTCGAGATCACCATTCCGTTCTGGCCCGGGGACGGGATCTTCAATCTCACCGGGGTTGGGACCATGCGATGCGGAGGTTGATCCACGACGAGCGAGGCGTCAGCCTTGCGCTGGTGGCTATCAGCATGGTTGTGCTGCTCGGGATGGCGGCCTTGGTCATCGACGTCGGTGGCCTCTACGAAGAACGGCGACAGCTGCAGAACGGAGCGGATGCTGCGGCCTTGGCGATCGTGGCCGAATGCCGGGAGACCGGTGCTTGGCCCAGCCAGACCGACGCCGAAGCCATGGCCGCCACCTACGCGCCAGCAAACGCCCGCGATGCCGCCGCCACGGTGGAGTCGGTGGCGTATGCAACCGCCGGGTCGGCGGGGTACGTCCAGGTCGTCCTCAACACCGAACTGAGCGACGGGGGGACGGTCATGCGACCGCTCTTCTCCGCGGTCCTTGGCAACCTGGGCAACGAGGTCCGTTCCACCGCAACCGCACGGTGCGGACCGGGTTCCTTCGCGCCGATCGCATTCGGGACCTGTGAGCTTGTCTACATCCTGGGCGGCACCGTCTACCAAGAGCCGGGGAAGAAGGACCCGCCGCTCCCGCCCGGCGTCGACCCCGGCGACATCCTCTACGACGGGACGCTCTACAAGACCCTCGCGCCTTTCCTCGTCGCGACGTCCGGGAACCTGCCGGCTCAAGCCGCCATCGGATTCCAGAGCGGCAAGCCCGTCAACGATGCCTGCCAGCCGAGCTCGGGGCAGGACAAAGCGGCCGGCGCGGGCTCGGGCAACTGCGGCTGGCTCATCGGAAACGACTGCACCGTCGAGTTCCCCGAAACAGGACTCTCTGAGTTGTGGATAGAGGGTGGAGAAGGCTCACCGAATCCTGAGGCCCAATACGGATGCTCCCAAGAGGACTTCGACGGCCGGACGGTGGACCTGCTGGCCTTCGACCGTGTGGAAGATGTGAACACCAACCAGCCCGGGAACGACCCGTTCAATGTCTTGGCGAGCCCCCTCTGTCCCATCGATGGCAACGGGAACATCTCGTGCTACCACGCCGCCATGATCATCCGAATGGCGGTCACGCACTCGGACTTCCCCGGCGGCGGATGGTC
>JBFKVA010000140.1:0-4366 GCA_041635475.1 Acidimicrobiia bacterium | reverse complement strand
CCGTCCTCGGTCTCCTGCTTGTGCGATCCAACCAGGTCGTGTCGTCCGAGGCGATCACGGACGCGTTGTGGCCCGACGCTTCCCTCGATCGAGCACTCGACACGTTGCAGGTCTACGTCGCCAAACTCCGCAAAGGTCTCGGATCATCGAGCGCGATCAAGACGGTCCGGCCCGGGTATCGAGTGGTCGCCACCGCGGCCACCCTTGATGCGCTGGCGTTCGAGGCCGATCTCGAGCAAGCCCGGAGGCTCATGGGGGAGGGCCGTTCCGCGAGCGCCGTGGAGGCCTACGAACGCGGGCTTTCCCGGTGGCGTGGCCGCTTCCTTGCAGACCTGTCAGGGTACGACTTCGTCGAGGAGGAGGCCCAACGACTCCATCGTGTGCGAGAGATCGCGGAGGCGGACCTGCTCGAGGCCCACCTGGCCCTGGGGCATCTCGACCACGTGATACCGGAGGCCGGTCGCCTCATCGGCCTGCGCCCACTCGACGAGCGGCTTCGTGCGACGCAAATGAAGGCCCTCTATCGAGCGGGGAGACAGGCGGACGCCTTGGCGGCCTTCCAGGAGCTGCGCGGAGTCCTGGTCGAGGAACTCGGGATCGACCCCAGCGCCGAGTTGCGGGGTTTGGAGCTTCGGATCCTCGAACAAGATCCACAGTTGCTCGCCCCGGCTCCCGTCGATGACATTGCGACGGTTCCGGCGGACGTGGGCACGCCCATGGAGGCCGCCGTTGAGATCGACGGAGAGCGCCAGGAGGTGACGAGGGCGGTGACGACGCTGGGCCGCTCCGCCGATCGGGCGATCGTCATCGATGACCCCAAGGTGAGCCGGCGCCATGCCGAGATCCGCAGGCTCCGAGACGGCTTCCTCCTGGTGGATATCGGGTCGGTGAACGGGACCCTGGTCAATGGCTCCGTCGTCCCTGGGCACTGCCTCCTCCGGGATGGTGATGTCATCGGGATTGGTGACGCGCAACTCGTGTTTCGGTCCGGATAGCCGATCCCGGCCGGCGTAGGCTCGGATCGGATGTCCCGGGCCCTTCTCGACCGCTACTTCGCCGCCTGCTCGGCCGGCGATGCCGCGGGTGTCGTCGAGTGCTTCGCTGACGATGCCGTCATCTACGACACCAACCACGCCCCTGTCGTGGGCCGGGAGGCCATCGGTCGGTTCTGGCAGATGGTCGGCACGAAGTGGAAAGGGGCGACGTGGGAGGCTCACACGTTCGACGGCGACGACGACCACGCCGCCGTCGAGTGGTCGATGCGCGGCAGCGTCGGTGGTCGCCCGTTCGTCGTGCGGGGATCGGACCACTACGACTTCGCCGATGGGCTCATCGCCCAAGTCCGGCAGTACTGGACGTTCGACGAGGACTCCCCGGGCAGCGAGCTCGTCGGTTTCCCCTACGACGCCGACCCTCGCTTCTGATGCCCGATGAGGCACGGTGACGCCGCGGCCGTGTTTGTCAGATACTTCCAGCATCGATAGCATTCCCGGCCGCCGTCGCATGACGGTTCGGCGCCCGGCGGTATCCCTGAATCCGTCGGGCGCCGTGGTTCGGGCATGGACCGGCCGGATACGACCAGCCCCTTTCCGTCGCAGGTCCGAATGTGTCGCGATCCAACGACGCTCACCTACGCGCCGATGTACTCCCGGCGCCATGCCTCGCAGGTCTCGACTTGGTTGAACGTGAAGAAGTGCACCGCCTCGATGCCCGCCGACGGGTCGGCGATGAGAGGGCCGAGCTGCTCGGTGAGGCGGGCGGGCGTGTACGCCCTCGGCCGGAGGACGCGCGCCAGTAGCCCTCGGTGCTTGGAGAGGTAGCGGGCCGAAGCCTTGACCCCGATCTGGGCCGAGATCGCAAGGAGGCGTTGAATCGGGGCCACGGCGGGCATGCCGAGGTGGATCGGGAGCGTGATCCCCTCGGTCCGCACCTGCCGAACCCACCGCTCGATGGCCTGGGCGTCGAAACACATCTGGGTACTCATGTACGAGGCGTAGGGCTGTTTGTCGCGCAGTGCCTGGAGCAGGGCGTCGTCAGGGATCGTGGCGTGGCCGTCGGGGTAGGCCGCTATGCCGATCCTGGGCATCGGCCGATCGGCCCTCTTCATGGCCCGGAGGAGGGAGAGAGCGTCGGCGAAAGCCCCGGCGTCCTGGTTGTCGCCCCCCACCACGAACGCTCGGCGCATCCCGGCAGCCGCGATGGAGTCGAGCAGGTCCATGAGGTGGGCTTCGTCCTTCACCCCCCGGGCGGCCAAGTGGGGAACGACCTCGAATCCCCGCTGGGCGAGGCCCGCCGCGTAGCGGATGGTCTGGGCGAGTCCTCGGGCGGGTGAGGACGTGACGCTCACAACCGCCCCCGCCGGAAGGAAGGGCGCTTGGTCGAGGACGCTCTTGAACGGCAGGACCTCGAACTCGGTGTTGCGCCAGAGGTCACGGCCTGGATCGACGGGGGTCATGCTGCGGCAAGCTACCCCCCGTGACCGAACCGAACAAGCCGGGGTTGGACGGTGGCGGGTGGGCCGGTGTAGGTTCGCCACAGATAGGCAGGCGGAAGCGTCGGAGGTGTGAGATGGGCCAGCCAAGGAGCTTGGAGGACGTCCTCCAGACGGTGGACAACACGGTCCACATGCTTCGCAACTCCAAGGTCGGGGCGTACGTGTACCCGGTGGTGGCGCCCGAGTTCACGAACTGGCGGGATGAGCAGCGGGCGTGGCGGGAGGCGGCGGTCCTCTACGACCAATCCCACCACATGGCCGAGTTGACCGTGAAGGGACCCCAGGCCGAGGCACTGCTCTCGTACCTGGCGCCCAACAGTTTTGCGAACTTCCCGACCACGCGGGCCAAGCACTTCGTGCCCTGCAGCCACGACGGCCACGTCATCGGCGACGTGATCCTCTTCCGACCCGCCCCGGACGAGTTCAACATGGTGGGACGCGTCCCGACGGTCAACTGGGTGCAGTTCCACGCCGAGACCGGTGACTGGGACGTCTCGCTCGAGCGGGACGATCGATCGCCATCCCGTCCGGGCAAGGACCCGGTCCATCGGCGTCACTACCGCTTCCAGATCCAGGGCCCGAATGCGATGGCGATCCTCGAGAAGCTCAACGGGGGACCGCTCGAGAACGTGCGCTTCTTCAACGTCGGCACGATGAAGGTCGCAGGCAGAAGCGTGCCCGCCTTCCACCACGGCATGGCCGGCGAGCCCGGCATGGAGATCTGGGGGCCGTGGGACCACTACGACGAGGTCCGGGCCACCATCCTCGACGCCGGCGCCGAGCACGGGCTCGTCCCGGTCGGTTCGAGGGCGTACGCAACGAACACGCTGGAGTCGGGGTGGATCCCGTCGCCGCTGCCGGCCGTGTACACGGGCGACGCGATGAAGTCCTATCGCGAGTGGCTCCCGGCCACCTCCTACGAGGCCACCGGTTCCATCGGCGGTTCGTTCGTGTCCGACAGCATCGAGGACTACTACCTCACACCGCACGCCCTCGGGTACGGCTTCTACGTCGCCTTTGACCACGACTTCGTCGGACGGGAAGCCCTCGAGGCCCTGGAGGGCACGCCCCAGCGCCACAAGGTGACGTTCGTGTGGAACTCGGAGGACGTGACGAGGATCCTCGCCTCGATGTTCAAGCCCCCGGGTGAGAACTTCAAGGTGATCGACCTCCCGCTCTCCAACTACACGTCCGCCACCTACGACTCGGTGCTGCGTGACGGCGAGCACGTCGGGTTCTCGATGTTCAGCGGCTACTCGTTCAACGAGCGGACCATGATCTCCCTCGGTGTGGTCGACCCCGACGTCAAGGTCGGTGATGAGTTGACCCTCATCTGGGGTGAGGAGAACGGCGGGACCGACAAGACGACGGTGGAGCACCACGTACAGACCGAGGTCCGGGTGCGGGTCGTGGAGACGCCCATCTCCAAGAACGCCCGGGAGTCGTACGCCACCGGGTGGAGGACGAGGGGGAGCTGACCGGCTGCGGTTCCACCGGCGTCGCTGGGCGGACCGTCGAAGTGGTCGTCTCATCAGAGTGCCGAGGGATCCCGGTGCAGGGGTGATCAGCCGTGGCGCTCCCGGATCCAACCGTTGCTCGGTATCGTTGGCGGCATGTTGACCGAGCGCTTCGAGCACTTGTGGCTCCGGCTGACCGGACGATGGGTCGCCTATCAGGACGCGCCTCGCGATGCCGACCGGGTGCCGGAACTCGCCGAAGCAAGAGCAAGACTCGATGATGCCCGATCGGCGATCCGCGTCGAGCGGCAGGCGATCCGTGATCAGGTCCGCGTCTCACACCAGGCAGGCAACCGCATCGCGGTCGCCGAGGATGACCTTGCTCGATTGAGAGTCCACGTCTTCGCGCAGAGCT
>JBFKVA010000139.1:0-4383 GCA_041635475.1 Acidimicrobiia bacterium | reverse complement strand
GCGGCAGGCTGCCGGCTGCGACGTCCAGCGCTCCTCCACTGCCGGCACCCTGATGAGACCCGGAGTCGCTCATGACGTAGTAGGCGTAATCCCATGGGATGTTGTCCGGGAACACCCTCGTGGTCCAGTTGATGTCCACGACGCCGTGGTCGGCTGCCCAGCACCCGATCGGGTCGTTGAGGCAGTTGTAGTCCGTCCCGGAGCTTGACCCGTCCTGGTTCGGGATGAAGATGACGTTCGTGGCGAATGCCTTGACCACGTCGTCGTAGACACAATGGGCGGCGGTCAGGACAATCGACCGGCCACCAACACCGTCGGTCACCACGGTCCCGGAACACACATAATGCTCAACACTTGGGGTCGCGGGGTCGTCCATGGCGTACAGCAGCCTGCCGGCAGCCCACTGGACCGCCCCTCCGTAGGGCCAGTCGGCGTCAGACACATTTGACCCGCCCGGCTTCCCCTTCTGGGGCACAGGATTCCTCACCGCCGCCACGGTGTGCCCGTAGGGCTGGAGATCACCGTTCGGGAGCCGCAGGTACCCGAGCCCCCGGTGGTCGATGACCAGGTCGCGGGGGATGGCCGAGGCGACTCGTTCGGCGGTCCAGTACTCGGCGGGGGTCGGCTCTCGATCGGGTCCAGCCGACGCCGCCACCGACGCCGCTCCGAGCACCATGAGGAGAGCGGCAAGAACGGCGATGATGCGGAGTGACTTCACGGCGGTGCTCCTCGACGGGGACTCAGGGTGACAATAGGTCACGCGGAGCGTCGATTCAATCGTTTTCCCACGCCGGATGTCCTCTCCAGGCGGACAAACGGCGGGGGAAAACCCGAAGGCTCAGGTGCCGACGATGGCGATGACCTCACCATCGGCCGTGATCACGAGCACGGCGCCGGCGATCGGGGCCGGGCTTCCCTCGATCTTCGAGCCGGCGCGGAACACCCAGATCTCCTCGCCCGTCTCGGCGTCGACCGCGAACACGTCGCCCGCCTGCGTGCCGACGTACACGACGCCGTCGGCCACCGACGGCTGGCCGGTGATGGCCGATCCCGCCGCGAACACGGCGTCCCAATAGCCGACGGTGTCCGTCCCGGCGGCATTCACGACGTCACCGGTGAGCGTCCCCGGCTCGAAGGCGAAGATGACCTCGCCCTGCACCGAGTACACGACACCACCGGCGTAGGCCGGGGGTTGGTCCCGGGGCGTGCCCGGGTCCGGGATGCCGGGACCGCACTTGCCCGGATCGACCCGGACGAGGCCGGCCTCGGTCTGCACGAGGGTCACTGCATCGGCCACCACGGCGCTTCCGGTGGCGTTGCCGCCGGCCGACACACTCCCGCGGCACACCTCCGACCCATCCTCGCGCAGCCCGATCATCTCCGACCCGGCCACGACGTAGATCACGCCGTCGCCAAAGGAAGGAGCGCTCGTGACGGGCCCGATCGGCTCGCCATCCTCCGCCGGGTAGGACCAGTCGATGCCTCCCCCCGAAAGGCCGTACACGTGCCCGTCGGTCGAACCGACGACGACGATCCTCCCCGTCATGAGCGGTGAAGCCATGACCCGCTCACCGAGGGCAACCTCCCACAACAGCGTCGGCGAGCCCGGCTCCTTGGCGTAGACCGTCCCGGACTGGCTCACGGCGACGAGCAAGGTGCGATTGGAGTCACCGCGGGTCCCCTCGACGACCCCGACGGCGGGGGCGGCGATGACCCGATCGTCGGTCTCGAGTTCGGTGATGACCCGCCCGGTGGTCAGTTCGATGGCGTACACGGCGTCGCTCGTCGTGCTGGCGACGAAGGCCCGGATCCCGTGCACGACCAGCGAGCCGAGGAAGCCCCCGGGCCGGGCGTTGGGCCACGCGATCCCCGACAGCGAGCGAATCCCTCCCGCGCCCTCGCCGGTCCGCTGGACGTTGCCGCCCAGCGTGAACGTGCCGACGAGGTCCTCGGCACCGATCACCGTCGCTTCCAACGGAGGGGTCGTCTCCGGTGGCGCGGTGGTGACGACGGTCTGGACGACAGTCGTGTTCTCGGGGGCCACGAGCTGCGCCATGCCGTAGGACAGACCGGCCACAACGATCACTGCCGCCACCCATCCCCACCACGGCAGGCCCTGACGGCGGCGCACCTTGCGGCGGACGAGGCCCTTGGCCCGCCGTTGGGCCGGGCTGAGAACGGTGTCGACCCCGGCCAGTCCGGCCGCCCGCAGGGCATCATCGATGCGGGCGTCAAGGAGGTCGTCCTCGACCTCGACATCGGTGTCGACAGCCAGTGCCGCGGCGACCGCGGGCTGGGCGCGCCAGTCGTCCAACCACTCCGGGGCGATGTTCCTCTCGACGTCTTTGACCGCCTGGGCGATCGGTACCGCCTCCGGCACGCCCCAACCACCGGCAGCTTCCACCGCGGCCACCGCCTGCAGGGGGCTCCCCAGGCGATGGGCCAGGGCGGCGGCTTCGAGCCCGAGTTCGTCGTCTCCCTCCCGCCGGGACCGCTCGGTCATCAGTTCGATGGCAAGGCCGTACCACCGCGCCTGGAGGAGTTCATCGGTGAGCTCCTCGGCCTCCTTCGTGGGCCACGGCGTGGCCGCGGGCGTTGCCATGACGGCCACCGCATCGAGCTGGCGTCGCACCCGCCACCCGTCGGGCCCTTCCGGGGTGCTGGCGAGGCCAGACGCGATCGCCTCGAGCGCGGACTGCGAGTCGCCCGATTGAGCGAGCGCCTGGGCGCGCAGGAGATGGATCCGGTTGATCCACTGGGGTAGGTCGGCCTGGACGACCGCGAGCGCGGCATCGGCCGCGTCGAGGGCATCGGCGGATCTCCCGGCCGCAAGCGCTCCTTCGGCCACGGCCATGTGGGCGAGCATGATCGGGGCCGCGGCCCCGGCGTCGACGCAGACCCCCAGCGCACCCTGGGCGAGGGGAAGGGCTCGCTTGGAGTTCCCGGCCACGAACAACGCCCGCGACAGATAGATCTCCGCCACGGCCGTCCCCACCACGTCCGACCCGTCGTCGGCGGCCAGGAGGGAGTCGAAGGCAGACGCGGCCCGGCGGGCTTCGCCGCGGTCCAACATGACGAGCGCTTCGTTGGTTCGAGCCGTCCGTCGTTGGGCCGGCGAGCCCTGCACCGCCAGGATGGCCTGTCCCTTGGTCATCGCCACGTCGGCCTCGTCGGGGTAACCCACCCGGCTCAGGGCACGGGCCTGCAGCGTCAACAGTGACCCGTGCTTGGCCTCCTCACCGGCGGCCGCCGCGGTGGCGGCTGCCAGGGCGGTGAGCGCCTCTGACACCTGGGGCTTCTGGAGGTCGTCGGCGATGGCCGCGGCGAAGCCCAGGGCGTCAACGAGCTTGGCGCCGGCCAAGCGACGCGAGGCCAGCGTGGCCTGCTCGTAGGCCTCGTCCGAACGGCCGCGACCCCGCAGTGACGCCGCCAGTCGGACACGCAGGTCTCCCTCGTCGGCCGGTGTCAAGCCGCCCACCGCGTCGTGGGCGTCCAAAGCCGATACGAGGGCGTCGATGTCGCCCGCCCTGGCGGCCGTGACAAGGTGAGGGAGGGCATCGCCGTCGCGCCCGGCGGCTCTCAGCAGGCGGCCCAGTTCGGACGGTGAGCCACCCCGGGACGCCAGGAGGTCAGCGAAGCGTCCGGCCAGGAACGCCACTCGCGGACGGGAGGTGGGTGGCTCGGCGAGGTAGCCGGTGCCGGACGCGGTGATCGCCCCAGCCGCTTCGGCGCGTTCGGCCTCGGCCATGACCGCCGACGGGTCGGTTTGGGTCACGGATGCCAGCTCATCGATGGTCACCGGGCGTCCCGCCAAGCCGGCGACGACGACCAGGTCCGCCTGAAGCTCTTCGTTCATGTGCCTCCTCGCGTGATCGCCAACCTAGTGCAGGTCATGCCGGGCGGACGGGAGAAGATCGGCGCGTTGGGCCTTCCAGCGGTAGGCTCGCCGGGTCACGAAAGGACCTTGATGCAGATCGTCGATGCCCTCCGCGCCTCCCCTCTCCTCGCCGCGCTCGGTGACGAGCAGCTCGGGGGTCTCGCCAAGGTCGCCCGGGAACGCACCTTCGCCGCCGGCCAGACGATGATCGAGGAGGGCAAGGCCAAGGCCCAGGCCATGTTCGTGATCCTCGAGGGCACCGCCGACGTCAGCACTGGTGGGACAACCGTCGCCAGCCTCGGCCCCGGCGATCACGTCGGGGAGATGGCTCTCGTCCTCGAGGACCAGACCCGGACCGCCGACGTCGTGGCCACCAGCGACGTGCGCGTCGTGCAGTTGTCGCGGTGGGACTTCCTCCCGTACCTCAAGACCAACCCGGACGTCGCCTTGGCGGTGATAGCCGAACTCGCCCAACGCCTCGAGGACGCCAACCGTCGAGGGTCAGG
>JBFKVA010000138.1:0-4408 GCA_041635475.1 Acidimicrobiia bacterium | reverse complement strand
GCCGCCGTCTGGCACTGGGCCACGCTCTACCGCGAGTACCGGGGGGACGGGCACATCGCCGCCCTCCAGACACTCGGGATCGGCCCGATCGAAGCGCTCCTTCTGAACGTCGCCAGCGGTTACTTCCCCGAGGACCGTCAACGCCGTTCGCGCGGTTGGCCCGACACGGCCTGGGCAACGGCCCGGGCCCGGCTCATCGAAGGAGGGCTTCTCACGGACGTCGACGGAACGGTGACCCTGACCGACGACGGTCGCGAGCTCTACGACGAGGTCGACCAGCTCACCAACCAGCTCTCGGCGGCACCGTGGGCCGCCATCGGACCCGGGGCCAGTGAGCGCATCGTTGCCCTCCTCGAGCCGTGGGCGGAAGCGATCGTCGCCAACGAGGGTGTCGCCTACCGGCGGCCGGAGGCGTAGGCCTACAGGGGGAGGATGGCCAGCGCCTCTCCCACCGTGGCACCCAGGTCCTTCTGGATCTCGACGAACCACGTCACCGTCTCGGGAATCAACATGACGATCACGAGCGCGGCAGCCTGCAGCACCATGAACGGCAGAGCCCCCTTGTGGATGTCGATGGTCTTCACTTCGGGCGGCGCCACCGACTGGAGGTAGAACAAGGAGAACCCCACCGGGGGCGAGATGAACGCCATGTTGAGGTTGATGGCCATCATCACCGAGAACCACACGAGCATGAACTGGGGCGCCACGTGGGTCTGGACCGGGGCCAGCAGTTCGGCGGCCGGCACGAAGATCGGCATCGCGATGAACGCGATCTCGAGGAACTCGAGGTTGATCCCGAGCAGGAACACCGCGATGTTCGCCACGATCACGAACGCCCAGAACCCGCCGGGAAGCCCCGTGAGCCAGTCGGTGGCCAGGCGCTGACCCCCGAGGCGGTCGAAGATCAGGCCGAAGAAACTCGAGGCGAAGAGGATCATCATGACGAGGGTCGTGATTCGCATCGTCGAGACCCCGGCATCCCAGATCATCTTCCAGTTGAGCCTGCGGTTGAGGGCCGCGAGCACGAGTGTGCCGAAGGCCCCGACGGCGCCACCCTCCGTGGGCGTGGCGACGCCCGTGAAGATCGATCCGAGGACCAACCCGATGAGGAGGATCGGCGGGATGATTGCGATGATCACTTCTCTGACGAGGGCCATGCCGGCCAAGTCCCGCTCCTCCTCGGGGAGGGCGGGGGCCTTCTCCGGGTGGCGCCAGGCCACCCACAGGACGTAGAGCGCGTAGATCCCGGCCAGGATGAGGCCGGGGATGAGGGCACCGGCGAACAGGTCGCCGACCCCGACCCCCACCACCCCCGACAGGACGACGAGGACGATCGACGGTGGAAGGAGCTGGGCCATCGTCCCCGAGGCGGTGATGATGCCGGTCGCCAGCTTGTGGTCGTACCCGTACCGGAGCATGACGGGGAGCGACAGCAGGCCCATGACGATCACGGTGGCTGCCACGACGCCGGTGGCCGCGGCCAGCAGGGTGCCGACGATGACCACGGTCAGGGCCAACCCACCCCGCAGCGGTCCCATGAGTCGCCCGACCGCGGTGAGCAGGCGCTCGGCGAGCCCCGACTTCTCGAAGACGGCGCCCATGTAGACGAAGAAGATGATCGCCAGCAGGATGAAGTCGCTCATGGCCCCAAACCAGCGGCTGGGGAGCAGCTTCATGTCGCTGATCGGCATCGCCCCGATCGCCCACCCGATTGCCCCGAAGACGATGGCGGTGCCGGCAAAGGAGAACGCCACCGGGTACCCCGAGAGGATGAGGATGAGGAAGAGGACGAACATGACGATGGCCAACCACGCGTAGGGCGGCGCGGTCGACTGGGCGAGGAGGGCCACGGCCGGGGTGAGCATCGCCTATTCGATCCTCAGCGGGGCGTCGTGCTCCTCGATCTCGGCGTACTCCTCGTGGCCGGTGAGGATGGCCACGAGTTTCGCCATCTCGGCGAGCGCCTGCAGGAACAGGAGCCCGAACCCGACGAGGATGAGCGACTTGATGGGAGCCCGGGGCAGCCCCTCGGGGTCAGGTGAGACCTCCCACCGGCCGAGGTCGATGACCCCGTCGGGGCCGAGTCCCCAACTCCGCAGGACAGGGTCCCACGCCACCCACAGGGCGAGGATGCAGAACGGGAGAAGTGCGACGATGTGGCCGACGAAGTCGATCCATGCCTTGCGCCGCTGCGGCTGGGTGGCGAACCAGAAGTCGACCCTCACGTTGACGTTGTGTCGCATGTTGTACCCGAACGCCAGCAGGAAGATCGTGGCGAAGAAGTACCACTGCAGCTCGATGACCATGTTCGAGGTGAGCCGGATCCCCAGCCACTGGCCGACGTAGCGGAGGATCACGTTCAGGAACCCGATGGCCACGAGGATGATCGACAGGACCGTCGAGAACGACCCGAGCTTGTCCGAGATCCTGTCGATGAAGTCCACATAGGCCAGGATCGGTCGCCACCCCCCGATCCGGTCGGCGAACCCGCCATCCGGGGTGTCCATTCTCTGGGTCAACGTCCCTCCACGGCCACGGCTTGCACCCGGCTGAGCATAGAGCAGCCAGGTCGTCCCCGGGGGGGGAAAGCCGAACCGGCGCGCGGCCGGGGGGCGAGCACACCCCGATAGGCTCCCGGCATGGACTTCGCCACGCTTCTCGAGGGTTTCCGCCGGGCTGAGGAGCAGATCGCGTTCAACCGTGTCCTCGGCCTGGACGTCACCCGGTTCGACGAGGACGGCGGCGTCGTCGTGAAGCTCCCCATGCGTGACGAGCTCATCGGCAACTACGCCACCCGCGTGCTCCACGGCGGCGTCATCTCGGCCACGCTCGATCTCATCGGGGGGATGGTGGCGATGCACGGAGTGATCACCGCCGGGCTCATCCGGACGCTCGATCAAGCACTCGAGACATTCTCCACCGTGGGCACCATCGACCTTCGCGTCGACTACCTCCGGCCCGGGGCGGGCGAAGTGTTCACCGGGACGGGGCATGCCCTGCGCGTGGGACGCTCGGTGACCGTCACCCGGATGGAGTTGCGCAACGAAGGAGGCGACCTGATCGCGGTGGGGACCGGGACGTATCGCATCAAGACGCCCGACCCCGCCGGCGACACCGAACCCTGACCCGGGCGCGGAGGAGGGGCAGCCATCGGGCCGCCCCTCCTCTCGCACTCGTGGTGTCCTATCGATCCAACGCACCGAAGTCGAGCATCGCCTTCTCCGCCAGGCCGTGCCAGTCCTGGATCGCCGTCCGGAACGGCGCCCAGCTGTCGAAGATCGTCTTGAAGTCGGGATCGGCAGCCGAGTACTCGTCGTAGAGCGCGAACGCCGCCTGTTCCGAGGCGATCATGACATCCTCGGGGAACGGCAGGATCGTCGTCTTGCCCGCCGCGATGATGTCGGCGAGCGCCGGGGGGTTCAGGGCGTCGTACCGGGCGAGCATGATGTGGTTCGCCGCATAGGCGGCGGCCTCGATGATCGCCTTGTACTCCTCGGGGAGGGGGTCGAACTCGGACACGGGGAACTCGACCTCGAGCGACGGCCCCGGCTCCCACCAACCCGGGTAGTAGTAGAACTTGGCAGCGTCCTGGAAGCTCATCTTCGTGTCGTCGTACGGGCCGACCCACTCGGCGGCGTCGACCCGCCCGGTATCGAGGGCCTGGAACACCTCACCGCCGGCGATGAGCTCAACCGTGACACCGAGGCGGGTCATGACCTGCCCGCCGAGGCCAGGAATCCGCATCTTGAGGCCGGGCAGATCGGCCACGCTGTTCAGTTCCTTGTTGAACCACCCGCCCATCTGCGTCCCGGTGTTGCCGGCGAAGAACTGGATGATGCCGAAGCGTTCGCGGTAGAAGTCCTGCATCAACTGCTGGCCGCCACCTTCGTACAGCCAGGCGTTCTGCTGCCGTGCAGTGAGGCCGAAGGGCAGTGCGGTGCCGAACGCGACGGCATTGGACTTGCCGACGTAGTAGTACGACGCCGTGTGGCCCGCCTTGACGGCCCCGGTCTCCACCGACGGGAGCACCTCGACTGCGCCCACGAGCTCACCGGCGGCCCGGGGGGTGATGGTGAACTTGCCCCCGGTCATCCGGGAGACCATCGAAGAGAACTCCTCAGCTCCCCCGAAGATCGTGTCGAGCGAGAGCGGCCAGGATGTCGCCATCTCCCAGTTGATCTCCGGGAAGCTCGAGTCGGCCGCCACCTCGTCGACGGCAGTTTCTGCATCGTTACCGCATGCGGCGATGGCCGAGACGGCTGCCGCGCCAAGGGCGATCTTCCCGGCCTTGCCGAGGAACTCCCTTCGTTCCATGTTCTCCTCCAAGGAGCGCGAGGGCAGGCGCCTCGCACCTCTTCGCACGTTAGACGATCATCGGCCCGGTGGGCCGTGAATACGCCTATCGGTG
>JBFKVA010000137.1:0-4422 GCA_041635475.1 Acidimicrobiia bacterium | reverse complement strand
GGGTCGGCGATGAACGTGGCGACGCTGCGGGGCACCAGGTCGGTGAGGACGTCTGCCGCCCGGCTCACCGTCTCATCGGACCGGCCGAGGAGCGACATGCCGCTGAGGACGGCGAACAGGGTGGGAACGAGCGCGAAGAAGAGGTTGAACGCCACCGCCGAAGCCAGGACAGAGGGCCGGGTGTCGAGGAACTGTCGGGCCCACGATCCCAGTCCGGGATGGAGCCGGTCGGTCTGCATGGGGAAAAGAGTAGGTTGCCCCGGGCGCAGTGACGCGTATCAGCCGGTTGCGAGGACCGTGGACACCTGGGGGAGCGTCAGCTCGAACGCGGTGTGGGGAGCGGCGACCAGTTCGACGTCGCCACCCATGAGACGGGCGAGCTGACGGGCGACCGAAAGCCCGAGCCCGACGGACGCCGGCATGCTGGCCTGGGGGTGGGCCGATCGATACGGCTCGAAGATCCGGTCGCGGTCGGCGCCTTCCACCCCCGGCCCGCTGTCACACACCCGCACGACGACTGAGCCGTTGCGGGATCCGAGTTCGACCCAGACGTCGGA
The DNA here is from genome assembly GCA_041635475.1 of Acidimicrobiia bacterium. Taxonomy (GTDB): domain Bacteria; phylum Actinomycetota; class Acidimicrobiia; order Spongiisociales; family JAENVV01. The sequence goes on along the minus strand of JBFKVA010000137.1, from coordinate 3,865 downwards.
TCCGCCGTACCGTCCGGCGTTGCTGAGGAGGTTGCGGACGATCTGCCGGGTCCGCAGCGGGTCGGCCCAGGCGACGGGGGCGACGCCCACGACCTCGATCGGTGGGTCGTCGTCACCGATGATCTCACTCCGAGACACGAGGTCCCCGATCAGCTGGTTGGCGTCCATCTCCTCCGGGCAGATCGTGAGGTTCCCTGCCTCGGCCCGGGCGCTCACGAGGAGGTCCTCGACGATGGCCGAGACCTCACCCGATTGCCTGGCGATGATCGACACGAACTCGATGAGCTCCTTCTGGTCGAACGAGTCGAGGCGGTCTTCCAGCTCCTTGGACAGTCCCAGGACCGCGGTGAGCGGCGTCCGCAGCTCATGGCTCACGCTGGCAATGAACTCGTCCTTCGACTCGAGGGTGGCCAGGAGCTGGTGGTGGGTCCTGGTTCGTGCGTAGTGGGAGCTGAACAGGCCGGCCGCGGTTTCGATGGCGTCGATCTCGGACTGCTCCCAATGCCGCTCCGTCGTGTAGTCGACGAAGCCGATCGTCCCCACCCACGACCCGTCGATCATGATCGGGACCAGGATCTCGGACTGCACGCCGTCGCGCTCGTAGAGGAGGCGCTCCGCACCGTCGAGGTCCCTGGTGTGGATGACGATCGTCCTTCCGGAAGCGAGCGAAGTCGTCGATGTCGGGACGAGGTCGACCGGCCCACCCATGAACGGTTCGACGCCTGGTTCCCAGCCGGGAGTGGCGTCGGCCGAGGCGACGATCCGGGTGCAGGTACGACCATCCACGTCCTCGTAGACGTCCTCGATGAAGACGTAGTCGGCCCGGGTGACAGGCAGGAGTGCCTCGCAGGCCCGGGTGAGAGAGTCGGCTTCGTTGTGGGTGAGGAGGACCTGTGAGCACTCGGCGAGGGCCTGCTGATAGGCGACCGAGCGTTTGTATCGGGTCGATTCCCGCACGAGCCGGTCGAACACGGGCCAGATGAGCATGACCAGGAAGGCGGCGAACAGGAACGTGACCCCCTGCCCGAGCCAGCGGGTGGCCAGCGGGGGAAACGGCGTTCCCATGGGGTGCTCCACGCCGGGGACGAGTCCGAAGACGAGGAGTGCGAACGCGATGGCGGTGACCCCGAGGGCCGGTCGGAGGAGAAGGGTCGCCGCGACGATGACGTAGGCGAGGGGGAGTCCGAGCGACACACCGGAGATGCCCAGGAAGGTGAAGCAGAAGGCCATGAAGATGATGTCGAGCAGGAGTGAGAAGAACGGCCGGGAGCGAACCGAGCCGGTGCGGTGGCCCTCGGCGTCGATCATGACCAGGAGAGCGGCCCCCAGCAGGAGGACGCCCCGGTCCCAGTCCGTGGCGATGATCAGGGCGATCATGCACAGCCCGGCGAGGAGTGCTCCGATGGAGCGGTACTTCTGCCACGCCAACGCGGAGCGCTCCCGCTGCTCGGTGACCGCGACAGCGAAGGCCCTTTTCGTGCGCCACGACGTGCGCCAGCCGTCGAGGAGGCTCATGCCCCCGGGTATCGGGAAGCCGGCGATCCTGCTTGAGCTTCGCGTGCCCCCGTACGCTGTGGGCCATGATGCACCGGCGGCGCCCGCGCGGAGGGGCGACATGGTTCGTGGGTTCCGCGGTGGTCGTTGCCTCCCTCATCATCCTCGTGATGTTCCCACCGGACCGCGAGCCGGTGGAGGTGGCCTTGCCGCCGTCGGCGTCGACGACGCCGGCCACCGCACCCCCGCCACCCCCGACATCGACCACGACATCGACTTCGACCACGACCACGACCACCCTGCCTCCAACATCGTTCGCGCAGGCTGCCGTGACGCGGGTGCCGTGGGGGGTCGTGGCCGGGGTCACGATGTTCCGGGGGAGTCCGACCCGCACGTGGTATGGGACCGGCCCCCTGCCGGCCTCGGCCCCCGAGGTCCGCTGGGCCTATCCCGACACCCCGCTGTGCGGCGCTTCGACGGTGGGCGGGGAGACGACGACGTGGTGCGGCACCGGGTGGACCGGCCAGCCCGTCGTGTGGGACCGTCCCGACGGCGTCACCGAGGTGATCGTGGGGGCCTTCGACCACCGCGTCCACTTCATCGACGCCACGTCCGGTGAACCCACCAGGGCCCCGTTCGCCACCGGGGACATCATCAAGGGGTCGGTGACCCTCGATCCCGATGGGTTCCCGATCCTCTACGTCGGGAGCCGGGACAACCAGCTTCGGGCCTTGGCCCTCGACCGGGAACCGGTGGAGGAGATCTGGAGCCTCGACGCCGCCAACCACCCCGGGATCTGGAACAACGACTGGGACTCCAACCCCCTGGTGGTCGGTGGCCTCCTCCTCGAGGGCGGCGAGAACGGGTACGTGTTCGTCTTCGAGCTCAACCGGGCGTTCGACACCAGCGGGTTGGTGGAGGTCTCCCCGGAGCTGGTGGCCAGGGTTCCGACCTGGGACCCGAGCCTCATCGCGGCCATCGGTGACCGCAACGCCTCGGTCGAGAGCTCGATCGCGGTGAGCGGGACCATCGCCTACGTCGCCAACTCGGGCGGGCGGGTGCTGGGGATCGACCTCGCCCGATTGACCGAGGAGGAGCCTCCCATCGTCTTCGACTTCTGGACGGGGGACGACACCGACGCCACCCCGGTCGTCGACGCCGACGGCTACCTGTACGTCGCCTCCGAACTGGAGCGGAGGACCGAGCGGTCATTGGGACTCGGCCAGCTCATGAAGCTCGACCCGGGGCAGCGTGGACCCGAGGTCGTCTGGTCGATTCCGGTGCCCGCCCGTGGAGCCGGCGACGGCGGACTGTGGGCGACGCCCGCCCTCGGGGACGGCGTGCTCTACGCCGCCACCCACTCGGGCCAGTTGCTGGCCGTCGACACGGAGACCGGTGAGACGACGTGGACGGACGAGATCGGCTTCCACGCCTGGTCGTCGCCGATCATCATCGACGGGGTGCTCCTTGTCGCGGTCGATTGCGAGTCGGGTGGCGCGCTCCGGGCCTACGACCTGGCCGATCCCCGTCACCCCACCCCGAGGTGGGAGGCTCGCCTCGATTCGGGCTGCATCGAGTCGACGCCCGTCGTGTGGAACGGGGTCATCTACGTGGGTTCGCGTGACGGCTACATTCGGGCGTGGGGGTAGAGGGCTCCTAGCCTGTGCCCATGCCTGTCATCGTGGTGGGTGCCGACGTTCCCGGTGGGAAGGCGGTCGTGGCCGAGCTCGCGGAACGAGACGGGGAGGTCCGGGCGTTCGTGACCGACCCGGCGGCGGCCGGGCCCCTGCGCCGGTTGGGAGTGAAGGTGGCCGTGGGTGACGTCTCGGACATCGGCCATGTCCAGGCGGCCATGACCGGGTGTTTCTGCGCGGTCATGATGGATCACGCTGCGCGCGACGACCGAGAGCGATTCTTCGCCGCCGGTCCCGACGTGGTCGTCGCCGGGTGGCGGACGGCCCTGGGCGACGCCGCCGTCCACCGGGCGATCTGGGTGGCGGTCGCCGAGGTACCCGCGGCGACCCCCGAGCACGCCATGATCGACCCGGGGCATCCGGACCTGGCGCAACGGGTCTCCCTCCTCAACGAGTCGGCCTCGCTCGATCCGTGACTCATCACCATTCGCATCGTTGCATACCTGGGTGGTTTTCCCCGGCGGTATAGTCATTGGCTCCGCCACCCGCCCGTTCCCCGGGCATGAGGAGCCCTTGATGATCGATCGTTCCACATATCCGCTCTACGACCCGGATCACGAACGGGACGCGTGTGGAGTGGGGATGATCGTGGCCCGCAACAGGGAACGCTCCCATGCGTTGTTGCTGAACGCGGTCGAGTGCCTCGAACGACTCGACCATCGGGGCGCCAAGGCGGC
>JBFKVA010000136.1:0-4496 GCA_041635475.1 Acidimicrobiia bacterium | reverse complement strand
GAGGTCACCCTGGCGTCGCGACCGGAGGGGACGTGAGCGACAACCTGTTCGAGCGGTTCTTCGAGCTCTTCAACCAGCCCGGGCCGGTCAACTGGCGTCTTGCCGAGGAACTGGCCACGAACCTGGCCGGGGCCGAGGAACCGGTCGACCCGTGGCTGGCCGACGAGTACACCGAGTTGGGTCGGCTCGCTCTCCTCCAAACGGCCGAGATCGACATCCTCCCCGATCTCGATGACGGCCGCATCGACCCTGTGGATCGGGCCGTGTGGACCCGGGACAACCTCCGTTCCTTCGACTATCTCGCCAAGGCACTCGGGGGGAACGGTGGAGGGGCGGCGCCGCTGCAACCCCTCATCGCCTCGATGGCGGGCATGCAGGTCGGGTCGCTCGTCGGAACGCTCTCGCACCACGCCCTCGGCGGATTCGATGTGGGGCTCCTTGCCCTCGCTCCCCGCGGCTACCTGATCGTCCCCACCCTCGAGTCGTTTGCCCGCTCCCACCAGGTCGAGCCTCGGCAACTCCGCCTGTGGGCCGCGCTGCAGGAGGCCATGCACCTGCGCATCTCCCGCTTGTCGTGGTTGGGGGACCGCTACGCAACCCTCCTCCGCTCGTGGATCCAGGGGATCGAATTCGACCCGAGCGCGCTCATCGGCCAACTCCAGGGCATCACGGATCCGTCCGAGGCCCAGCAGGCGATCGAAGGGCTGGGCGACATCCAGTCCATGCTGTCCCAGTCGACGAACCAGTCCGATCGGGACGACGCGGTGGCCCTCCTTGCCCTCCTGGGGGGGCTGCGCCGGCACCTCATGGAGGGCTTCGGTGATCAGTGGCTTCCCGAGCTGCCGGCCATCAGGATCGGCCTTGCTCAGCGGGCCGCCGAACCCGACGCCCACTCGGCCCTGAGGCTGGCGCTGCCAACCCACGACGAGCTCCTCCGGGCTGCCGAGTTCTGCGCAGAGGTGGAACGAAGGTGGGGGCGGGCAACCCTGGGCAGGGTGATCGCCGAGCCGGGCTCGCTTCCCCGGGCACCCGAGCTGGCCGATCCCGTCGGCTGGGCGGCACGGGTTCTCCTCGACTAGCGCGCTCCGGCGGCACCGCAACGAGCCCCGTGCGGGAAGCCCGGCGACAGGTTCCTAGTCGTCGTTGCCGTCGAGATCGTCCACGGGGAGGTCGGTTCCCCCCTCGAGGCCCTTCTTGAACTCCTTGGCCGAGGAGCCAAGCGATCGGGCCAGGCCCGGCAGCTTCTTGGCCCCGAAGAGCACGAGGATGATCGCCAGGATGATGAGCAACTCGGTCGGTCGAAGTCCAAACATCGTTCGAACTGTAGCGGGTGTGAGCCGGTGGCCGCCGACCCGACCCGGGTGCCCGTCACGCCAGGGACGACGGGCCGGCGCCGGATGAAACGGCGTCGATGATGTCATCAAATCGACCGACAACGTCGGGCCAGGCGTAGGCATCGGCAACATGACGGCGACCGCTCTCGCCCATCACGCGGCGGAGGTCGGGATCTGCGAGGAGCATCCGGAGCGCCTCTTCCACCTCCACCGCGGACCCGGCCAGGAAGCCCGAACGGCCCGGGATGACCGTCTCCGGGGCTCCGCCCGATCGGCCGGCCACGACCGGCAGGCCGGCGGCCGCGGCTTCGAGGAACGAAATGCCAAGGCCCTCCACCTCGAGGCCGAACCAGCGGGATCGACAGGGCTGGGCGAACACCGCTGCTCCTCGGAGCCGGGCAGCGACCTCGTCGTCGGTGAGGTCCTTCTCGATGGTGAGGCCGACGTCTCGGCGCTGGGCCCGCCGCCGCAACGAGGACTCCTTGCGCCCGGCGCCGACGAGAAGGAGACGACCAGGCCAGTCCTCCAGGCGCGCCACCGCGTCGATGAGGATGTGCTGGCCCTTGCGGGGAACGAGCCGGCCGACACAGATCACGTCCGCCGCCTGCGGGTCGCGGCTCCCCTCCTCGACCGGTTCGACGCCCACACCCAGCCGCTGGCACGATCCTCCGGTGAGTCGCCTGACCCGGCCGGCAGTGAACTCAGAAACCGCCATGACCGTGGCAGCGCGCCTCAGCGAACGACGGAACACCTGCCGCAGTCCCGGGATCGCCGCCGCCACCAGGGTCTCGGCACCGTGACACAGCACGGCGTACGGGAGACCGGAGCGTCGGGCAATCGAGGGCCCGAGCAGGGCGGGCGGGTGCGGTGCACCGAACACCACGACGTCCGGGTTCCACGATGCAACCTGGCCGAGGACCCATCGCCTCACCCTCGGCGTGGGGAGGAAGAACCGCCAGCGGGGATGGCGAACAACCGACGGAGCGAGTTCGGCAGCCTCGTTCGCCGGCGCGATGACCCGGACATCATGCGAGGTCCGGGCCACGAGTTCTCGGAGGTACGTCTGGATCCCGCCCCGGTCCGGGGGGAAGTCGTTCGTCACGAGGAGGATCCGGGCCATGGCCCGCGAGGCTACCGACACGGGTCTCGGGTCCGTTGGTAGCGTCGAGGGATGGGCGACACACCCACGGGTCCACCGCAGTTCGCCGGGAGCCTGCACCGATACGTCCCCAGGGTCGCTTCCGAGTGGGATGACGTCGCCCCGGGATCCAGCCACCGGGTGGTCGAAGGCACCCTCGTCTTCGTCGACATCTCCGGGTTCACGAGCCTGACGGAACGCCTCTCCCAGAGGGGGCGAATCGGCGCCGAGGAGTTGACGGCAGTGCTCAACCATGTCTTCGGCGCAATGCTGGAGCGGGCGTACGCCCGCGGGGGCAGCCTGCTGAAGTTCGGCGGTGATGCGCTGCTCGTCCTCTTCGAGGGCTCCGATCACGCGCTCCAAGGGTGCGCGGCCGCGCTTGAGATGCGCGCCGCGCTGCGGGAAGCCGCCACCCTGCGCACGTCGGTCGGGCGCATCGCCCTCCGAATGACCGTTGGGGTCCGGTCCGGGCCGGTCGACCTCTACCTCGTCGGGGCCAGCAGCAGGGAACTGATCGTTGTCGGACCGGCGGCCACCGAGGTCGTGGCGGTCGAGGGAGCAGCCGAGCCGGGGCAGATCCTGGTCTCGGCCTCCACCCGGGCCCTCGTCCCCGCCGACTTCACCGGGATCCCGGTCGGTCCCGGCTGGCTGCTTCGCAAACGGAAGATCCCCGTTCCCGCACGGGGGGCGGTGGAACGGCTCGACCGGGGTGACGAGTTCCTCTCGGCGTTCGTCCCCGTCGGGCTCCGCACCCAGCTCGGATCGGGACTGCGTGACCCGGAGCACAAGGCTGCCTCGGTCGCCTTCGTGGCGTTCAAGGGGATCGAGGCGATCCAGGTCGCGGTCGGACCGGAAGGACTGGCTGGCGTGCTCGACCACTTCATCGGTGGTGTCCAGGCTGCGGCCGAGTCCGAGGGCATCACATTCCTGTCGTCCGACGCCGACGCCGACGGCGGGAAGGTCATCCTCACGGGCGGGGTTCCGGGCAGTTTGGCCGACGCCGAAGGCCGGGTGCTGCGGGCCGCCGCGGCCGTGGTGGCCATCGAGACCCCGCTTGTCGTGAAGATCGGTATCACCACGGGCCACCTGTTCGTGGCGGAAGCCGGTACGCCATTCCGCGCCGCCTACACCGTGATGGGCGACATCGTCAACACCGGGGCCCGCCTCATGGCGGCCGCGCCGCGGAGCCATGTGTACGCCAGTCCGCTGACCCTTCAGCGGTCCCTCACGCTGTTCCGCACGGAGGCCCTGGCTCCCATCGCCGCCAAGGGCAAGGCCGGGGGGGTGATCGCCCTCGACGTCTTCGAGTCCACCGGGCGGCGGGAGGCGGCGTCGGCAGGCATCCTGCCGTTCGTGGGTCGGAGAGAGGAGATCCAAGCCGCCACCGGGATCCTCGCCGGCCCCGGCCCCCGGGTCCTCACCATCGTCGGCGACACGGGTATCGGAAAGTCCCGGCTGGTCGACCAGCTGCTCGGGCCGGATCGATCCCCGTTCGTGATCCGGGGCGAGCCGGCCGGCCAGGCCAACCCCTACTGGGCCCTGCGGGACCCGGTGCGCGCCTTGCTGGAGGTCCCCCGTACCGACCAGCAGACCATGGCCCGTGACCTCACGGCGGCGGTGGCCCGGACCCAACCGGGACTCCTCCCATGGGTGCCGCTCATCGGCGATGTGAGCCACGTCCAAGTCCCCGACACACCCGAGACGGCAGCCCTCGAGGCGCGCAACCGTCCCGAGCGGACGGCCGCCGTGGTCGGCAGCCTCCTCGAACACGTCCTCGGTGACGACCTCACGGTGGTCGTCGAGGATCTCCACTGGCTGGATGAGGCGACCCTGTCGCTGCTTTCGGCGCTCGCCGCCGGCGCTCCCGGCAAAGGGTGGGGGATCCTCGCCACGGGACGCCTGGCCGAGGACGACCCGCGCCTCCTCGGAACGCCGCTTCCGCTCGGCCCCCTGCCATCGGCTGTTCTCCAGACCGCGGCCGAACGGGCCACCGCCGACGTACCGCTTCGACCTGCGCTCATGAG
>JBFKVA010000135.1:0-4558 GCA_041635475.1 Acidimicrobiia bacterium | reverse complement strand
TTCGTCCTGGCGGACGGGCATCACGCTCTTGCCGACCAGACGGTGGTGCGCCGGGTCAAGGAACTCACGGCTACGTTCGACGCCGAGCGAACGCTCGTCATGACCGCCCCCCGCCACGACGTTCCCCCCGAGCTCGTCTCGGCAGCCCACGTCTGGCGGCTTCGTCCGCCGGGTGAAGGCGAACTCCGGTCGCTCGTCGCCCGCACCCTCGAAGTGCTCGCTGCCCGCGGGTTCGACATCCGGCTCACCGACGCCGGGAGAGACCAGCTTGTCGCCTCCCTGCAAGGACTTGCCGTGTCCCAGGCCGAGCGTCTCCTCCACCGGGTGACCGTCCGTGACGGCATCCTGCACGAGGGGGACCTACCGGCACTGCGGCTGGCCAAGGCGCAGATCTTCGCCGACGACGGCGTGCTCGAACTCATCGAGACCGCGTCGACGCCGTTGGACCGGATCGGGGGACTCGACGCGCTCAAGGAGTGGCTCGAGATCCGGGGTCGGGTGTTCCTGCACCCGCGTGAGGGACTCCCCCATCCCCGCGGCGTCCTCCTCACCGGGGTTCCCGGATGTGGGAAGTCGCTCGCCGCCAAGGCGTTGGCTGCGGCCTGGGGCCTGCCGCTCGTCCTCCTCGACCCGGCTCGACTGTTCGATCGCTACGTCGGCGGCTCCGAGGAGAAGCTCCGTGGCTCCCTTGACGCCATCGAGGCCATGTCGCCGGCGGTCCTGTGGATCGACGAGGTGGAAAAGGGGTTCGCGGCCGGTAGCGAGTCGGACGGGGGCGTCACCTCCCGCATGCTCGGGACGTTCCTGCGCTGGCTCCAGGAACGCCCCGATGGGGTCTTCGTCGTCGCCACGGCCAACGACGTGCACGCCCTGCCTCCCGAGTTCCTGCGGCGCGGCCGGTTCGACGAGATCTTCTTCGTCGACCTGCCCTCTCCACAGGACCGGGCCGACATCCTCACCACCCATCTCGAGCTGCGCTCGCTGCCGGTCGGCGAGTTTGGGATCGAGGAGCTGACGGTCGCGACCGCCGGCTTCTCCGGTGCCGAGATCGAGGCAGCCATCGTCGGAGGGATGTACCGGTCGCTCGGCGGCGAGGGGCACCTCGACCACGAGCTTCTCCTGGCGGAGATCCAAAGGACCGTGCCCCTTTCGCGGGTGCGAGCCGAAGACATCACAGCCCTCCGCCACTGGGCCCGGGACCGGGCGGTACGGGCCTGACCCCGGCGCCTCGCGACCGCTTCGGGCTATCGTGGTGCGCCCCGAACGGAGGTCGCCGATGGCCCGATCACGACCGGTCTTCACGAACATGGAACTCTCGGATCAACTGGCCGAGACAGTCGCCGAGATCACGCTCGAGTGGCGCGGCCGCGTCTGGCACGGGACGGCCACCGGCCCCGGGGACGAGAGCCATCGCCAGCGGCTCGTGGGCGAGGCGGCCCTCGACGCAGTGCACAAACTGTGCGAACCGGGCATCACCCTCGACCTCACCGGGGTTGCCGCCACGGATCTCGGTGGACTCATGATGGCCGTGGCCCAGGTCGAGATGCAGCCGTCGGGGAACCGCTACTCCGGCTCGGCGATCGCCCACGAAGGCAGCGTGGAGGACGCGACCGTGCGGGCCGTCCTCGATGCCATGAACCGTTCACTCGAGCTCATGGAGCCGTGAGTCGCTCCTCGAGGAGATGACGCTGGATCTTGCCGGTGGTCGATCGGGGTAGGTCGTCGTCGGTGATGAACAAGAAGGCCTTCGGTCGCTTGTACGACGAGAGGTCCCTTCGACACCGTTCAAGCAACTCCGCTTCGTCCACGGGTTCCCGGGCGACGACGAACGCCACCGGGACCTCGCCCCACGTCGGGTCTCGCCGTTTCACCACCACGACCTCGGCGAGGCGCTCGTCCTTGAGGAGGACCGACTCGATCTCGGCCGGGTAGATGTTCTCGCCACCCGACTTGATCATGTACTTGACCCGGTCGACGTAGTCCAGGGTGCCGTCGAGGTTGCGGCGCATGACGTCGCCCATGTGGAACCAGCCGTTGCGGAAGTCCCTGGCGTTGGTCTCGTCGGCGTTCCAGTAGCCGCTGAAGAGCGTCGGGCCCCGCAGGGCGACCTCCCCCGGTGTGCCAACGGGAACGTCGATGTCGTCGGGATCCACGAGACGCAGATCGCAGAAGGCGCTCTGGCGCTTGCGGAGGTCGGTCGGTGCGACACCGACCGGGATGACGGAACTGGACGCCGGCGGCAGGCCCGTCTCGGTCGCTCCGAACGTGTTGACGTAGGGAGCCCCGAGCGCCGACGTGGCAGCCGCAATGTCTTCGCGGGGCACGAGGTCGGCCATGGCCCCGCACATCGCCACCCCCTTCACCCGGGCGTTCCGGTCCCGGAGCGCCTCGGCGAACGGGCCGACCATCCCCGGGATGAGCGGGAGCCAGTGGGTCTCGTACTCGGTGAGGAAGTCGATGATGGCGTCGGGTTCGTACCCGTTGACGACGTGCACCGTGCCGCCCCGCAGGAGCGTGGCCAGTTGCTTGTCGGTCGAGACCATGTGGAACATGGGGGCCCAAGAAAGGAAGTGATCCCCGACGGGAACGCCGAACTCGGACGCAAACGCCATGCCCCGGGCGACCATGGCGCGGTGACTGATGAGCGCTCCCTTGGGGAGGCCGGTGGTGCCCGATGTGTAGAGGATGACGAGGCCCGCCTCGGGGTCGATCGTGAGGTCGGGGTAGGAGGGGTCGGCGGCGGCCAGGCGCTCCTCGTACTCGCCTCCGATGACGATGCGCTCCAGGCCCGGGAGGTCGAGTCGGTCGACGGCGTCGACGAGGCCGGGCAGGACGATGAGTGCGTTCGGTTCGACGAGGGTGATGCAGTGGCGGAGTTCCTGCGCCCCCAGTCGCCAGTTGAGGCAGGCGACGATCACGCCTGCCTTGGCCGCGGCCAGTTCGACCTCGACGTACTCCTGGCAGTTCGTGGCGAGCAGTGCGACCCGGTCGCCGGGACTGAACCCGGAGCTGAGAAGGTGGTTGGCAAGCCTGTTGGTCCGGTCCTCGAGATCGGCGTACGTGAGGGCGCGGGCGCCGTCACGTACCGCGATGCGATCGGGGTCGGCTGCGGCCCGGGCGTGGAAGAGGGCCCCGATCGTGCCGATGCCGGCTGCCAACACGGTGTCTGGGGGTGTGTAGGCACCCACGTCATGCCTCCGAAGTCTGTTGTCGGCCGAGGATAGGGACGGTGACCGGTCGCAACTTGCCGAAGAGGGTCAACTCGAAGGCACCCCTATACTCGCGCCGCTGCTTGCAGCACTCTTTCGTCCGACGGCTACTCACGGTCGCCGGACGAAAACGGGGACGTGGTGAAGCTGGAGTTCACGCCGGCCTGTCAAGCCGGAGGTCGCGGGTTCGAGTCCCGTCGTCCCCGCCCGGACCCACCCGGGTCCCAACCCAGCGGTCAGGTAGCTCAGCTGGGAGAGCGCCGGTCTGAAAAACCGGAGGTCGGCAGTTCGATCCTGCCCCTGACCACAGCGGCTTTTCTGCCGTTTCCCCCGTTACAGGCGGGTTTCTCACGCCCGAAAAGGTGACCAGAGGTGACCAGGGGTGACCGCGAGGCCCGGCCCAAAACCGGCCCAAACCAGATGAACTACAAAGTCATCCGGCCCAAAACCGGCCCAAACGAAGTGACGCCCACCGGAGGGAGGGCCGGTGGGCGTCGATGGTCGGGCCTTGCGGCCCGATGCCAGGGTTCGGCGAGCATAGCGGTGACGAGCGCCGCTTACTGACTGCCGGTGAGGTCAGCCCCCAGCGCCACCAAGTACTCGGCAGTGACGCCCTGGCCGGGTTTGGCGAACAGCAGCCACTGGGCTGGTTCGCCGGCGGCTGCGAGCTGCTCGAGCGCGTACGGGTTGTGTGACTCGGTTGACGCGTTGATCCACAGTCGGCGCCCGTTGACGTACACCGACACGGGTGTGTGGAAGTGGCCGGCGGCGATGTGATCGAAGTCCATGTCGGGCCAGATCTTCGACATTGACGACCAGGCGAGCACCTTCTTGGTCCACCCGTACCAGGGTACGCCTGCCCATCCGCGGACTTGGTCGCCGTGGAGGAGCATGAACCGGCACTTCTCGCCGAGGTCGGCGACGTGCCACCAGTCGTTGCTGATGTGCCAGGTGACGTTGGGTTGGTCTTCGAGGAGCTGTGAGGTGATCTGGTAGAGCATTCGGTCGCCGTTGGATTCGGGGTGCATGTCTTTGCGGGCTCGGCCGCCGAGGTACCCGTGGTTGCCGGGGACGGCGTACACGTCGACGTGTTCGAATTGGCTGGCGGCCCATCGGATGGCGTTGCCGAGGATGCGGGGCCCGTCGACGGTGATCTGCCGGTACAGGCTGCTGTCGATTTGCCAGGGTTGGCCGGGGAAGATGAGTTCGCCTTCGATCATGTCGCCGACGAGGAAGATGGCGGCCCGTTTGACGGGGTGGTCGCCTCGTTGGATGTCGACGATCGTTTCGGCGCGGCGGCAGTACTCGGCGACTCGCTGTTCGCAGATCTCCGACGTGTAGGTGGGTGT
>JBFKVA010000134.1:0-4605 GCA_041635475.1 Acidimicrobiia bacterium | reverse complement strand
CTACGCCAGCGGGTTCGGGCTCGACGCCCCCGTCCCGGCCACCCACGGTGCGTTCATGGTGGCGTGGGGTGTTGGCTTCCTCTCGCCGTTCGCGCCCCAGGGTCTCGGCGTGTTCGAGGTCATCCTCGGGTCGCTCCTCAAGGGCGAGCTGGCAGACATGATCGCCATCGTCGGCGGCTTCCGGGGGCTCATGCTCGTGCGGGACCTCGTCGTGTGGGGTGGCGCGGAGCTGCTCTCGTCACAGCGTCAGGAGGGCTCCCAGGACCACCTCCGAAGGTGACTCCCCCAGCCGCATCCGGTCCCGACGGTGGACGGAGGGGTCGGCGAGGAAGCGCCCGATGACGCCGTCGTCGTAGCGGGAGACGACGACGCTCTCCCCGACGCCGTCGCTTCGCTCGGTTCGGTCCCGCCACAGGAGGCACGGCACCCCGAGAAACGCTGACTCCTCCTGGATCGATCCTCCGTCGGTGACAACGAACGGGGCGGCGGCCACCTTGGCGACGAACTCGGCGTAGGGCTGGAGTTCGGTGATGACGACGCCACCGGCTCGCAGTCGGTCGATGCCGCCGGACTTGGCGAGAGCGATGCGGGTGGGTTCGTGCATCGCGAACTCGACGGGGTGCTCCCTTGCGACACGCAGGAGCAGGTCGACCCACCCCTCGAGTCGGGCCTTGCGCTGGAGGTTCTCGACCCGGTGCATGGTGGCCATGACCGGGCCTTCTTCCGCGGTGTGGGTGGCGGCGTACTCGACGGCGTCGGTGACCGTGTTCCCGGGAAGCCGCACGATCCGACCCTTGACGGCCATGCGTGTGAGGTTGTCGGCGGCCGTCTCGTCGGGGGCGAAGAGCAGGTCGGCCCTTCGCATGACGAGGATGCGGATGATCTCCTCGGGGAACGGGTGGGTGAGGCTGTGTGACCGCAGGCCCGACTCGAGGTGGGCCACCACCATCCCGGCCCGCTTGGCCAGCAGCGTCGCCAGCAGCGTCGTCGGCGTGTCGCCGTGCACGACGCAGACACCCGCGTGGCCCGCGAACAGCGTCCTGCGAAGGCGCCGTCGGGGTTGGAGAAGCCGGAAGGCGAGGCGGATGGACCACGCCAGCGCGTGGGGAATGGTCGACACGTCTGCCACACCGGGGAGATGGAAGTCGGGTTCCTTCACCCCGAGACGCCGCCGCAGTTCCTTTCCGAACTCCGCGTGCTGACCCGAGTCGACAAGTCGATACGGAATCCCCCGTTCCTGCATGAGCCGCATGAGCGGCGCCGTCTTGATGTACTCGGCCTTCGTGCCGACGAAGACGGTGACAGGGAGGGGCATGGGGCGCGAGTGTACGACCCATGTCTGTCCCCCCGCCCGAAAGGTGGGGGGAAGGGACCCGCACGCGAAGCGCCGCGGGTAGGGGGGCTGTCTACCCTGTGCGCCGATGCGCATCGCGGTCATCCTCCCGTGCCACAACGAAGAAGCCACCATCGGCAACGTCGTGGCCGGGTTCCGCCGGGCCCTGCCCGATGCCGTCGTCTACGTGTACGACAACGCCTCCACCGACCACACTGCCAAGGTCGCCAAGGAGGCCGGGGCCGTGGTGAGGACGGAGCCCACCTTGGGCAAGGGGAACGTGGTTCGGCGCATGTTTGCCGACGTGAACGCCGACCTCTACGTCATGGCCGACGGCGACGGCACCTATGACCCGGCCGACGCTCCCGGCCTCGTCGAGGCTCTCATCAGCGAGCGGGTGGACATGGTGGTGGGCGTCCGCAGGGACGTGACCGAGGATGCCGGACGTTCCGGCCACGCGACCGGCAACCGCTTGTTCAACCGGGTGTATCGGTGGTTGTTCGGGGACGCGTTCACCGACATCTTCTCGGGGTACCGGGTGTTCACGAAGCGGTTTGCCAAGTCGTTCCCGGCCATCTCCACCGGGTTCGAGATCGAGACCGAGATGTCGGTGCACGCCTCACGGCTTCGGATCCCCACCGCCGAGGTCGAGGTCGCCTACGGGCGTCGTCAGGAAGGCTCGGAGTCCAAGTTGCGCACCTTCGCCGACGGGAGGCGCATCCTCCGCAAGCTGCTCGTGCTGCTCAAGGAGACCCGGCCCCTGTTCTTCTACGGGGTGATCGGGTCGGCCATCGCCGCCGCCGCCGTCATCCTCGGGGTCCCGGTGGTGGTCACATTCCTGCAGACCGGGTTGGTGCCCCGCCTCCCCACCGCGGTGCTGGCCACCGGCCTCATGGCGCTGTCGGCGGTGTCGTGGACCGCCGGGCTCATCCTCTACTCGCTGGCCCGCTCCCGGGTGGAGCACAAGCGCCTCGTGTTCCTGGGGTATCCGCCGCTGGAGCCGTAGGCGCCCGGAGGCGACCGCGCCGAATACACTGCCGGCCGTGTCAACCGTCACCGCCTCGGACGCGCCGCGCCTGTCGGCGTGGCGCGGCTACGTGGCCGACCTGTGGCGACGCCGCGAGTTCGCGACGTACCTGGCGAGGGCCAACCTAAGAGCCCGCAACGCCAACACCGCGCTCGGGCTCCTGTGGTGGGTCCTCAACCCGCTCCTGCTGAGCCTCGTGTACTTCCTCGTCTTCGGGGTCCTGTTCAACCGGATCGACGAGCAACCCCGCTACCTCGCCCACCTGCTGTCGGGCATGTTCGTCTTCAACTTCACCACCCTGTCGATGACCGGCGGGGCCAACTCGATCCTGGGGAACATGTCGCTCCTCGCCAACATCCGTTTCCCCCGGCTCATCCTTCCCATCTCAGCGCTCATCGAGGCGACGGTCGGGTTCCTGGCGTCGCTCCTCGTGTTCTACCTGTTGGCGATCCCGGTCGATGGGATCCTGCCGGGCTTCGAACTCCTCGCCCTGCCTGCGGTGCTCGTGCTCCATGTGGTGTTCAACCTGGGCCTGGCCGCACTGACCGCCCGGCTCGTGATCCCGTTCCGGGACATCAACAACCTCATCCCCCACCTCACCCGCCTCTGGCTGTACCTCTCCCCGATCATCTGGCCCATCACGTTCGTCACCGACCGGGCCCCGTGGGCGGCGAAGTGGCTCGTGCTCAACCCGATGGTCCCCCTCGTCGATCTCTACCGGTGGGTGCTCATGGGCGATGAGCTGGCCTCGACCTCGGTGATCGGGTCCATCGCGTGGGCCGTGGCGATCTTCGTCCTCGGGATCCTGGCGTTCGTGCGGTACGAAGGGAACATGGTGCGCCACATATGACGGTGGCGATCGCGGCCCGGGACATCGAAGTGCGGTTCAACCCGTTCATCGAGAAGTCGCCAACGTTGCGCCGGACCATTGCCCGGGGACGGGTCTCGAAACGGGAGGAGGTCGTGGCCCTCGACGGCGTCTCGTTCGACATCATGCGGGGCGAGGCGTTCGGCATCGTCGGCAGCAACGGCGCCGGTAAATCCACCCTGCTCCGGGTGTTGGCCAGGACCCTCCGACCTGACGGTGGATCGGTGATGGTCCACGGGCGGACGTCAACGCTGCTTCAGCTCGGCGTCGGGTTCAACCGCCAGCTGTCGGGGCGCCGGAACATCTACCTGGGGTGCCTCGCCAACGGTCTCACGGTGGCCGAGATCGAGGATCGGTTGGACTCGATCCTCGACTACGCCGAGCTGGGAACGGCCATCGAGCGGCCGATGACGACGTATTCGTCAGGCATGTTCTCGCGGCTTGCGTTCAGCATCAGCATGCACCTCGACCCCGACATCCTTCTCGTCGACGAGGTCCTGTCCGTGGGTGACGAGGACTTCCGCCGCAAGTCGATGCAGACCATGCTCGACCTCCTCGTGCGGTCGGGAACGATCGTGTACGTCTCCCACAACCTGCAGAGCGTCGAGGAGTTCTGCGATCGGGTCATGTGGCTGGAGAAGGGCAAGGTCCGCAACATCGGCGACCCTGCGGAGATGGTGGAGGCGTACAAGCAGTCGATCAAGCGCTAGACCCCAGCGCTCGGAATAGGAACGCCGCCATCTCGCCCCGGGTCACGAGCCCCTTGGGGCAGAAGAGGCCCGGCCCGCAGCCGGTGGTGATCCGGGCGTAGTGGAGTGCTTCGATCTCGGACTCGAAGAACGAACCCTCGTCATCGGTGAATGTGTTCGCGTTCGGTCGGTAGAGCCGCAGGGCCCGGGCAAGGAACCCGGCCATCTGCTCGCGGGTGACGAAGTCGTTCGGACAGAACCGATCGGCCGTGCACCCCTTGGTGATCCCGGCCTGCACGAGGGCGCCGATCTCGTGCTCGAACGTGGTGCCGGTGACATCGGTGAATTGGCTGGCCGTGGTCGGCAGCGAGAGTGCCCGGGCTATGAACGCGGCCATCTCGCCCCGCGTCACTTTGCCGTCGGGACAGAACCGGTTGTTGTCGGGTGGGTTGCACCCCTTGGAGATACCGCGGTCCACGAGCCACTGGATGTCGCCCTTGAAGGGGGAGGTGCGGACGTCGCGCAGCGACTCCTGGTGGCGGACCGAGTCGTCACAACCGAGTCGCTTCGACGACAGCGCCAAGCTGTCGAAGTGGATCTCGTTGTCCACCGGCGAGGTGGCCGTGCCCCCGTAATAGCCCAGGAACCAGAAGTCCTGGATGTGCATGTACTCCTCCCCCACCCGCCG
>JBFKVA010000133.1:0-4609 GCA_041635475.1 Acidimicrobiia bacterium | reverse complement strand
GTCGTCGTGCGGGTGTGTGACAGCGGGCCGGGGGTGGAAGGCGCCGACCGCGACCGGATCTTCGAGCCGTATCGATCGGCCCACCCCCAAGCCAGCATGCCGGCGTCCGTCGGGCTCGGGCTTTCGGTCGCCCGTCAGCTCGCCCGTCTCATGGGCGGCGACGTCGAACTGGTCGCCGCTCCCCACACCGCGTTCGAGCTGACGCTCCCCCGAGTGTCCACGGTCCTCGCAACCGGCTGATACGCGTCACTGCGCCCGGGACAACCTACTCTTTTGCCCATGCAGACCGACCGGCTCCATCCCGGACTGGGATCGTGGGCCCGACAGTTCCTCGACACCCGGCCCTCTGTCCTGGCTTCGGCGGTGGCGTTCAACCTCTTCTTTGCGCTCGTTCCCACCCTGTTCGCCGTTCTCAGCGGCATGTCGCTCCTCGGCCGGTCCGATGAGACGGTGAGCCGGGCGGCAGACGTCCTCACCGACCTGGTGCCCCGCAGCGTCGCCACGTTCATCGCCGACCCCGACACCGGTCTCCTCGTCGAAGTGTCGAACTACCTGCAGGGAGCCACGGGGTGGGTCATCGTCCTCACCCTCCTCATCGCCATCTGGTCGGGAAGTCGCGGCTCACTCACCCTCATCGCTGCCCTCACCCGTGTCGAGAACGGAACCGAGACAAGGCCATGGTGGCGCCTTCGCCTCACCGGCATGGCACTCACCGGGGCATTCGCCCTCACGCTGCTCGTCGGCTCGCTGGCGCTCGTTGCCGGGTCGAGTATCGATGCCTGGCTTGGCGAACACCTCACGTGGATCGGGCCGGTCTCGCTCATCGCCATCCCCGCCGCCGGGGCCATCGTCCTGCTCTTCCTCGTCGCCTTCTACCGGTGGGGCCCTCCCCAGCCCCTGCCCGGAGCCACCCGCGCCGCCACCACCGCCACCTTCGGGATCCTCGCCGTGTCGCTGGTGATGCGCTGGATCCTCGGGCTCCTCCCCCGGCCCGCGTCGCTGGCGGTGCTCGGAGGGGTGGCGATCCTCCTCCTGTGGCTCAACCTCGTGGCTTGGGTCATGCTGGTGTCGGCGTCATCGGCGGCGGCAGTTGCCCGGGGGCGCGCCGATCGTCCGTCCTGACGGCTCAAGTCCGGGCCCTCCGTGACCGATGAACGCTTCAGGGCAGGTGCAGCGTGAAGGAGCGTGACGGATGCGGTTCCCACGAAGACTCATCACACCGGTGCTGGCAGCCGTGCTCCTCGTCGGGAGCGCAGCCGCAGCCCAGGACGCCCTCGTGGAGATGGCGGTCGAGAGCGATGGCACCTGGCAGGACCTTGGCTTCTTCGAGTGGCGCTACGACGCCGAGAACGAGGTCCTCATCTGGGGCGACTCGGCGTGCGAGGACCCGGAGGGCGACGTGACGGTAGCCCCCGAGACGTACGACCACCTCGGCGCCAACTGTCGCACCATCGACCTCCGGCTTCCCCACCCTGATGAGGCGGACGAACCGGACGAGGATTCCTCCGATGCCGATCTCAACCACGGGGACCTCGTGTCCCGGTTCGCCCAGGACGTCAAGGACGCCCAGGCCGAGGAGGACAGCGAGCTCGAGGACGTGAATCGAGGATCTCTCATCTCCCAGATCGCCAAGCTCAACCCGTTCCGCAAGGACGCAGGCGAGGAGGCCGAGGACGAGGCCGTCGAGACCGAGGAAGCCGAGGACGGGGCCGACGGCGTGACCACCACCCCGGCCAAGCCCGACAAGCCCGACCGCCCCCAGCCGCCCGGCCAACAGGGCAAGTAGGGACTACGTCGCCAGGTCGCGGGCGACCTCCACGAGGGTACGCACACCAAACCCGGTGGCGTTCTTGAGTCGGTAGCCGGAGGCGTCCTCCGACCAGGCCGGGCCAGCGATGTCCAGGTGGGCCCACGGGGTGTCCCCCACGAACTCCTTCAGGAGCAGGGCCGCCGCAATCGTGCCTCCGTAGCGGCCGCCGGTGTTCTTCATGTCGGCATTGGTCGAGTCGATGAGCTTGCGGTAGTCGGCGGGCAACGGCAGCCTCCATACCCGCTCCCCGGCGGCGTCGGCCGCGGCCTCGACCGCCTCGACCGCCTCGTCGGTCCCGAGGACTGCCGCGATGTGGTTGCCCAGGGCGACCCGTTGGGCGCCGGTCAGCGTGGCGATGTCGATCACGACGTCGGGTTCGCGCTCAACCGCCAAGCTGAGTCCGTCGGCCAGGACCAGCCTGCCCTCGGCGTCGGTGTTGAGCACCTCGATCGTCTTGCCGTTGCGGGCGGTGAGAATGTCACCGGGCCGCGTCGCCGACCCGGACGGCATGTTCTCGGTGAGGCACACGATGGCGATGACCCTCACGTTCAGCCCCATGCGGGCGATCGCCTGCACCGCGGCAAGCACCGCCGCCGCCCCGGCCATGTCGTCCTTCATCGTTTCCATCGAGGCCGCCGGCTTGAGCGACAGACCACCCGAGTCGAAGATGATGCCCTTGCCGACGAGGGCCAGGGTTTTCGTGGCCGTCTCGGGGGCGTAGGTGATCTCCACGAGACGCGCCGGGTTCATCGACCCGGCGTTCACGCCGAGCAGCCCACCGAACCCGCCTTCACGCAACTCGTCCATGCCGAGGACGGAGATTTCGAGTTCGAGGTCTGCCGCGATGGCCTCCATGCGCTCGGCGATGACGGCCGGCGGCTGGTCAACGGGTGGCTCGTTGACGAGGTCCCGGGCCCACATGACGGCGTCGCTGAGGATGAGCGCGTCAGCCGGTGCCGGGGCATCGTGGAGGGTGACCGTGGCCGGTTCGGGGTTGTCACCCGTCTTGTATCGATCGAACCGGTAGGCGCCGAGGCGGAAGCCCTCGACGACGGCCCGGTCCGCCTCGTCGACGTCGACGAGGTGCAGGACGGAGACAACCGGACCCTTGGCGGCGGCGCCCAGGGACCCGGCGGCCGACCGAAGGGCCTCGGTGTCGACCTCGTCACCGAGGCCGACCGCGTAGATCCGGGGATACTCCCCGTCCCAGGGGATCGCGGCGACGGTGCCGTGCTTGCCCTCGAACTCGAGCGCCTCCAGGGCTCCGGCCAGTCGCTCCTCGTCGACGAGTCCGGCTGTCGGGGCAAGGACGCGATCGGTGAACACACCGAGGGCGAGGCTGGGCATACATTCTCCTGGGGATCGTGTTTCGGCCCGAGCCTATCGAGTGTCGACGGTTGGCTCAGGCCGCCAGCAGGAGGCGGGCCACGGAGACCGCCCCCAGGGTCGAGAGCACGGCAAGGTAGGAGAGGCCCGTGGCCGCCATGACCCCCTCGTAGCCGTCCTCCTTGAGCGAGAACCACACGCCGGTCATGAGAAGGATCGACAGGCCGGCCAGGCCCAGGTGGACCCACCCGAGGACCGTCGAAGTACCGGAGGCCCCCGCGACCAATACGAGCCCGGTGTCGATGAACAACCCACCCACGCCGACCGCGGCGAGACGCTTGAGGGCCCACCGGGGCAGCGTCGGGTCCACGAGGTACCAATGGCCGAGGAGCATCTCACACGTGGCGCCTCCCAGGACCAGGGCACCGGTCACGGCCAACACCGGGCCCAACGCCGTCGCAGCGTGCGCGATGAAGAGCCCACCGGATACGACAAACGCCACTGCTGCCACCAGGCGCAGGCGCGACACGGCGATGCCAGCCACGAGGAGCGAGGCCGCCACCCCGGCCATCCCCCCGGACGTGGCGGCGAACACACCACTGAGGAGGGCGGCACCGCCCGCGACCCACACGAACCCGGGGCCGACGATGCGCCACGACACGACCACGCCGGTCCCGAGCGCCATGCCACCGGCCCACATGGTGAGCAGAACGGAGGGTGACAGCGTGGTTTCGAACACAAGCGAATCCCGGCGGACGGGAGGGGGAACGCTAGCGGGGTGGTGACGGTCGGCTCAGTCGAGCGGGATTCCAAGGAGGTCCGAGAGGTCGGCGAGTGCCCGGTCGACGGACACCACTTTGATCGTCGCCATGCCCAGGGCGGCGGCCGACTTGAGGTTGCGGCCGATGTCATCGAGGAAGACGGCCTCTTCGGGTTCGACCTCGAGCGCGGTCAGCGCCAGGGTGTAGATGCGTGGGTTCGGCTTGTTGATGCCGACCACGGCGGACTCGATGACGACGTCGAAGTGGTCGGCGAGGCGATCGCCCGACGTGGCCCCGTCGTCGTCCCGCCAGTTGTTCGTCACGGCGGCCGTCCGCAGGCCGGCCCGTCGGATCCGCCCGATTGCCCGGATCATGCGTGGCCGGGGCCGAAGGTCGGAGCGTATGCGGGTCATGAGGTCGGCGGCGTCCGCGTCGAGTCCGGCGGCGTCCAACTCCCGCTGCAACGCCACCAGGAAGTCGCGCCGCGTGACCTCCCCTCGCTCGTTGCGGCCCCACGCCCCGTCGGGCCCACTCCCGGCGATCACGGCGTTGAGGGACCCTGGCGCGAGGGCGCGTTCGGCTTCGTACTGCGCGAGCGTCTCGAACGGCGAGTCGAACACGACCCCGCCGAGGTCGAAGAGCACGGCGCGGAACATGGGGTGACGGTACTCCGACCAGTCAATCTCTCTGGGCGAGCTCCCGGAACTCGTCC
>JBFKVA010000132.1:0-4685 GCA_041635475.1 Acidimicrobiia bacterium | reverse complement strand
CGTGTCAAGGCGCGACCACACGTCGGCGAGCGCGTCGGCGCTCGATGGGTCGAGCGCGCCGTCGGCCGCCAACACCACCGGGCTCTCCCTGCCGTGCATTCCCAGGTCATCGTCGAGCACGACGAGGTCCCTGCCGACGAGCAATGGATCCGTCACGAAGAGCACCGCCGCGTCGACGAGGCCCTCCTCGAGGGCCGCGATCAGGACGTCGGTCTCGTCATACGGGGCGAACGCCTCGAAGTGGAACCCGTAGATCGCCTCGAGCCCGAAAAGGCACGTGGGGCTGGCGGGGCAGTCCGACGGTCCCCCCACCACCATGCGATCGACCAGTTCCGACAGCCCGGCGATCGACGCCACACCCCGCTCCCCCGAGAACTCCGCCCGCACCACCAATCCCCGGCCGGCATGGGCCGGTGCCACCGCCACCGCCATCCCGGGACGGGCCGCCTCCAGGTGCTCGATCGCCTCGGCGTCCGTCACCGCCGGCACATGGCCGTAGAACGCCAGCATCGACGCCAGGTACTCGACCACAACATCGGCCTCACCCCGGTCGAGGGCGGCCATGAGCTCATCGCGCGACGGATACTCCTTCAGCGTCACCGCCGCTCCTTGGGCGACGAGCACCTGTTCGACGATCGCCGCCAGGGTGCGGCTCTCCTCGAGTGGGTAGGCCCCCACGACGAAGGGCTCGGATGTGGTCCCGGTACACCCCACGACGAGGGCCACGACGATGAGCGCCACCCGCCTGGTCAAAGCCCGCGGATCCCTTCCCCCCGCACACGGTCGACGTCCAGCACCTCCGCCGCGGCCTTCCTCCCGGCCCGCCCCAACGCCGAGCCGGGGGTCGTGACCACCACGAGATGGTCCGGTTGGCAGCCTAGGCGTGCCGCCATCTTGAGGATCACCCTGGGATCGGCTCGATCCAGTCCCACGGACAGCGGCTGGAGCACCGTGTCGAACAGGCCCTCTCCCAGGACCCGCCATTCGATCTCGCCGCTCACGACCAACCCGAGGCGGAATCGTTGGTGCAGCTCGGGCAGCAGGACGCAGTCGTCGAACGGCCGGGCCACCCGGTCCCGGTGTTCGCGGAACACGGCGTCGACCTGGAGCGCCAGCCCGGGCTGATCGAACACCTCGATCTCCTCGAGAAGGCGCTCAAACCCGGCCAGTGTCAGTTGAGGATCCGACGACACCCGACCGACGAGTTCGTCCGCGACCGTCTTCTGCACTTCGAGGACGTGCTCGACCGTGAGCGCCTGGGCTTGGGGGGTTCCCACGCGGGCCCACAGCTCCTCCACCGCCACCCGCCCCGCCGCGGCCCGCGCCGTAGCCAAGTCGAACAGCACACCGTCGTCGAAGCAGAACGCCTTCATCGGGCGTCAGGGTACGCCAACCTTGACCGTCCTCTCGTCCTACTCCTCCTCGTCGGGCTCCCATCGCGGACTCCACAGGCCGACGAGGCGCTCCTCGGCATCGACGATGGCGGCGGTCCCACCGTGCAGGGCTGCCGCGACCCGGGCTTCGACGAGGGGAGCTGACGCCTCCACCGTCACGACCGGGCCCATCACCTCGCCCACCGGGGCGGAGCCGGCCCCGACCAGGACATCAGGGGTGACCATGCCGACCACGACGCCCTCGTCGACGACCGGGACGACCCGGTTCGTCGTCAACCGAAGGGCCTCGGACGCCGGGAGGTGGATGCCAACCCAGTCGGGTTCGACCATCTCGTGAAACACCCGGCGGGGTGCCGATCGGACGGTGATGGCACCCACGCGGGCGTGGGCCACGAGCCGGGCGCCCGGGCCGAAGAACCGGCGCTGGAGGTACGAGCCGCCGGGGGCCCCGAGCACGAGGAGCGCACCATCCGCCTCCTCGATGAGCTCCCAAGCCCGTTCGGCCTCGACGATGCGGTGGCTGATGCCCGGCACGCTGTGTTCGAGGATGGCCACGCTCTCGATCGCCTGGTCGGGCCCGTCCTCGGTCGAGTAGGCACAGACGAGTTCCACCGAGACCTGCAGCCGATCACCGAGGAGGGCGGCCACCCGTGCCGCGAACTCCGAGTGGGGTCCGCTGCTCACCGCGGCCACGATCCTCTCCGTCTCGTCCAAGTCGAGCGCGTGGGGCACGAGTTGAGGCACCAGATCGAGGGAGGTGGCTAGACGGCGGGTCACGACTGCGTCGGCTCGAAACGCGATGCAGTGTTCGCGGATGTCGCCGCTGACCCGGGCCGGGTCGTCGGACAGCGCTTCGGCGAGTCGCCGGGGCTCGTCGCCGCGGGCGTAGAGGATCCTCAGGGTGTCTCCGGACGGAGGGCCAACGCTACTCGCGTCCACCCACGAAGCCCACGATCACCGACGCCGCCAACTCCACCGCCCGCCGGGTTCCGGGGTGGAGGCCGGGCTCGGGGTGGATGGCCTCGACCTCGATGCCGACGATGATCACCCGTTCCGGCCACCGGCCGAGGGTTCGGGCCAGTTCGAGGCCCTGGGCGAGCGACACCGTGTGACTCGAGGTCGAAACCTCGGTAGGGAGCGGGTCGTCGGTGACATCGAGCACAACGACGCTTCCCGCAGGTGCTCCCGAGATCACGGCGTCCACGACGACCAATGTGCCGTCCACCGGCAGGACGTCGACGACGCGCGTCGGCTCCTCGACTTCCACGACGGCGACGCCTGCCGTACGCAGCCGGTCGGCCACCGCTGGTCCCGCCCCGTCATCGCCGCGGAACGGGTTTCCGATCGTGACAACGGTGACCATGGCAGGAGGCTACGCACGGCCATGGCAACCCATCCCGCCCAACCGTGGGCCAGATCGCGCGGATTCCGCGCGCCTGAACCCTGGGTTCCAGCGCGCGGGCCCCGGCGTAGGCTGTTGGGGATGACGGCAGGTCCCACGATCTTCGCCCGGTTCGCCTACCCGCCCAACGAACTCGGCCTGTGCGGCCCCGAAGACGGTGAACTGCTGGCGGCCGTGGCGGCCGGCGAGTCCGACGACGGGATCCATGTGGCGCTACGAGGGTTCACCGGCGCCTACCCCTATCTCAAGCTCATCGCCGAGCAGGCCGGGACCGGCGATCCGCTCGACCCCGCCGTGGTCGAGGCCTACTGGCTGGGGTACGGCGCCCGCACGGACGTCGACCTCCTCGACCTGGGCAACCACCTCCGGGATCGTTTCCTGCCCCGGATGGGCACCGCATGGATGGCGTTCGCCGAGAGCCTCGAACATGAGCCCCATCCCACCCACGCCTTCCACGTGTTCGGTGTCTACCCGTGGCTGGGCAAGCTTCGAGAAGGGATGGTCGAACCGTCCCTTCGGATCCTCGATCGATGCCGCGTCCGGTGGGGTGTTGTGCAGACCATCAACGGTTTGACGGCGGTCGTGGCCTCGGCCCCACTCGTCGTCGTCGGTGGGCAGCTTGCGGTCGGCGACCCGGTGACCGAGACGGTCAACCTCTACGCCCGGCTTGGAGCCGGAGCCGGCGACACGGTTGCCCTCCACTGGGACTGGGCGTGTTCCGTCCTCGACCCTCGGCGTCTCCAATCACTCCAGGCGGACACCCACCGGGTGCTGGCCGCCGTCGGACCACTCGTCGCCTGATCGGGCACCCGCCGGGGTTTGTATAGCCTTCTTCGTATGAGCTTCATGCTCACCGTTGATGCCCTCTCCCGGCTCCTCGACGCCCTCCGGTCCACCGGGTATCGCACGCTCGGACCGACCGTCCGGGACGGGGTGATCGCCTACTCGGAGATCACCACCGCCGACGACCTCCCCCATGGAGTCGTCGACGACCAGGGCCCCGGCCACTACCGGCTCCTGCCAGCCGACGCCGGCTACTTCGACGCCCTCCCCGGCCAGGCATCCTGGAAGGAGGTCCTCTTCCCGCCGCTCGAGTCCTTGTGGACGGCCGAGACCGTCGACGGCGTGCTCCGGTTCACCGAGCGGTCGCCCCGGGACACGAAGGTTGCCCTGGTCGGTGCGCGCGCCTGTGAATTGGCAGCCATCGCCGTCCAGGACGCCGTGTTCGTCGACGGGCCCGCCCCCGAGCCGCGGTACGCCCGGCGGCGCGGCGACATCTTTGTCATCGCCGTCGAGTGCTGCCGGGCGGCTCCCACCTGCTTCTGCACGTCGGTGGGCACCGGGCCCCGCGTCAACCCCGGCACGAGCGCCGACATCGTCCTCACCGAGCTCCCCGGAACCGGCTTCGTGGCCCGCCCCGACACGGCCCGGGGACGAGCAGTCATCGAGTCGCTCGGGGTGCGTCCAGCCACCGTCCCCGAGATGGAGGAGGCCGTGGACCGGGTGGCTGCCACCGCCTCCTCGATCACCAGGCGCCTCGACACCGAAGGCCTCCAGGCATCCCTGCGGGAGGCGGCCGGGCTCGACGCGTGGGGCGACCTCGAACAACGATGCTTGGCGTGCGGCAACTGCACCGCCGTGTGTCCCACCTGCTTCTGCTCGTCGGCCGTCGACACGGCCTCCCTCGACGGAGCTGAGGCCGGCCGGTCCCGCGAGTGGGCGAGCTGTTTCACCCTCGACTACTCGTACATGGCCGGACACACGGTGCGCACCTCGGTCGGCGCCCGCTACCGGCACTGGATCACCCACAAGCTCTCCACCTGGATCGACCAGTTCGGGATGCTCGGCTGCGTCGGGTGTGGGCGCTGCATCACGTGGTGCCCGGTCGG
>JBFKVA010000131.1:0-4754 GCA_041635475.1 Acidimicrobiia bacterium | reverse complement strand
GCACCGCCTCGTCCAGGGTAAACGTGGCTGCGTGGCCAGGCCCGCTGAGCAACAGGGCCCCGATCAGGTACAGACTGCAACGGTTCATGCGATGTCTCCCGAGGTTTTGGATGGGTGATGGGGACGGATTGCCATTAAGGTGGAACCGGTTTACATTTATATTAGATTTCTATTATATACTAATAAACCCTGCTCGCTGCAAGCACGATCACGACCGCGTTGCGACACCCATGTTGGCCCGCAATGTGGGTTATGGGGTATGTTTACCCCCTACCAGTAGCGATCTAGTTTGCATGGCTGTCAACGATCCGCAGAACCTGTCCCATTCCGATCCGTTCGCCGCGGACCCGGCGGCCCCACCCGCCTGGGAGAGCCGGGTCGAGTCGAGTGGGCCCCGCCTCTCGGTTCCCCAGGTGCCGCCCCCGGCGGCCGGCACCGTTACGCGAACGACCAAGCAGGGACCGAACGGTTGCGCCATCGCCGCCATCGTCCTCGGAGGGATCGTGGTCCTGGCGATGGTCGCCCTCTTCTTCGTCGGCCGGTCACTCGTGGGCGACGGGGAGTTCTTCGAGAACCTCGACTTCCCGGTCGGCGACCAGGTCGACTGGGGCCAGGTGCGGGTCGGGGACTGCATCAACTTCGTGGACGCCATCGACCAAGGGGAGGACACGCTCGTCTCGACCCTCGACCGCGTCGACTGCTTCGAGGCCCACGACGCCGAGGTGTACGCCCTCTTCGACCTGGCCGACGAGGCCTGGCCGGGCGCCGACCAGGCCTACTTCGAGGGGGACAGCCACTGCTACGAGCAGTTCGAGGCCTACGTCGGCATCGACTACATGGAGTCGTACTACTTCTACGAGGTCTACACGCCCACCCCCGACTCGTGGGCCACCGGCGACCGCACCGTGGCCTGCGTGCTCGTCGATCCCACCGACGTCCTCACCAAGCCGCTGCGCGACAGCCGCGAGTAGCCCCACCGGGGAACACCGGGCGGGGTCCTACACTCCGACCCACCGTGACCCGGAGATTCGCCTCCTTCTTGGCCGTCCTGGCCGTGGCCCTGTCGGCGTGCGCCGGTTCGGCGGCGGTCGAGGCGGATCCGTTCGTCCGGGTGGGCGCGTCCCAGTTCGCCGACGCCATGGCCCAGGCCTCCGAACGTGACCGGACGGTCGTCGACCTCAGGACGAACGAGGAGGTGGCGGCCGGGTTCATCGACGCCACCGACGGGGCCGACTGGGTCCAGGTCGACTTCTACGCCTCCGACTTCGAGGCCAAACTCGACGCCCTTCCCAAGGACGTCCACTACCTCATCTACTGCAACTCGGGGAACCGCAGCGGCACCACGCTGCGCATCATGAAAGACCTGGGGTTCACCCGGGTGACCGAACTGGGTGGCGGCATCCAGGCCTGGCTGGCGGCCGAGCTGCCGGTCGTCCAACCATGACGCTCGGGGTGGTCCTCGCCGGTGGTTCGTCCACCAGGATGGGACGACCCAAGACCGAACTCGCCTTCGAGGGGCGCACCTTCCTCGACCGTGTCGCCTCCGCCCTCTGTGCGGTCACCGGCGAGGTGCTCGTCGTGGGCGACACCCGGACCGCACCGTGGCCGGGAGTCGCCGATGAGGGTGGCCCGGGACGGGGTCCGCTTTCGGGCATCGTGACCGCCCTGGCCCGCGGCGACATCCTGGTGGTGGGGGTCGACCATCCTCAGATCGAGGCGGGAACACTGCGGCACCTGGCGGCACTCGGCGATGACCGACCGGTGATCCCCGTGGACGAAGGCGTTCCCCAGGTCACGTGCGCGTGGTACCCGAGCACCGTCCGCGGGCGGTTCGCCGACGAACTCGCCCGGGGCGGGTTCGTACGTCGGGCCCTCGACGACCTGGACGTGCGATGGGTCCTCGACGAGGAGTGGCGCTCGTGGGGCGAGACGGGTGCCTCGTGGTCGAGCATCGACACCCCCGCCGCGTACTCGCGGCTTGTCGGGGACTGACCGCCGGTCGACCGCACCCCGGGTCGTTACCCGAGGTCCAGGGTCGGCGACTCCACCCCGTTGCATCCCTGGTACGGCCCGTCGAGGACTGGGTGCCCCGAGTGCGTGATCGTGGCCGGAATCATGCACGCGTCGACGATCTCGCCGTCGGGGCTGATACGAACCTCGGCCACCGCGGTGTCGGCCGATGCCAGCGACAGCCGCGGCCAGACGAAGTTGCCGAGACCCCAGAAGATCGGCTTCCCCGCGTACCAACTCATCGGACCGAGGCGGTGTTGATGATGGCCGAAGATGACGTCGGCTCCCGCGTCGATCATGGCCTTGGCCCGTTCGATGTCGTCGGCTCGGGGGCTTGTGTCCAGCTCCATGCCCCAGTGGACCGTCACCACGACGAAATCGGCCAGTTGGGCGGCGGCGGCCACCGCCTCGACCATGACCGAGGTGTCGTCACCGTTGGCCATGCCCGGCCGATCGTCGGTGGCCAGCCAGGTCCCTGACGGCACGACCCCCCCGAACCCCAGCACGGCCACCGTCCACCCGCTGCGCTCGATGACGTGGGGGGCGTAGGCCTCGGCCGCGGTCGCCCCAGAGCCGACCGAACCGATCCCGGCCTCCTTGAGGTGGGTGATCGACTCGAGGAGGGCATCTCGACCCCAGTCGAGCAGGTGGTTGTTGGCCTGGTTGGCGACGTCGACCCCGGCGAACGCCATCTCGTCGAGCGCCTCCGGGTCGCACTTGAAGACGAACTCCTTGTCGAGGGGGATCCCCCCGTTGGTGACGGGGCACTCCAGGTTCACGACGGCGATCGAGTCCCAGAAGATGCCTTGCAGGCCGCTCCAGGCCCAGTGATAGCCCTTGTCGTTGAACGTCCACACGTAGGAGGGGTCGAGTGACACGTCACCGGTTCCGTGGATGATGAGCTCCCCATTGGGGGGCAGCGTGGTCGTCGTCGTGGACGTCGACGTCGTCGTGGTGACGGTGGTTGTGGTCGTGGTGGTCGTCGATGACGTCGTCGTCGGAGCCACCGAACTCGTGGGGGGAGGCACGGTTTCCACCGCAGCGGCACCGTACCCACAAGAGGCGAGGATCACGACCACGGCGAGGAGGCGGCGCATGGAGCGACAGCGTAGGGACGGGGCGCCTCAACCGCGAACGTCCAACGGTCGTGCAGGCCCGATCGGACACCTACCCTCGACCTCATGCGCGTCGCCGTCGTGGACCTGGGCTCGAACACGTTCCGGCTCCTCATCAGCAGGGTCCGACCCGACGGCGGACTCACCACCCTCCACATCGAGCGCAAGATGCTCGGACTCGGGGCGGTGGTCGGCCGCCACGGCTTCGTCCCCGACGACGGCGTCCGCCGAGCCCTCGAGGTCGTCCGATCCATGGGGGGATTCATCGAACGCTTCGGGGTGGACCGGGTGTTCCCGGTGGCCACCGCCGCGCTCCGCGAAGCCGAGAACGGGCCGGAGGTCACCGACCAGCTGGGACGGATCCTCGGCACCCCGGTCAGGGTCGTCCCCGGCATCCAGGAGGCGGCACTGTCGTTCCTGGGGGTCTCGGCCGCCGTCGACTTCGGCGAGTCGCCCCGCGGCGTGCTCGACCTCGGCGGGGGGAGTCTCGAGCTGGCCCTGGGGACGAGCGGCACCATGGCGGACGGGGCGAGCTGGCCGGTCGGCGTGAGCCGGATCGCCGCCCTCGTGGATCGCCCGGATCGCATCGACGGGGCGACCCGGTCCAGGATCCTGGGGATGGTCCGCGACGCCATCGACCGGCCCACCGTCGACCCCTCCACCCGGGTGGTCCTCATCGGTGGGTCGGTACGGGCCCTGGCCCGCTACGTCGCCGACCGAACGCGGGCCTGGGTCCCGCGGTCGCTCAATCAGATGACCATCAGCCGCGGAGAGCTGGAGGTGGCCACCGAGGAGCTCCTGCCCCTCGACGTCCAGGAGCGCATCGACGACCACTCGATCGACCCCGAGCGCGCCGCCACGCTGCCGGTCGCCGGCCTCATCATCACCGAGGCGATGCGGATCCTCGGCATCGACGAAGCTCTCGTCTCGGACTGGGGCCTCCGCACCGGGGTCATCCTCGACTCCCTGGGGATCGCCCCGCCCACCGGGCCCGAGGTTCGACTGCGGTCGGTCCGGGCCCTACGCGAGGAGTTCCTCCCCGACGATCCACACCCCGAGCACGTGGCCGGCCTGGCCCATCAGCTGTTCGACCAGACCGCCCACATCCACGGTCTCGACGACCACGACCGCGACCTGGTCGAGACCGCGGCCCAGGTCCACGACATCGGCCGGTCGCTGTCGCTCGCCAACCACCATCGCCACTCGGCCTACCTCGTCGAGTACGCCGAGATCAGGGGACTGTCCCCCGACGACCTCGGCATCGTCCTCTCGCTCGTACGTTCCCACCTCGGGGGCCCACCCAAGATCAGCTACCCACCGTTCCGGGCGATGGACGCCCCCACCCGGCGACGGACCCGCCTCATGGCGGCGATCCTGCAACTCGCCGACGCCCTTGATCGGCCTCGCGACGGCTCGGTGGCACGGGCGGAGGTGGCCGACACCGGCGACGCCCTCCTCGTTCGAACGATCGGCGCCGACGTCACCCCGGACGCCGAGGCGATGCACGAAAGGGTCGAGTACGCCGGGGCCACCCTCGGTCGTCGGATCGAGTTCATCTCTTGAGGAGGACGAAGGACGAAGGACGGAGAACGGGGGACGAGGGACGGAGGACGAAGGACGGAGAACGGG
>JBFKVA010000130.1:0-4828 GCA_041635475.1 Acidimicrobiia bacterium | reverse complement strand
TGCCGCTGGTGCCGCAGTCACACAGCGCACCGCGAGACACGCTGAGCGTCGCGCTTTCGAGAACCGAAAGAGTCCCGGGCCTCCCGGGGCTCTTTCGCGTTCATCGGCCTGGCCCACCACCCTCCGTGGTGGAGTACAATGGGGACGACAGGAGTCACGGCATGACAATCAACCAGCCGCCTCGGTTCCCCGGTGGGAGCAGGGCGGCTGGCCCGCGTCGGGCCCCCTGTCATCACGGCAACCAGCGCAGTCGGGCGATCGTCCGGCTCATGCCACCTTCGCACCGACGGCGCCCACCGGGCCCCCGACCTGGGGTCCCGAAAGGAGACAGCCATGTCGAGTGCGAATTGGCTGCACAGAAGGCCTGAACGGCTCCTGACCTTCGGGGTCATCCTTCTGATGGTGTCCGCCGTGCTTGCGTTGGCGCCCGGCCAGCCGGCCGAGGCATCACATGTCATCACGATCGATGGGAGCCCGGGGGACTGGGCGGGGATCACCCCCTACGTCGACCTGTGCAAGAGAGTCGACGGCAACCCGGCCGTGAACAGCGATGACACCTTCAAGCAGGGCGGTGACACCAAGTTCGGGGTCTTGACCGGACCTGACGTTGGCCACCTGTTGGTCACCAGCAGCGTCCCCCAGAAAGCCGACCTGTGCAAGGTGGGGTCGTTCCTCGAATTGGACGCCGGGCACTTCCTCCTCCACTTCGCCTGGGAGCGGTCGGACTCGGGCGGTGAGGTGAGCGTGTACTTGCCACTTCATGCGGGGGGCGGAACCTGGGCCGACGGTGACTGGCTCGTCAAGTACGACTACACGTCGTCGGAGGACGACATCACGCCGAGCGTCTTCATCAGGAGCGGGTCGGCGTGGGTGCCGCAGGCGCCTCCACCCGGTTCGTTCGATGCAGCAGTCTCTGGCGACAAGCTGTTTGCCGAGACGCGGCTCGACCTGACGGCGCTCGGGGTGCTCGTACCGGGCGGCTCGTGTGAGACCTTCTTCGGGACGGGCGTGTTCACCGAGACGGGCCAAGCGTCCCAAGGCGAAAGCGTTGCCAACCCGACGTTGAAGGACTACGTGGGCATCAGCGAGACGTACTCGACGTGTGGATCGCTGAAGGTCGTGAAGAACGCGATCGGGGGCGACGACACGTTCGGCCTGGAAGTTCGCCTTGCCGATGGCACGCCGTTGCCGTTCAACCTGACAACGGTGAACGGGACGGCGTCGAGGAGTTGGACCGTGCTCGAGCCCGGCTGGTATGGCGTCACTGAGAAGGTGATGCCTGTTGGCTGGGAGTTCGCCGGGGTCGAGTGCACTGATGGCAAGTCGCCCGACGAGTTCACCATCGCCCCGAACGAGAACGTCGTGTGCACGTTCACCAACGAGGCGCTCCCGCTGCCGTGGGTGAAGGTCCAGAAGCTGGCGGGCGAGACGCGAACGATGTTCGACTTCACGCTGGCCGGCGGGCTGTTCACCGACACGAGGGCAGTGGCCTCCAACGGTGACTTCACCTGGACGGTGCAGCCTGGCAGCTACACGCTCGTGGAGGCGGTCCCCGCGGGCTGGGAGCTCGGCGGCGTGTCCTGTGAGGGCACGGTCGAGGTCGAGAAGATCGACCTTGGCGCAGCCTTCGAGCTGGACTACGAGGACGGGATCACCTGCGTGTTCACCGACGAGCGGCTTGCGAATCCACTCGTCACGGTGAAGAAGATCGCCTTCCCCCACACCGACCTCGGCTTCTCGATCACGCTGGCGGGTGAGGGGACGAGCGATACGCAGATCCTGGCCAACGGTGAGACCCACACGTGGGCTCCCGACCCCGGGACCTACGGTCTCACCGAACTCATCCCCGACGGGTGGTGGCTGACCGATGTCAGCTGCACCGGCATCGCGATCCCGATCGTTGGGTCCGCCGCCCATGTGGCGTTCGAGGTCGGATACGAGGACGAGGTCTACTGCGAGTTCACGAACCGCCAGCCCGCCGAGATCACGGCGATCAAGGCAGCGAACGCGACCGGAACCTTCGACTTCACCCTGTCACATGCTGACTGGGTGGAAGACGAGGAGGTCTCGCTGGCCACCGGCGGGTCCCACACCTGGATCGTGCCGGCCGGTTCGTACGGCCTGGTGGAGGAGATGCCCCTTCCGGTGCACTGGACACTCACGAGCGTGGTGTGCGAGACGCCGAACGAGTTCGTGCCGATCAGCAACGGCGTGAACCTCCTGCTCGGCGATGGTGAGGCGGCGACATGCACGTTCACCAACACGTACAACCCGCCGACGACGACCACCACCACGACCACGACCACGACGACGACCACAACCACGACGCTGCCGTCCACGACAACCACGACGACCGAAGCGCCGACCGACGTGCTGGGTCTCGAGATCCTCCCCGCGACCGGACCGGGGACCATCCAGGTCGTGACCTTGGCACTGGGCCTCATCCTCACTGGGGCGGGCCTCGTGCTGCTGTCGGTGCGGAGGTATCAGCTGAGCTGAGCCTCCCCGTTGCCGTGGGCACGGAGCGGGCCTTCGGGCCCGCTCCGGCGCGCGCTGGAACCCAGGGTTGGGGCGCGCGATGTGCGCGCGATCTGGCCCACGGTTCGGGGGTTCTGGCACGGTCGGTGACGGTTGCCGAGGAGTTCGCGAAATCTCTGTGGACATCGGCCACGGAGAGTGGTAGCTTCGCGGGACTGGAGTGGGGACTCGAGCACGCTGACGCAGCCGGTACCCCGTTCCGACAAGAGGGATATCGGCCCCAAGGCTGACGAACTTGAGGACGAATCCGAGGTTTTCTGACCGAGGGCCTCCTCGGGGGAGTGACGACATGACAGCCAGTTGGGCCAAGCGGCAAGTCCGGTTCCTCTACCTCGCAGTCGCGTTTGCGCTGGCAGTGGCGCTCTTGGTAGTCCTGCCGCCATACCAGGGTGCGGACGCACTCTCTCCGAATTCCATCGGAGGTGCCATGGACGTCGAGGACAGCAATACCGTAGGCGGCAATGACTGGACCACCAGTCTTGGCGTGTTGGTCACCAGCGACGCCGAGCAGACACTCGTTTCCGGGGCTACCCCGGTGGGTGGCATAGCCACTACGTTCCCCAATCTGATCTGTACCACCGGCACTGACCTTTCCCTAGCCAGCAGCAAGATCGGAACGCCGGATGTAACGATCGATCCGGACGGAACGGACGGGTACCCGACACCCCAGCCCGCACCGAAGACTGACCTCTGCCAGTTCTATCTCAGCTACGAAACCGGTGTGAGCATCTACCTCAACGTCGGGGTGGTCAAGTACAAGAGCGAAGGCGACTTGTCGGTCTTCGTTGAACTGAATCAGGGCTTGGGCAGTGTCCCAGGGTCGTTCCGGCAGATCGGCGATGTGCTCTTGGAGTTCGACTGGGACGGCGGTTCGGGCGCCGCTGCTCCCGTCAAGCAGTACGAGTGGAGCGGTTCGGCATGGGTCAGTGCCCCAGGCACCCTGTCGGTGGCGTCGTCGTCCTCTGCGGGCGAACGCGTCTTTGGGGAGGCTGCCGTCAACATCACTTCTCTGTTCCCAGACCCGAGTGCGCCGGACGCGTGTGAGCGCTTCGGGGCGGCGACCCTGTGGGGGAAGACTGGCAACAGCCTGAACGCTCAGCTCAAGGACGTGATCGGTCCAGTGCCGATCGATCTGTCCAACTGCAGCACCCTGACCGTTCAGAAGCTCACAACCCCGGCTTCGAGCCAAGCGTTCGCCTACACGGTGACCGCCGACTTGTTCCCGGCGTGGGAGCTGAATGACTCCGTCTCCTCCGATCAGGGAAGCCCCGACTCTCACAGCCTGCTCCCCGGCGATTACAGCGTCGGCGAGGACACTCCACTTCCGTCAGGTTGGGATGCGTCACAGATTCTGTATGGCGGTGACTGCGACGCGGATGGCGATGTGACCGTGCCTGCTGGAGGCTCAGCCAACTGCACGATCACCAACAAGATGTTCCCGACCATCACGGTCAACAAGGCCCTGGCCGGGAACAGCGCCCTCCCCGACGGCGAGACCCTCGACTCCTTCTTCACGCTGCAGCTTGACGGCGGGACGGTGCTGCACGGTGTCGCGAACATGGTTGATGTCGGTCTCCACTCGGCCGCCGAGATCGACGTTCCGGATGGCTGGGAGCACGTCTCGACGACCTGTGAGGGACAAGACACCAATGAGGTGAACGCGGCCGCCGGTGGCGACTACTCGTGCACGATCACAAATGGTGAGCTGCCGACCTTGACGTTGCGGAAGGTCGTCGTCGACGGGAGCGGCTACTACGCCGACGACTTCACACTCAGTGCCACCCCGGAGTCCGGGACGACGATCTCTGGCGCCCTGAGTCCGGCCGACACGGCCACCGCGTCGTACGGGCCAACGGGGGCGGTTCAGGGCGTGGCGTACACGCTCAACGAGAGTGGTCCAAGCGGGTTCGCCTCGAACGACTCGTGGAGCTGTGACGGCGGCGACCAGGACGGGTCGGCGAACGGTTCCGCCACGATCACGCTCGCCTATGGCGATCACGTCACCTGCACGGTCACCAACACTGCGATCGCGCCGACGTTGACGTTGGTCAAGACGGTTGTGAATGATGATGGTGGTACGGCGGTTGCCGATGACTTCCAGGGCAAGATCGATGGTGGGAATGTGCCGTGGGGTTCGGCGACTGCTGTCAGTGCCGGAGCACATACGGCGTCGGAGACGACGTTGCCCGGGTACGCGGCAGGCGACTGGGGTGGTGACTGTGCTGCGGACGGTTCGATCACCCTCGCCCTGGGTGAGAGTGCCACGTGCACGATCACCAACGACGACATC
>JBFKVA010000129.1:0-4831 GCA_041635475.1 Acidimicrobiia bacterium | reverse complement strand
GATCGTGTCCGGGTTGAGGACGAGGACCACGTCGGCCTCGGTGGTGGCGATGGCGACGTTCTGGTTCGCACCGAAACCGCGTCGGCGGTCCTGGGGGAGGAACCGGACGTCGGGGAATCGGTGGGGTAGCTCAGTGGCCGAACCGTCGTCGGAGGCGTTGTCGAGGACGATCACCTCGAACGGCCCGTTCGTGTACGGGAAGGCCTGGAGGGAGTCCAGGCACGGGGCGAGCCACTGCCACTGGCCGTGGTTGACGATGGTGACGGCCAAGCTCGACAACGGGTCTAGCCGATGGTCGTCGTGGTGTTGGGACTCGGCCTCTCACCAGATGGGACACCCGAACTCACGGCTGATCCAGGCTCCTGACGAGGGTCTGGCGGCGGGCCTGTTCGACCCTGTCGCGGGCGACCACGATGAGGAGCAGCGCCAGGAGGCCCGTCGTCAACCCTCCCGTCACCAGGATCGGGGCACGGAGCGCGCCTTGGGCCTCGGCCACCGGTTCCCGGGTGAGCAGGAGCAGCGACGCCGCCTGCTCCGGCTGGGGCGGTGGATCGGAGGGGAGCACCTGGGTCCTGACCCACTCGACCTGGATGCGGGAGCCGTCGATGGCCGGATCGTCGGCCGACGGGAGCGTGATCACCCCGCGGCGCAGGCGGATCCTGAGCGAGTACCCGGCATCGAAGTCGGACGGAAAGACCGGAACGATCGCCAGTGCCGTCCCGTAGGGCTCGCCGGTCTCGGGTCCGAGCACGAACTCGATCGAACCACCCGGACGGATGAGCGAACCGAACGTCGTCCCGGACACCAGCCGGGGCAGCGACGCCGCAAAGCCATCTCCACCGAATGTGTTGATCTCCAGCCACGTGTCCAGGCCGACCTCCGGGTAGACCGGTTCGACGTCGAGGACCACCGGGACCTCGGCCTCCGCCAGGGGGGCCGACGTTGTGGTCGTTGTGGTGCTCGTCACCGACACCGCCGTTGGAGTGGTGGGCTCGGCCAGTCTGTCGCTGAGCCAATCGAACGATCCCAGCGCAGCGCGGACCGCACCCTCCGGGGTACCTGCGTTGACGTACACCTCGACGATCGGGCTTCGGGAGTCGGTGAGGACCCGCATCTCGAGCACGTTCGTGGAGGTCCTTTCTTCGATCTCGAGGATGGCCTCCGGGGACTGGAGCATGACACCGTAGACCTCGGCCAGGCCGGCCAGGCCGCTGACGATGAGGCCCGGGTCATCCAGCGAGCGCACGCCTTCGGGTACGACCGCGATCCGAACGCTCGCCTCGTACTTGGGGGTGATCCGGCCGACAAGACGACCGTCCTCCACCTTGATCAGGAGCAGGAGCATGAGAAGCACCAAGACACCGGACCCCACCGCCAGCCACAGCTTCTGGCGGCGAAGGGCCTGCATGAATTCGTATGCGTCCATCCGGTGTCCTAGGCGGGGAAGCGCAGTGTATCGATGCCTTCGGCCGCTGCGGCCCCGGCCGGCCCGCCCCGGTTGCCCCGTCCCCCGAGAAGGGCTTCGTAGAAGCCCAGGAGTTCGGCCTCCGAGTAGGCCCAGGCCAGGTGCTGTTCGAAGCGGCGCCGTCCGAACGCACCCATGAGCGCCCTGCGATCAGGATCGCCGAGCAGGCGAATGAGGGCATCCCCCATGGCTGCGGTGTCGTCGTCGGACACGTACACGGCCGCCTCCTGGGCGCTCGCCCTGCTCTCCTTGAGGTCGAAGCTGACAATCGGTAGACCCATGGCCATGTACTCGATGATCTTGTTCATCGTGCTCACGTCGTTGAGGGGGTTGCAGGGGTCGGGGGCGAGGGCCAGGTCGGCGGTGCTCAGGTGGGCGATGAGGTCGTCGTTGGGGATGCGCCCCGTGAAGTGCACCACGTCGCCCAGGCCCAGTTCGTCCCGGAGAACGACCATGGCGTCGGAGGCGTCACCCTCCCCGATGAAAGTGAACGATGCAGAGTCGAGCCCTTCATCGACCGCATGGCGTATCGCCCGCAGGGCGTAGTCAACGCCGTCCTGGCTGTTCATGACCCCCAGGTACACAACGAGGTGCTCTCGGCCTCGTTTCAGGGCGGGTACCGCATCCGAGCGACGGAAACGATCGGCCGGAGGGCCACTGCGGACCACGGTGACCCGGTCCTGGGGCATCCGTCCCCGGCCCATGGCCACCCGCCGGTAGCTCTCGTTCGTCGAGATCACCGCGTCGGCCGTGGCGAACTGACGAGCCTCGAGGAACCGAAGGGCGTGGTAGAGGACGTCCTTGCGGCCGAACTTCGACAGGTACAACTCGGGCACGAGATCGTGGTGGTCGAAGACGAACCGAACGCCGTGGCGTCGGTACCGGCGGGCGATCGCCCAGAACAGGTCGGGTGGATTGCAGGTCTGGATGACGTCGAAGCGTTCCTCCTCCCACAGTGCCTTCGTGAGTCTTGATGTCCACCGGTACGAGTGGACGTACTCGCGGAAGTAGCTCGTCACACCGCTCGACGGTGGAGGCTGGGGATAGCGACGAACCCGTACCCCGTCGATGACCTGGTGTGGCTCCTCGCCAGGCGGCGCCGGTGACACGACCGAGACGTCGTAGCCCGCCGTTCTCAGCGACTGCGCCTCCATCCACACCCGCCGGTCGAAAGGCACGGGCAGGTTCTGGACGAGGATGAGGATGTGACCACGGCTCACCAGTAGAGGCCCTCGTAGGTGCCCGCGGCATGGTCCACATCGTCCAGGCCCACGAGGTCGATCACGTGGTGGTGGGGGCCGACCTGCTCGAGGGCTTGGCGGAAGTACGTGGAGTCGTGGGCGAAGACCAACGTGTCGCACGTGGCCAGCGCCTCGCCCGACGTGGAGAGGCGCTCCTCGAAGTTGGGGAGCTCGGTGTCGAGGAACGACCGGTTGGCGCCGAGCAGCGCCGAGTACTCCACGTTGGGATCGACGATCTTCAGGTCGATCGACTCGCCGATGAGCATCTCGGCGAGGGCAACGAGCGGGCTCTCCCGGAGGTCGTCGGTGCCCTCCTTGAAGCTCAGTCCGAACAGGGCGACGCGACGAGAGCCGGCGGTGAGCACGCGGCGGGCGATGCGTTCGGTTTGGAGGTGGTTGCTCGTCATGATCGCCTCGAACATCGTCAGAGGCGCGTTGATCTTGCGGGCACTCGTCGCGAACGCCCGCAGGTCCTTGGGAAGGCAGCTGCCTCCGAACGGCAGGCCCGGCCGCATGTACTTCGACGAGATGTTGAGCTTGGTGTCGGCCACGACGATGTCGAGCACCTCTCGGGCGTCGATGCCGATGGCGTTGCACATCACGGCCAGTTCGTTGGCGAACGTGATCTTGGTGGCGTGGAGGATGTTCGATCCGTACTTGACGGCCTCGGCCACGGGAATCGAACAGGTGATGACGTTGCCCGAGACCTCGGAGAACAGCGGCCGGAGGGCGTCGAGGTCGGCGCTCCCGTGACTTCCCAGGACGGTGAACGGGGGGTGATAGAAGTCGTGGATCGATTCGCCCTCCCGCATGAACTCGGGGTTGAAGACGATGTCGAAATCGACTCCCACCGTTCCTCCGGACGCCTTCTCCAGGACCGGGATCAGGAGACGCTCGGTGGTGCCGGGGAGCACCGTCGAACGGATCACGACCGTGTGCCGGCCCGGCTTGTCGGCCAGGCCGCTGCCGATCTGCTCGCAGACGCGTTCCACCTGGCGCGTGTCGACCTCGCCCTCCTCGTCGGACGGGGTACCGACGGCGACAATCGAGAGGTCCGTCTGGCGAACGGCCAGGGCGGCGTCGGTGGTGAACGTCAGACGCCCCGACGCCACGGTGGACCCGATGATCTCCTCGAGGCCGGGTTCCACGACGGGGCTCCGACCTGCCTCAAGGAGGGCCAGCTTGCGCGGGTCGATGTCGACACCGACGACGTCGAGCCCGTTCTGGGCGAGGCAGGCCGCGGTGACGGTGCCCACATAGCCCAGCCCGAAGACTGAAACCCGAATCGCATCCCGTGGCATGTCGTCCAATCTGAGCCGCCCAGGCGGAAACCGCCCGCGGCGCGAGACTACCACTCTGCGTGAGATGTGGGAATCGGGGAATTCGCGACCCACGGATCGGCCGGACGGCGCCCGTTTCGGTGTGTTTCAACGAGGCGGCGAGGTCCGCCCCCGGCGTCCGCCCCCGACGTCCGGGGTATATTCCGTCCTTCCTGGGTCGAACGACCGGAGAGGGGGTGCAGGAAATGCGAGTGCTGGTCACGGGCCACAATGGCTACGTCGGCAGTGTGATGGTGCCCCATCTCATCGAGGCCGGCCATGACGTCACTGGCCTCGACACCTTCTTCTTCACGGACTGCACCCTTGGCGAGGAGCCGCTGCCACCGCCAGCGATCCGCAAGGACATCCGCGACATCACGGCCGCCGACGTCGAGGGCTTCGACGCCATCGTTCACCTCGCCGCCCTCTCCAACGACCCGCTCGGTGACCTCGACCCGGCCGTGACCCACGAGATCAACCATCTGGCGTCGGTCAAACTCGCCGAGACCGCCAAGGCAGCCGGAGTCCCGAGGTTCCTCTTCGCCTCGTCGTGCAGCCTGTACGGAGCCTCGGCGTCGGGGATCGTGGACGAAACCGCTTCCTTCGTGCCCGTCACCCCCTACGGGGAAACCAAGGCCCTCGTCGAACGGGACGTGGCCAGGCTCGCCGACGACGACTTCAGCCCGACCTACCTGCGGAGCGCCACGGTGTACGGCCCCTCACCCCGACTGCGGGCCGACGTCGTCGTCAACAACCTCACCGGGTGGGCGGTCACGACCGGCCAGGTCCTCATCAAGAGCGACGGG
>JBFKVA010000128.1:0-4896 GCA_041635475.1 Acidimicrobiia bacterium | reverse complement strand
CTCCCACCCGGCGGTGACGAGGGTGCTGTGTGTCGGCGACCAACCCCCCCACCGGTCCCTCATCGAGGCAGCCACGCGGGCAGCAGGGGGAAGCGCCTCCGTCGAGGTGGTGTGCCAGGAGCGGATAGGGCAACTCCGGTCCGGCAAGGGTGATGCGGTCCTCACCGGTATCCGCCGGTTTGTCGAGGATGGCGGGGAACGTCGCCTCCACCTCTACGACACCGATATCCGAACCTTCTCCACGAGCTGGCTCGACGTTGCCGAACGAGCCCTCGACGACGGCGCGGACGTCGCCAAGCACTTCTTCCATCGGGCCGCCACCGACGCCCAGATCACCTGGCATGTGACGAAGCCGGGCGCGGCGATGCTGTGGCCCGAATCACCGGTCCCGG
Source organism: Acidimicrobiia bacterium (assembly GCA_041635475.1). GTDB lineage: Bacteria > Actinomycetota > Acidimicrobiia > Spongiisociales > JAENVV01. The sequence goes on along the minus strand of JBFKVA010000128.1, from coordinate 4,504 downwards.
ACGTGCGCCAGCCCCTCGGCGGCGAGCTCGCCCTCACCCGACGGGCCGCCGAAACCCTGTGGGCCAGCCCTCACGTGCGACGAAGGTCCGACTGGGGCATCGACACCGTCCTCACCGTCGAGATGCTGCGCAACGACCTGGCGGTCGACGAGGTCTTCGTCCCCGACGGCAAGGAGCACGGCTACTACGAGAGCCTCGCCGATCTCCGGATCATGCTCGTGGAATGCATCGATGCCCTCCAGGGCGTGGCCCACCTCGACCTGGGCGTCGAGCGCCGCGGCTCGGTCGACCCCGAGGAGGGCGTTCCGGAGGCCATCCGGGCAACGGTTGCCTTCGACGCCGAGCTCACCCGGGGCCTCATCGACCGACCACTCCCGGCGGCTTCCCGGGCACTCGTCGAAGCCCATCCCGCCCTTCTCCCCGACCGCGTGGAGGCGTGGGACGACGTCCGCTGGGGCAGGGCCCTGCGGACGCTGCTCGACGGGTTCCGGCTGGGCGACCCCGCGTGGGAGGAGGTGGCGTTCCGGGCGTGGGCGGCGAGGGTGCTGTACCACACCACCGTCAACGTTCCCCTCGGCTACGAGCGGGCCATGGCGGCCCTGGACGCCGCGGTCGACGGAGCCCGGCGCGGTCCCCGCTGACCGCCCGCAGACGAATCCTCCACATATACCTCCACTTCCGGCATCCTGTGACCGATACCTGATCCGGGCGGGGTCAAGGCAACGGAGGACGATGTGCGCAGGGTCGCACTCGCGTACATCCTGATCGCGCTCGCTGCGCTGCTCCCCGCCCCGGCCGATGCGGCCGGGAACGATGTCGTGTTCGTCGGGTCCGGCTGGGGCCACGGCGTCGGCATGACCCAGTACGGGGCCTACGGGATGGCCCTGCAGGGATCGACCTCGGCCCAGATCCTCTCCCACTACTACCCCACCACCCAACTCGGGACGATCTCCTCGGCGTCGGTGAAGCCGTTCTTGCTCGCCGAGCCGATGCCGTTGTGGGTGAGCCTGATGCGGGACCAGACGACGGTGACGTTCCGACCCCGGGGCGGAGCCGCCACGTTGTGCCTCGAGTCCGGGGAACAGGTGTGCCCGCTGGCCGCAGGCGCCGACGAGACATGGCGCTTCGAGGTCACACCCCAAGGCTGTGTGTTCGCCAGGCAGACCGGAGGGACCTGGGCTGCCCAGACCGCTCCCGGGACCTGCCGGGGGTCCGTCACGCCCAACGACTCGGCGACGTCGATCGAGCTCGTGTTCGTCGGCAACCGGTACTCCAACGGCGTGCTCCGTCTCCGACCCGGGGTGACGATCACCGGGGTGCACGCCGTGTGGCAGACGGCGGTCGAGCCCTACGTGCGCGGGATCACCGAGATCCCGGACTCCTGGCACGCCGAGACGCTCCGCGCCCAGGCCATCGCCGCCCGCTCGTACGCCCTGGCCCGATCCGGCTGGCGGGGTTCGGCCTGGGAGTTCAACAACGAGCGCAAGGACGCGTGCTACTGCAACCTCTACGCCACCACGTCGGACCAGGTGTGGAAGGGTGCCACCGGGGCCGCCGCCAACCCCAACTTCGCTGCCGCCGCCACCGCGAGTGCCGGGACCATCGTGGTCCAGACCGTGGGAACGAACGCCGGCAAGGTGGCCGAGACCGTGTACTCGTCCTCCTCGGGGGGAACCACCGAGCGCAACGGCGACTACTGGGGCGGACTCCAGCTGCCCTACCTCGTCAACGTGAGCGACTCGGCCGCGGCCCTGCCGGCCGCCGGCAACCCCTACACCTCGTGGACCCGGTAGAAGTCGAACGTCGAGGTGGCGTCGGCCCTCGAGTTCGACGCCATCACGTCGGCCGCGGTCACTGCCACGTACCCGTCCGGGTCGGCCAAGACGGTGCGGTTCACCGGGACCAAGGGCGGCCAGGCCGTGGCCAGCGACGTCACCGCCAACTGGGTACGCCTCACCTTCGGCCTCCCGTCGCGGTACTTCTCGGTGGCGGCCGACGGCTCGGTGCCGACCAGCCCGACCACGACGTTCCCGGTGACCGACGGTTCGGCTCCGCCGACGACCTCGACGACAACCACGACCACAACCACCACCACGGTGCCCCAGTCGAGTTCGACCTCGAGCACGCAACCCCCGACAACGACGACCACGGTTGCGACCACAACCACCGTGGCCCCCACGACCACGAAGCCCCCGACGACCACGACCACCGAAGCCGTCGTCATCGTCGCCGCCCCCAAGGACCCGGGTACCGGCGAGCCGGCCCCCGTCACCAACCGCGAGGAAGAGGCCAGGGGTGAGGGCGAGAAGGTCCCTCCACCGCCGGTGCCGGTGGGTGACGGCACACCCGCGGTGACGATCGTGTGGACCGAGCGCCTCCCGGACGAGGAGGCCACCCCGGCCTACGAGACGTTCGAGTGGCAGCCGTCGACGACGACCACGACGGCACTCCCGGCTCCTTCCCCGATGCCGGACGCGGTCGTGGTGGTGGCAGACCCGCCGATCGTGATCCCCACCATCCAGCCGGGCGACGCCCTGCCCGAACTCATCGCCGAGCCGACCGAGTGGAAACGGGCCGTGTACGAAACGACCCTTGCCATCGGGGACTGGGTGTCGGGGCTCGTCGAGTGGGTCGACAGCCTCCTCAACCCCTGACCCGGTACACGGTGAGCCCCCGGCCGCCGAGGTCGGTCACCTCCAGCGTTGACGGGACGTCGTCGGCCAGCAAGGCGGCCAGCAGACCCTCGGGGGCCTCCCTCACCAGGAGGTTGTTCTCGGCCATGCCGTCGCAGGTCACCACCCAGTCGATGCCGCGGGCCGACAGGTCCGCTTCGTCGGGCGATCCCAGGAAGAGGTCCCAGGCGAGGCGGTTCCCCTCGTTGTTGCGGTGGTACGGGGCCGCCAGGACGTCGGCGTCGGTGCCGTGGAGGAGGTCGGGACCGAGGTCCATGGGGGCGAGTACGAGGCCGTCCAACCCGCCGAGGGCTCCGCCGGCGACGCTGCAGTCCTCCCCGGGGCCGGCCTGTCCGTCGCTCGCCACACCCACCAGCAGCGGACCGAGCCCTGAGATGACGACGGCCACGACGAGCATGACCCCGACCCGGCCGAGCATCGGCCACGCGTCGAGCCGGTCCCGGGTGCGGGCAAACACCACGCCCAACACCGGGACCGACAGGGCGGTGGCGGCGGGAGCCGCCCGGAACTGGAGGACAGCGGTGGCGTACGCCGCGGTCAGCACGACCAAGAGCCGGAACCAGGTGCCCGTGCCCCAACCCGCCTTCCACCACCACCACAGCGCCGCACCGAGCGCCACGACGCCCGGGACGATGACCGCCAGCGCGAACCAGGGGTCGCCGGTGAGCATCGACCCCATCCCCTGGGCCTCGGCCACGTTGGCCAGCCACAGTTCGCGCAGCACCGGGTCGACGTCGGTGTAGGGATCGACACATCGGGGACCGGTGGCCAGGGCAGCCAGCGCTGCCACCACTCCCCCGCTGGCCAGGACCACCGCCCGGCGATGTCGCGACAGCACGACGAAGGTCACCGCCACCACGGCCACGGCGACGAGATGCGGGAGTGAGAAAACGTCGCAGGCGACCCCGAACAGCCGCTCGGCCGGTGCGAACAGCAGGGCACCGCCCACCGAAGCGCCGGCCATGGCGAGGCCGAACCCGCGCAGACCCGGGGCCAGGTCTGGTTGGCGAAGGCCGAGGATGTCGACCGTGGCGATGACGGCGACCACCACCGCCAGCTGTTCGAGCCCGACGGAGAGCGAGGTCCCGATGGCGGCACCGCTCACCGTCGCCCAGGCGGGCCGTTCGAACCGGATGAGACCCACCACCGCAACGAGGAGCAGGAGGATCTGGAGGCCGTGGTGGTCGACTCGCCCGGGGGCGAACTGCTGGGCGGTGAGGGCCGACGCAAGCAGCAGGAGGAGCGCAGCCGGAACGGCGGGCCGGCCGCCGACCCGGCGGGCGATCGTGCCCACGAGGACGTACACCCCCAGCGCGAGGAGGAGGGGCAACGCGATCACGGCGAAACGCTCGGCGCCCTCTCCCCGGCTCGCCATTCCCAGGCCGGCGAGCAGCAGATCCGTGTGCCTCGTCCAGTGCATGGCCACGCCGTCCGGCGGATGGAGGCGGTAGAGGGTGAGATCGAACCACGACTGACCGGCGAGCCACTGGCGGACCTGCACGACCCGGGTGAGGTCGTCGTTGCCGGTGATGAGGGGCCCTCCCCGGAGGGCGACCCCCACGCGGGTCAGTGCGTACACGAGCCAGAAACCGACGGGAATCCACCGCTCCCGCTTCGAGTGGTCCTCTGCCATGGGGGCAGGCTATCCCCACGGTCCCCGCTCATCGACCGGCGGCTACCCTGCCGCCATGCTCGACGTGACCGTGATCCCCGCGGCCGGGAGGGGAACCCGGATGCAGCCTGCCACCCGCACCATCCCCAAGCCCCTCATCCCGGTGCTGGAGAAGCCCGTCATCCAGTACGTGGTGGAG
>JBFKVA010000127.1:0-4938 GCA_041635475.1 Acidimicrobiia bacterium | reverse complement strand
TGACCTCGTTCGGAGTGAGGTCCCGGGTGCGGGTGCCAACGACCTCGGAGACGAGCGGAATGGCCGTCTCCCTCAGGACACCGGTGGGATGACCCCGTTCGTCCCGGTCGAGGATTCCACCGGGTGGATCCGGCGTTCCCGATCCCACACCGGACGCCGCGAGGGCCTCGGTGTTGGCGACGGCCACGTGCCCGCAGACCCGGTAGAGGAGGACGGGTCGGTCGATGACGTCGAGGTCCGCTCGGGTGGGGAGTCGCCCCTCGACCAGGCGATGCTCATCGAGACGGGTCGCCACCACCGAGGCCCCCGGTGGGAGACTGGCGGCCGTCGCGCGAACAGCATCGATGACGTCATCGATGCTGGTGGCGTCGTACACGGTGAGCCTCGTGAGTGATGCCGTGTAGCCCAGTGGATGGAAGTGGGCGTCCCCGAGCCCCGGCACGATCGTGGTGCCGGGGTAGGCGACCTCAGGGAGACCGGGCCGGGCGAGGTCCCGGTGGTTTCCCGTTCGCACGACCCGCCCACCGGCGATCTCGAGGGCGTCGCCCAGGAGTCCCGACGCGGAGACGACGGCGTCGGCCCGAACCAGCAGGGAGGGCATGGTCAGGCCGTCAGTCCCATTGCTCCGCGTTCTGCCACTGCTCGTCGGGGACGAGATCGACCGAGATCTCCCGGTTGTCGTTGGCGTCCCGCCATTCGGAGATGGTCCGCTCGACGTCGTCCCCGACGCCGACGTAGAGGTGGACGGTCTGCTCACCGTCGCCGACCGCGGTGCCTAGGAGGACGGCCCGGTTGCCGAGGCGTTCCACGAGGTCGGCCACCACCGCGTCGAGGCGCTTCTGCTCGATCGGGACCGGGAGGCCGTCCTCTCCGGCCATGAGGGCGTTGATCGTGACCTCGGAGTAGATCGGCTTGTCGATGTGGTCGATCCACTTGACGGACCGGTCGACCTGGGCCAGCACGACCCCGTCGTATTGGTCGTCGACCCGCTCCCATCCGTGCTCCGGGGTTTCGGCCGAGAACCTGTCGATGACCGACCGAGCCATGAACATGGGCGAGCCCTCCGGGAGTGTGTCGGCCGTCTCCAGGATGCCCAGCCACCGTTCGACGGCGTCTTCGCCCAGCGTGGCGTCGAGGATGTGCATGGCGGCATCGTTGGCGGTGTCCTCGTCGAGTTCGGCGATCGCCGGATGTGCCACGGTGATGTCGAGGCGGGCGTAGAGCCGGTCCTCGGTGGCGGAGAAGCGTGCCTCGGAGGGGTCGATCTCGACGCCGCCGATCTCAAAGGGGGTCAGCCCGAACGGGAGGCGGGACGGGTGGTGTTCCCAGCGCGTGTCGTCGGCGGGTCCCATGCGCCGCCACAGCTCGGCGATGAGACGGAGCAGGCGGGTCCCGCCGGAGACGAGGTTGAGGGACTGGGGGGCGTCGATGCCGGCGGTGATCTGCCAGTTGAGTTCGGGATGGATCCGCCACACCCGCTCCTCGATCTCGTCGATCGTGTCGTCGTGGATGCCACCCTCCCGGATCTCCCGGTCGACATCGTCCCGGACGGTCGCCCACCACTCCCAGAACTCTGCGATTGCATCTTGGAACATGGGCGCAGGCTAGGGGCGGGGCGGCCGGTGCGTGACCGGCAGGGATCTGGCCCGACCCGGCGCGGGGAGGGGGAGGGCCAGGGTTGGGTATCCTCGCCGGGCTGTGGCGGATCCACACATCGAGAACCGGGCCCTCGGCGTCCGACCTGTCCTTGCCGCGTGGTGGCTGGGGATCGGGATCGATCTCTTCTTCAACGCGGGCCTGTTCGCGTCCTTGTTCGACCAGGCCACGGAGCCGGGGCTGCTCTCGAATGATGAGCTCTTCCGGCGGGTCCCCGTCAGCTACGCCGCCCTGGCGCTGGCGGTGGTCGGCCTGGCATGGGTGTGGGATCGCCTGGGGGTCGATGGCTGGCGGCGAGGAGCGGTCCTGGGCGCTGGTGCCGGTGTCGTGGCTTCAGCCCTGGGGATCGTCAACGTGTGGACGGCCATCGAGATGAGCCCCGCGTTCGTGGGCGCCGGCGCGCTTGTGCAGGTGGTCGAACTGACCGCCATCGGGACCGCGCTCGCCCGGTTCCGGTCAGGGGTGGACTCTGGTGTTCGGTGGGTGGTCCTGGCGGGCGCGGGTGCGGCGATCGGGGGGATCGTCCTCCAGAACGTCTACTGAACGGGCTCCGCCCTAGGCGTACCACCCGTCCAGGCCGGCCAGGAGCCCAGTGATCGTCCGCTGTCCCCCGGCGATGAACATCGTCTCCTCGAGCCCGGCCCGCTCGCCCCGAAGGTTGACGACGTCGCCCGCCGCCTCACGCACGAGAAGGATGCCGGCTGCGACGTCCCACGGCTTGACCCCGGCCGGGAGTCCCGGCTCCACGTAGCCGTCGACCGTGCCGGCCGCCACCCATGCCAGGTCGAGGGCGGCAGCGCCGAACCGTCTCACTCCCCGGCACGTCTCGAGCAGACGTGCCGTGAACTCGCCGTAGGCCTCGGCCTTCTCCCGTCGGTCGTACGGGTACCCGGATGCGACCACGGCCTCGTCGGTGGGTCGGTCGGTGACCCGCAGTCGCCTCGAGCCGAGCCATGCACCCTCCCCGGCGACAGCGGTGTACGTGAGGGACCGGTGGACGTCCACGACGACACCGACCTTGGGTGTCCCCGCCACCCAGAGGGCGATCGAGACGGCGGTGTGGTCGATCCCGTGGACGAAGTTGACGGTGCCATCGAGGGGATCGATCACCCAGAGGCGATCGTGGTCGAGGTCACCGCCTGATTCCTCGGTGAGGACCCCGTCGGTTGAGCGAACGTCGGCGAGGACCTCGAGGATCGCAGCCTCGGCCGCGGTGTCTGTCTCGGTCACCGGATCGACGGCGCTCTTGAACTCGACGGTTCCCACCTCGGCGGCCCGGATGACCGCCGCGGCTCGCTCTGCGGCGGCAACGGCGACGTCGAGGTCTCGCATGGATCGGCAGGGTACCGGTGGCCGTGGTGGGATGATGCGGCTCTGGTTCACCCGCCTCGAGGCTGCCTACGCTTCCGGTGTGCTCCCGCAACTCGCCGCCGTCGTCGCCGCCGGGCTCATGATTCTCTCCTTTCCTCCGTTCGGCATTCCTTTCCTGGCCGTTCCCGCCTTGGCGGTGCTCCTGCTCGGCATCGACCGGGCCTCCGGCGGCCGCGGCGCGGCCCTGGCCGGCGGCGTGTTCGGGTTCCTCTTCGTGGCCGGGCTCATGGTGTGGATCCGCAACCTGACCGCCGGCTTGGCTGACATCGCCTGGATCATGCTGGCGGCGTTCCACGTTGTCCCGTTCGCCGTGTTCGCCTGGGTGGCGCACCGGGTGACCGGTGAGCGGGCGTGGGTCAGAGGGTCCGTCGTCGTCGGGGCCTGGGCGGCCGTGTTCGCGGTCCTGCGCTGGCTTCCGGTGTTCTCGCTCGAGTGGGCGGATCCCGGGTACACCGTGGCGCCGGTGACGGCGGCTCGGGACGCCGCGGCACTCATCGGGGCCACCGGATGGACCGTGGTCCTGGCCACAGCCTCGGTGGGCATCGCCCTCGCCGTCGGGACCCGCTCCGTCCGGTATGCGATGAACGGACTCGGCGTCCTGGCCGTTGTGCTCGCCCTGGGAGCGGCCATCGACCTCGGATCGACCGGCCCCGAGTTCGCGGTCGCGGTCATCCAGGGCAACTCCCCGTGCCCCCAGGTCGGATGCCCCGACGAACGCGTTCTCATCGCCCAGGGGCACCTCGATCTCACCCGGACCCTCGAACCTGGCGAACACGACCTCGTCGTGTGGGCGGAGTCGTCGACCGGCTTCGCGACGGACGCCCGCCTCAACCCGGCGTGGGCCGCGGCGATCGGGGGCGAAGCCCGGCGATTGGACGCCTTCCTCCTCCAGGGGACCGATCGCCCTGTGGGGGACCGCTGGTTCGTGAACGCCAACCTGCTGTTCGACAGGTCCGGGGCCATCGTGGACGAGTATCGCAAACAGCATCCCGTCCCGTTCGGTGAGAGGGTCCCGTGGCGGTGGCTGTTTGGTGGACTCCCGGGCATGCGAGCCACGGACATGCTGGCCGGTGACGGCCCGGTCGTGTTCGACCTCGACGGGGCGAAGGTCGGGTCTGTGATCTCGTTCGAGGGTGCGTTCGGACGCTACGCACGCGAACACGCTGCCCTGGGCGCCCAGTTGCTCGTCGTGGCCACGAACGAATCCTCGTATGGCGAGGGAGCGGCCGCCGACCAGCTCATCTGGATGACACGCATGCGGTCCGCGGAGCTGGGCATGGACGTTGTGCACGCGGCCATCACCGGCGTGTCGACGATCATCCGCGACGGCGTTCCCGGCGAGGTTTCCCCCCTCTACGAGCCGGCGATCGTAAAGGGAACGGTTCGTCTGCGCGACGCCCCGCCCACCCCGTACGCCAGGCTGGGCGACTGGCTCGTGGCGGCAGCCCTCGTCTTCGGTGGCGCCACCTGGGTGAGCACGGAGGTGCGCCGACAGAGCCCGATCACGAGGCCAGTTCCACCCCCGACCCGGGACTCACCTCCCCGATGAGCTGAGCCGGGTGACCGTGGCGGACGAATCGTTCGATCACCGCATCGACCGCGGTGGGCGTCACGATCGCCACGAACCCGATCCCCATGTTGAAGGTCCCGAAGAGGTCGGCGTCGTCGAGGTCCCCCACGCGCGAGAGCCACTCGAAGATCGACGGTGGGTGCCAGGTCGATCGCCTGATCGTCGCCCCGAGGCCGGCGGGGAGGAGGCGGGGAACGTTGCCCGGGAGGCCCCCCCCGGTCACGTGGACGAGGCCGTGGACCCCCGCCATCCGGGCGACCTCGACCGCGGCCCGGCTGTAGACCACCGACGGCGAGAGGAGGACGTCCAGGAGGGGGGTTCCACCGAAGTCCTGCTCGAGG
>JBFKVA010000126.1:0-5061 GCA_041635475.1 Acidimicrobiia bacterium | reverse complement strand
TCGGGTACACGCCGGACGAGAACTTCAACGGGACGGACGAGTTCACGTATGAGATCTGTGACACCGATGGGTTGTGTGACACGGCCACGGTGACGATCACGGTGAACCCGGTGAATGATCCGCCGGTGGCGGTTGATGACGCCTACACCACTGATGAGGACACGGTCCTCAGTGGTCTGGCGCCAGGAATCCTCTCGAACGACGTCGACGTCGACGGTGACCCCCTCACCGTGGTCGCGATCGATGGCGAGGCGTCCGACGTCGGCACGCAGATCACCCTTGCGTCCGGGGCGCTGCTCACCGTCAACTCAGACGGCAGCTACTCGTTCGACCCGAACGGGCAGTTCGAGTCGTTGGCCGTTGGCGACACGGCACAGGAGACGTTCGACTACGAGACCTGTGACCCGTCCTCACTGTGCGATACGGCGACCGTGACGATCACAGTCGCCGGTGCGAACGATGATCCGGTCGCGAACGACGACGCCTACGAGGCGCTCCTCGATACGACGCTCACGATCGGTGTCGGGAGCGGCGTGCTGGGGAACGACAGTGATGTCGACCTCGGTGATGTCCTCGCCGTCGACAGCTTCGACGCAACCTCCGCCATCGGTGGTTCGGTCGAAATGAACCCCGACGGTTCGTTCGCCTACACCCCTGCCTCAGGGTTCTGCGGTGGCGACACGTTCACGTACACGGTCAGTGATGGGAACGGTGGGTTTGCCACGGCGACCGTTGCGATCTTCGTCACGTGCCCGATCATCTCGATCGACAAGCAGACGGCTGACGACTTCGGCAACGAGGGCGACGGGATCGGTGTGTTGCCCGGCAGCAACGTCACCTGGAACTACTACGTGACGAACGAGGGCAACGTGCCACTCGAGGACGTGGTGGTGTCGGACGACCAGGGCGAGGTGCTCGTGCTGGTCGACAACGGCAACGGAGACGATGTGCTCGACGTCGGCGAGACGTGGACCTACATGGCCGCGGGCGTGGCAGGTCCGGACTGGTACACCAACCTGGGAACGGCGATGGCTGACGGGTACACCGACGACTCGGACGTCCCGAATACGGTCGACCCATCGGACGCGGATGCGAGTTCCTACTTCGGGTTGACGCCGGGCGTGGTCACCAACTCGTCGCTCTGCGACTTCGGTGACACCTTCCGCCTGCTGTTCACACCTGACATGCAGCGGTTCTCGTCGTCGACGCCGTTCTACAAGCTGTCGGACTCCAATCCGGGGCAGTTCTTCTACAACGTGTTCTACGTGAACGACGGAACCACGGACACCATCTCCCTGGAGATCCCGTACCCGTACGTAACCCAGGGCGCCATGCCGGCGCACGTCTACGGCGGACTGACGGTGAACCCGCTCGGGGACGGAAACGACGTGAACTGCTTCCAGCCGAACGAGCCGGGGATCGCCTACGGGTCCACCTTCGGGCTGGGCGACTACACGGACACCAATGGTGACGGTGTGGTCGGGTTCGGCGACGTCTACATCGTGCATCTCCCGGCTGAGGACGGCTTCCAGTACGTCAACATCCACCTCGACTACGGGTTGGAGAAGACGAAGGGCTGGGAGCGGAAGGGCGAGTCGGTCGTCAACGACGGCAGCACCGATGCTGGGCTTGAGGCGATCCGGATCGACCCCGGGACCGCGCTCGTGTTCCGTGCTCTTGCCGACGGGGCCGAGATCGGGGGATCCACCGACCAGGTGAGCAGCGTGCACGAGTTCAAGCAGATCCGAGGCTTCGGCGGGCTCGTGTTCGATGCGGGCGGGGAGCCCGTGGGGGGCGCGACCGTGAAGCTGTTCTCGAGCGATGGCAGCCTCATTGAGGAGATGACCACCGACGCCGACGGCTGGTACCTCTCCGAATACCGACACAAGGGCAAGGCCGCCACCTACCGGCTCGAACTTGGCGACACGATGATCTTCGTGACCGTCGGTGGCAAGGCGAAGTTCGGCGCTGGCGACTTCGTCGTCTGATGCTGGTGGGGGGGTCTCCACCCCCCCCACCATGCTCGCCTGCCACTCCCCGCGGGTCGGTAGCCTCACGTGAGGAGATCCATGCAGGTGAGCAGTTCGGCGGCGATCGATGTCGTGGACTGGCCGTCAGGTCCAGTTCGTACTCTCCGTAACCGACTTGCCACCGTTTGCGTTGTCCTTGTTGAGAGCTTGCCTGGCGCCCGGCGAATGAGGGGCAGGGATGCTCCGCCCCCCGCGTCGGGCCGGGATGCCGACCTTCCGCCCGGGGTGATCCAGGGAGCGAAGGATGGCGATGAGGAAGCGTGGAGATTGCTGTACGACGAACTGCACAGACCGCTCCTCGGGTACTTGAAGGGCAAGGGTGCGTTCGACCCCGAGAACCTGCTGGGGGAGGTCTTCCTTCGCCTGGCGAAGTCCATTGGGAGGTTCTCCGGGGACTTTGCCCAGTTTCGGGCCTACTCATACACGATCGCGCTGAATTGCGTGCGCGATGATGCACGACGACGAGGAGCGCGGCCGGACACGGTCTTCATGGCTCCCGACGAACTCCCGGGCCTTGGTACCGGGCAGTCGGCGGAGTCCGAGGCGCTCAGCGAGCTTGGGCTCGAGGCCTATCGGGCCGAGTTCGCGCAATTGACGCCCGATCAACGACAAGTCCTCTACCTCAGGGTTGTCGCAGACCTCTCCGTCGAAGAGACAGCCCGGGTGGTCGGGAAGTCGAAAGGATCGGTCAAGCAACTGCGTCGGCGGGCCCTCGAGCAACTCCGGGACTCGCTTGGTGATACTGGGGTACGGCGATGAGCGAGCCGTTCGGACTCCGGGACGAGCAGATCGAGGCCGGCCTTGCAGCCATGCTCGACGCCGCCGTGGGGCCCTCGCCAGCGCCGGCCGTGAGAGCCTCGATCGTCGGCGGTGCCGTGGCCGCGGCAGCCATGGGTGGTGGCGGAGGTCCATCGGCCGGCCCGGAAACGTTCGTGATCGGCTCGACCGTTGCCGCCGTTGCCGCCGCGCTTGTCGCCACCGCTCTGTCGCTGATGGGTGGCGTCCAGGATCTGCCGGTGACACCGACGACGACCAGCACGCCTGCGCCACCGGTGACGGCACCCGTGGTTGTTCCCTCGCCCACGACGACGACCACGACGACGCTTCCCCCCGCGACCACGACGACGCTTCCCCCCGCGACCACGACGACGCCTCCTTCCACGACCACCACGACCACCACGACCACCACGACTACGACGACCACGACGACTACGACGACCACGACGACCACGACCACGACCACGACCACGACGCTTCCTCCCGCAACGACGACGACCACGACAACGGTTCCCCCCGTCGCGTGTGGGGGTGCGGGGTGGTCACCAGATCACAAGCCCAACGAGGCCGATCCGGCCGGCGTGGTCACGGTCGATGGTGTGACCATCGACTTCATCACAGCCGACGAGCACGGAGAACCCGGCAGCGGGCTCATTGGGATCGAGGCGATCTCTGACCCCTCCGCGACCGTCTGGGTTCGCGAGGCAGAAGTGACGGTCGCAGTGCGGGCAGCGGACCTTCCGTGGCTCACGGAGGAGAGTGCGGGGGGCAAGCACCAGCCGATCGTCACGTTCGGGGTGTGCCTACCGTGAGTCGAGGTCGTTGACTTCCCCACAGGCGCCTCGGCTACGGCTTCGAGGTGTTGAACGGCCCAGTGATCACCGACGCCGGTGACTTGTCGCTGCGCGCCGGATGACCTCGAGTCTGCTCGTCCCGATGACGTCGTTGGTGGCGTCGCACTCGGCCGCGGCAGCCCGGGCGTTCATCACCGGAGCCTTGGCCCGCCTCGCCGGCTGATCAGATGTTCACCGCGGCGGCGAAGATGCCGAGGCTCACGATGAGGATGAGCCCCTGGAAGATGCCCCGCGTGCGGGCCGACGTGGTGGCGGCCGTCAGCTGATGACCGAGGGCGAGGGCGGCGGCAGTCCCCACAAGCAGGAGCTTGATGAAGACGGCTTGTCCCACCTCCGTTCGGAGGTTGGTGGCACCGGGACCGAACCTGAGGAGCTGGACGATTCCCGTCGTCACCGAGACGGCCATCGCCGTCCATGACAGGCGGCTGAACATCCGAGCCGCCGCCTGCAGAGCCGGACGGTCGGCCCCGGCCCGGCGCAGGGCGGTGACGGTGAAGGCGAGCACGACGAGCCCCCCGGTCCACACGGCGGCCGCCAGCAGGTGGAGGTAGCGAATCCAGTCGAATCCCATGGTTAGGTGCTGGGGCCCTCGGGGGTGCGTTCGATCTCGAGCCACAGGCCCTGCACGGCCGCCACGACGATGGCGTCGCCGGCGTCGATGCCCGCCTGGCGGTGGGCGGACGCCTTCCACTGGGCCCCGTCGAGGTCGACGAGACCGACGCCGTCCTCGAACGCGCCGACGGCCGTTCCACGTCGTCCGATGAGATGGTCGCGACCGAACGTCCCTGTCGAGAAGCGTGACCGGGCCACCACCGGCATGGCGACGGCGAAGAAGAGGGCGACGGCGACGGTGGTGGCGACCACCGAACCCCACGGGACGCCCAGGGTGGGAACCCCGTCGACGAGGAGTGCCCCGCCCGCCAGGAGCATCCCGGTGGCGATCCAACTCCGGGGCCGGAACCCGCCGCGCTGGTAGTCCATGACGAAGAGGCCGATGGCGACCGCCAGAAGACCAGCGCCGTGCCAGGTGACCGGCAGCCGGCCGAGGCCGTAGCCGGCCAGGACGAGGGGAATGAGTGCCACGGCCGCCGCCACGCCCGGCCCGACGGCGTAGAACTCGAACGCCACGATCGTGAGTCCAATGGCCAGGAAGAAGAACAAGGTCCCCGGGCCGAGGGTGAGGTCCAGGAGGCGGACCCACAGGTTGGGTTCGACGAAGCGGACGTCGACGGTCTGCTGGAGGCGGATGCTCCCGTCCTCATCGGTGATCTCCTCGGCCGTCCGCAGGGTGACGGCGCCGGCCGGGGTCTCGACGGTTCTGCCGTCGAGCCACACAACGACCTGGCCGAGGGAGGCCTCCACCCGGTCGAGTGAGGGTGTCGCCGGTTCCACGGTGACGG
>JBFKVA010000125.1:0-5062 GCA_041635475.1 Acidimicrobiia bacterium | reverse complement strand
TTGTGGATGATCTCCTTCTGGGTGGCGAGGGCGGGCGCGGGTTTGGCGGCCAGGCGGCGGGCCCAGTCCGCGGCCTCTCCGGCCAGGTTCTCGGGGGCGACGACGGCGTGGAGCATGCCCCGACGCTGCGCCTTGTCTGCATCCCAGAACTCCCCGGTGTAGGCCATCTCCCGCGCTCCCTGGAGCCCCACGACCAAGGGCAGGATGGCTGCCTCGACGATCGCCGGGATGCCCCGATCGATGTTGGGAAGGCCGAACCGAGATCGGTCGCTGGCGATCATGAAGTCGCAGGAGATCGCCAGTTCGAGCCCGGCCCCGAGGCACAGCCCGTCGATGGCGCACACGATCGGGATCTCGGTCGTTCGCAGCGCCAGGAACGTGCGGTGGAGTTCCCGGCCGACCTCCCGGATGTCGAAGCCGGCGAGATCCTTGACGTAGGCGACGTCGATCCCGGCGCAGAACGCCCGGTCTGAGGCGGAGTCGATCACGACGACTCGCGACGCCGGGTCGGCGGCAGCGGTGGCCAGGGCCGCCCGGATCTCAACCAGCATGGGGCCATCGAGCGCGTTGAGGACCTCCGGGCGGTTGAGGGTGAGACGGGTCACCGGGCCATCCCGGGTGACGATGATGGTGGGTGCAGTGGTCATGCTCACCTTCCTTTGAATACGGGGTCGCGCTTTTCGGAGAAGGCCCGCAGGCCCTCCTGGACGTCCGCGGTCTGCCGGAGCGGCTCGGCGACTTCCTGCTCGAGGCGCAGGCCGTCGTCCAGCGGGAGGTCCCGTCCCCGGCGGGCGGCCGAACGCACGGCCCTCGTCGCCAGGGGGGCGTTGGCCGCGATGCGGGCGGCCATGCCAACTGCTTCGTCGAGGAGGGTGTCGGCGGCCACGATCCTGCTCACGAGACCGACGCGCTCCGCGGTGGCAGCGTCGATGGGCTGGCCGGTGAGGAGCATCTCCATCGCCATGGACTCTGGAATCGCTCGGGGGAGGCGCTGGGTTCCCCCGGCCCCGGGCATGAGCCCCCATCGGACCTCGGGCAGACCGAACGTCGCGTGGGGGGAGGCGATCCGGATGTCGCAGGCGAGGGCCAGTTCGAGGCCCCCGGCCAGGCAGGCGCCGTTCACGGCGGCGATGATCGGCTTGCACGGGTCGAGGTTGCGGGTGATCCCCCCGAGGCCCGGTTCGGTCTCGGCCCGGTGGCGGCGTTCCTCGGGAGTCATCGAGGCGTACCAGGCACCCACTTCCTTCAGGTCGGCGCCCGCGCAGAAGGCCTGGTCACCGGCCCCGGTGAGGACGGCAACCCGCAGGTCGTCGTCTGCGGCGAACGCCCGCCACACCTCGACGAGCTTGCTCCCCATCTCCAGGCTGAGCGCGTTGCGGACTTCCGGCCGGTCGATGGTGACGACGAGCGTGTGTCCGTTTCGGTCGCTGCGGATGGTCACGGTGATCTCCTCTCGGGCTCGAACCCCTCGATGTCGTTGATGCTCCCGGTGCGGTCGGTGGCGAAGCGAGCGGTCACCCGCTGCCCGGTCCCGGGAGTGGCGGACGCCATGAGACGATGAACGAGGGCCGTGTCCGCCCCGTCGAGCCGGATCATCCCGAACGAGCCCCCTTCGGGAGTCTCGGTCCACGCCTCGAGCGTTCCTCCCGGGCCGACCTCAACCAGCGTGTCGCAGTCGGCACCACAGGCATGGCAGAACGACCGGGGCGGGCAGGCGACGACACCGCATGTTTCGCACCTCGTACCGAGGATGACCTGCTCATCGCGAAGCGCGACCAGGAACCGGCTGCCGACCCGGCCGGCGGCGTAGCTGAACGGAAGCTTGATCGAACCTTCGAGGATCATGGGATCACCCGGAAGTGGAGAATGTCGTCCATGGCGCCCCGCCGCTCCTCCCGCCACACCGCCTGCGCCCGGGCACCGATGGTGAGGTGTTGGAGGCTGTCGGCGTCCACGTAGTGGTTGAGCGTGGTGTCGGCGCCGTCGAGCCGGATGAGCCCCATGCCGTACGGGGAGGGCCGGAGCTCGCCCGTGCGGCCGTCGAGGAGTGGGAGATGGACGACGGTCCAGGCTGTCAGTGTCCCGCTGTCGGCAACGGGCACCCACTCGTCCATGCGGACCCGGCATCGACCACAGAACGGGCGGGGTGGAAGGTACCTGCGCCGGCAGCTGGCGCAGCGCACTGCCTCCAACCGCCGTTCGGCCACCCCTGCCAGGAACCGGGTCATCGGCTCACCGGCCGCGTACCTCCATGTGAGGTCCATCTCGAGTGGCACCGAAACCAGGTCGTTGTGGACCGTCATGGTCGTGCCACCCCGAGGACGATCACGTCACTCCAGGCGTACACCCCGTACCCCGTGGCGAGGGCGGTCCGGGAGCCGGGAACCTGGCGGTCCCCGGCTCGGCCGAGGAGCTGTGCCGCTGCCTCCGCCACCCGGATCACCCCGGTGGCCCCCACCGGGTTTGTCGAGAGCACGCCGCCCGAGGGGTTCACGGGCAGCTCCCCTTCCATCTCGGTGACCCCTTGCTCCACGAGGCGACCCGCCTCGCCGTCTTCACAGAACCCGAGCGCCTCGTACCAGGCGAGTTCGGCGTAGCTGGCCGGCTCGTAGATCTCGGCCACGTCGAGGTCGCGCCGAGGGGATTGGATCCCGGCGTCGGCGTACGCCGCGCGTGCCGCATCCCGCATGGCTTCCATCGTGACCATGCGCCGGTCGAGGTCTCCCAGGTAGGGCTGGTCGTGGCGCGTCACGGCAGCGTGCACCCAGGCGGCGCCGCGTCCCCTTCGACCGGCTGCTTCGTCGGAGGTGACGACGATCGCCGCGGCCCCGTCAGACTGGGGGCACATGTCGAGGAGGTGGAGGGGTTCGGCAAGCATGCGGGAGACCAGGACGTCGTCCACGGTCAGGTCCGGCATCTTGAGGTGGGCGTGGGGGTTGCGGGCTGCGTTGCGTCGAGCCTTGACCGCCACCCGGGCAGCCTGCTCCGGGGTCGCGCCCCGCTCGGCCATGTATTCGGAGATGGACAGGGCGAAGTTCCCGAGGGCGCCGGACGCCACCGCTCGGTCCCAGAACGGATCGGTGAGGGACATCCCGGTTTGGGTGTGGCCCTCCGAGTGCTTCTCGAACCCGACGACGACCACCGTGTCGAAGGAGCCACTCCCGGCCAGGTGAAACCCCGCGATGCAGGCGCTCGTCCCCGACGTCCCCCCGGTCGCCACCTTGTAGCAGGGCTTGCGGGCGGCAAAGGCCCCCTCCGCCACCCACAGTTCGGGGAATGCCCGACCCTCGAACAGCTCCATGTTGGAGATCACGACGGCGTCGATCTCCCGGGGGCTGACGTCGGCATCCTCGAGGGCGGCCGTCACGGCTTCCCTGACCAACTCCGGTTGGCTGACGTCGGGCCGTGACGACGCGTGATCGGTTTGGCCGGTGCCGAGGACTGCGACCGGCCTCATCGCGACTCCAGTACCGCCACGGCATGGGCTTGGCCTGCCGGTCCCCATGTCCCGTGGGCCAGTGCCCGGTGCCCCGGGTGCCCACCGATGGCCCGCGCCGCCTCGACCAGGCGCGTCAGCCCCGAGATGACGGGGGCCGTCCCGGCGAAGAGCCCGCCGGTGGGCGACGTCACCGCGTCGATGCGGGCTGCCGCAAGGAAGAGCTCCTCCTCGTGCGGGAACATGCACGACGGCTCGACGACGTTGAACGCGCTCGTGCTCTCGCCGATGCCGGCGGCGGCGTACGCCCTGTCACACGCCCGGCGCAGGCCTTCCCAAGTGCTGAGATCCCGCACGCCCGGGTGGTGAAGGTCGATGTCGTGACTGGTGGCGGTCACCACCACCCGTCGGCCCCCCCGGGCCGCACGCTCGGCTCCGAGGACGACGGCGCAGGCCCCATCTCCCAGCGGGGCGACCATGGAGGCCCGGATGGGCGTGGCGACCTCCGGCGACTCCAGCACCGCTTCTGGGGTCAGCGTGCCGCCGGCCGACCTGATTCGGGCCGCAGTGACGTCCGCCCATCGACGAAGGGCGGCCTGGTCTCCCCGGGCGACAAGGGCGGCCTGGAGCCCCGCGCAGACGAGGGCGTCGACGCCGAGGGGCTGGAGGAACACCGGGTCCACGGTCCACGCGGTGAGGCCCCAGTGGTCACTCATCGACGCCTTCCCGTGGGCAACGACGAGGACCGTTTCGTACGCCTCGGCCCGGATCTGGTGGATGGCGTGGATGGCTGCCGCCAGGCCGTCGGCGGCGATGCGCGTCTCGGGCTTGTGGACGGCACCCACCACTTCGGTCACTGCGATGTTGGAGGCCGTCAGCCCGTCGAACAGGTCCACCGAGGCGGTGACGACGGCGTCGATGTCGGTCCAGTCCACCCCGGCCGCCGCCAGCGCCTGTTCGACCGCGCCCAGTACGAGTTCGGCGATGGAGCCGGGAAAGGCCGACGCGAATGGCGTCGTGTGCGCCCCCAGCACGGCCACGTCCCCTCGGGGGCCCGCCTCTGTCGATGCGTGTTCAGCTCCCATCCCGTCCTTCTGATGAACACTCGGTAATCAAGCATTGCTCGACAACCATGCCGTGTCAACTGGACGGGCCTGCACCCTCGAATCGACACGCGGCCCCGGCGTAGTCTTCGGCGACACCCGAAGGAGCAGTCTTGATGCGGCGATTGGCAGCTGTTGCGGCGTTGCTGACGCTGGCGGGTTCGTGTGCAGCTGCTCCCTCATCCACGGACCAGGCAGCGGTCGGCGCGTCGTCGACCACTGCCCCGCGCACCACGACGATTCCCACCGCCACCACCGTGGTCACCACCACGACCGCCATCGTCGATCCCGACCCGGACTGGGCACCGTGGTCGGCTCCCGCCGTGGCCGGGGTGGCGGCTCCGCTCGCCTTCGTCGACCAGTGGAACCAGGCCGAGAACCACCGGTGGTGTTCGGCGCTCTTCCCCGATGACCCGGTGGCTCTCGGTTCCGACGCCACCCTGCGGCCGGCGGCATTCGCAGGAGGGTGGGCGGTGGCCTGGGATCGGCCCCAGGGACCCGGGCGCATGCCGAGTGGCGAGTA
>JBFKVA010000124.1:0-5156 GCA_041635475.1 Acidimicrobiia bacterium | reverse complement strand
CACCCAGACCCTCGTCGACGAGCACATGCGGGGGAGGGTGTTGGCGATCCGGGTCATGGCCTTCACCGGCTCATACGCCCTCGGCGGCCTCATCCAAGGGTATGCGGCCGATCACCTCGGCCCGGCCCCGGTTGTGACTTCAGCAGGCGTGGTCCTACTCCTCCTGGCCTTCTGGACCCGCCGGCAGGCCGAGTCCCTTGCCCGGCTCGACCTGCGGGCGTACTGAGCCCCCTGTTCGCCGCCGCCGGTGATCCGGGGTCGATTGCCCGGGACGACTTCCACCTCTGTGCCGCGAATCGCGCCCCCGATCGCCGCACTAGCGTGGGCCGCCGGACGGCTCGACGCGAGGATCCCACCTTGGCCCCATCGATAGCGATCGCCCACGACTACTTCACCCAACTGGGCGGCGCCGAGAGGGTGGCGCTCGAACTCGCGGCCGCCTTCCCCGACGCCCCGATCTACACCGCGGTGGTGGATGGGGACACCACGTTCGCGGGTCTGCGCGGCAGGACGGTCATGACGTCGAACCTGCAAAGGCTGCCCCTCATGCGGTCCCATCACCGTCTGGCGTTCCCGCTGCTCGCCCAGGCGTTCGGGGCGCTCGCGCCCGATGCCGATGTCACCGTGTGCTCAAGTTCTGGCTGGGCCCATGGCGTTCGGCAGCTCGGAAGGAAGATCGTCTACTGCCACACCCCAGCCCGCTGGATCTATGACCTCTCGCGCTACACGGGCGGGCGAGGGTCACCCGGCTACATCGCCGGCGCTGCCTTGCGACCGCTGCTCAGGCAATGGGACCAGGAGGCTGCTCGACAGGCGGACGTCTACCTCGCAAACTCGACCGAGGTCCAAGGGAGGATCCGCCGCATCTACAAGAGGGACGCCGAGGTCGTCTTTCCGCCGGTCCTGGTCGAGGCGGCCGGTGACCAACTCCCTCTCCCGGGGGTGGACCCGGGGTTCTTCCTGACCGTGGCTCGACTCCTCCCGTACAAGAATGTCGAGGCGGTCGTCGACGCCTTCAGGGACGTCGATCAGCGCCTCGTCGTCATCGGGGGTGGGCCACTGCTCGGGCGAATCCGGAACCAGGCACCGCGAAACGTCCACGTGGCAGGCCCGGTACCGGACGCGGCTCTGCGCTGGGCATACGCCAACTGCCGGGCGGTGATCGCGGCATCGTGGGAGGATTTCGGGCTGGTCCCGGTCGAGGCAGCCGCGTTCGGGAAGCCGACCCTGGCCCTGCGCTGGGGCGGGCACCTCGACACGGTCGTCCCTGACACCGGCCTCTTCTTCGATGCCCCGGTGCCGGGAGCGATCCGGTCCGCAGTCGATCGGTTCGACCCCGCCGACTTCGACCCGGCTCACCTGAGATCGCACGCCCACACCTTCTCGGTCGAACGGTTCGTGGCAGCGATCCGCGAGCACGTGGCCCGGCTGTCCTAGTCGGCTGGGCCACAACGCTGGTGGCTGGCGAGATGTGTCGGTCCGGCTCGGCCAGGGGCAGCCGACGTGGCAGGGGAGGTCGCGAGTACCCGATGCCCGACTAGACCTTGGACCGCTTCCGCCGGAGCTCTCGGAACGCGGCCGGAGGAATGTCTCGCCTCCTGGCCGCCCTCAGCCGCCACTGGTAGTACTGGGTCAAGGCGGCCGCGTATCCCCGGGGTGCCCCCTCCCGACCGCCCTTGTGCGCAGCGCGGTGTCCCTTCCAGAGCTGGTAGGCCGCCCACGTGAGGCCGGTGGACGACCGCCTGCACGCGGCCCGGTACTCCGACACCTCCCGGTTGGGAAGATCCACTCCCCACATCTCCTCCAGGACCGGTTGCGGGACGCCCAGGGAATACCGGGTCTCGGCCACGGTCAGCACGTCTCGTACGGGAGCCAGCGCTCCCCTCCGAACGGCCCGCTCATGGACGGGTTCCCAGTCGAGGTCGGGGACCGTACCCAGGAGACCATGGAGGTCGACCACCCATCTCGCTCGCGCTTGCGGGTCTCCCTTTCGGGCGTGGTAGCAGGTGGAGAGCAGCAAGTCGATGGGGTCGAGAATCCGGAAGGATGATCCTCTCAGCTCGGTTGCGCGAGCGCGATCGAACAACTCGTCGTGCTCTCCGGCCGACTCCGACACGCCCATGGTTCGGCGGTGCACGTCGATGTCCTGGCCCCTGGGACTCACGAGGCTGACGGCGGTGACGTGGCCGTGGAGCGACGACGGGAAGGCCTCGGCGCGGTGCTGGTCCACCCATCCATGGTCCCTCAGCTGGTCCAGGGCCGGAGCGAAATCCTCTTCCCTCACCACGCTGTCCACATCGAACATCAACCTCGAGCCGAGGTCGGCAGATCCCGCCGCCACGAGCGCCAGTCCCTTGAACACCACTTGCTCGATGCCGGCCTTTGCCAGCAGGCGCTGGGAGTCCAGCGCTGCTGCGAGCAGAAGGTTGTTCCTGACCCAGGTCTGCTTGTACACGCCTCGAATCCGGTCCATGTTCGGGCCGTCGAAGCCCAACCTCCTGAGGTTGGCGTACACCGCCGGGAGGACCATGAAGGATCCGGGCCCGATGTCATCGAGGTCGTTCAGGTCCGACCAGGCCGACCACGCCCTGGTGACGGCTCGGTCGTCGCCGATTGCCGCCTCGATCAACAGGTCCTCCGATGGCGATGGCCAGTGCTCCCGGCTCAGGGGACGTTGGTCAGGCATCGTCGGCCGCCGCCGTGCGCTTCCGATCCAGGGCAGCCTTGAGGATGCGGGCGTAGTCGCCCCGGTCTTCCCTACGGAGGATGCCGAGGTTCGAGTCGTGGATGCGGCGGTGATGGACCACCTTGGGATCGACGATCGACCGGAAGCCCGCCGCCAGCGCCCGCGAATACCAGTCGATGAACTCACCCAGCAGGTGGTCCTCCCTGAACCGTCCGACTCGCTGGAAGGCCGCGCTCCTGACCAGCATGGTGGAAGCTGCCAGTCCGGGCATGGACCCGGGGGGCACGTTCAGTCTGGCCGCGTTCGCGGTCGCCAACTCCGGGCTCACGAACTGAACCGAGTGCCCGAACACGGCGTCCAGCTCCGGCCGATCGAGCAGGATCGCCGACTGGTGCGCCAGCTTGCCCGGTTCCCAGAGGTCGTCGGCGTCGAGGAAGGCCACGAGTTCACCGGCCGCTGCATCGATCCCGCGGTTGCGGCCCGCCCCTGTCCCGCGATTCTCCTGCCGGAGAAGGTGTACCGAGTCGCCGTATCCCGCGGCGACCATGGCGGAGCCGTCGGTTGAACCGTCGTCCACGACGATGAGTTCGTCGGGTGGGCTGGTCTGTCCGAGCACCGACTCGATTGCCGCTGCGAGGTACCGCTCGGCGTTGAAGACCGAGATGATGACGCTGGTACGCGGCTTCACGGCGTTCCCCTGCGCTCGGATATCGCCCGTCGGACCGCAGCGAACACACCCGCGCGGAGTACCGCCGGGTCCTCCGTCATGTTGGAGCCATGTCTCAGGTAGTCGATCACGATGTCCTCGTGTCGCTCTATGCGCATACCCATGGCCTGCATCCGCCGGAGGAGATCGAGGTCCTCGCCCGAACGGAGGGATTCGTCGAAGCCCCCGACACGCGCCAAGCAGGAAGCGGTGAACATCATCGAAGGTACGGACGGCATGAAGGCGGGGTCGTCGATCACCCCGGACCACACGCCGCCCTTCAGGTGGTCCATCTGCAGTCTGCCCCACACCGCGTCGCTGCCCGTCTCGACCAGCAGCTGTTCCTGGATCGCGAGTCTCCCGGGCCGGATCCGGTCATCGACGTCCATGAACGCGATGAGGGCTCCGCCGGCGCGTGCGAGCCCCAGGTTTCGGGCAGCCGAAGGCCCTCCATTCCGGTCGCGCCGGATGTACGTGATCGCTCCCTCCAGGGTGGCTGCGACCCCCGGGGTGTCGTCGGTCGACCCGTCGTCCACGACGATGATCTCATCTGGGGGGCGAGATTGGCTTCGGGCACCGTCGATCGCCTCGACCAGGAAGCGAGCGCCGTTGAAGGCGGGGATGATGAGGCTCAGCTCGCTCATGGCAGTGCCTCACAGAACTCCCGGAGGACCACGGCATTGGTGGCGAGGTCGGGAGACAGGTCCAACCGGAACGAGGGCACCGTCCGGACCAGGGTCGCGAGCATGCCGTAGGTTCGCCTGGAGTCGCCTGGCATCTGCGCGACCGAGGATGCCGATAGGGCGAACAAGGCTTCCGATGGCGGGATGCGTTCGAGCGATGGCTCGGGCGAGTGTGCCACGTTGGGGACGACGATCGCCCCCAGCGGGGCGGACACGAGGTGAGATCCCGGCGCAACGTCGTCGAGGTAGACCAAGCCCTTCGCGACAAGCCGGGGATCATCGTCGGCCTGGGTGCGATAGCCCCGGGCGCCGGGAAAGACCCGTGCCATGGTCTCCGGCTCGAGCTTGGCAGTGCGGTAGAGGGACCTCACGATCGGCGCATCGCCTGTCTCGACCGCAATGAAGTCATCACCCAGGATCCCCAACCCTCCGGCGGCGGCGGCGGATGTCGACGTCGTTGACTTCCCGGATCCCCCCTTCCCCGGAAGCAACACGGCCACCCCCACGGTGCCCACCGCGCCGGAATGGCAGACCGCGACCCCCCTCTCGGCCAGGAGCCAGTTGAGGGCCGACACGAACGGTCCCGCCTGCTGGCTGAGCGTCAGGCTCGAGGACTCCGGGAACCATGCCACGACGACATCGCGTCGACGGTCGTGGACCGTGATCACCCGTGACCAGGGTTCGAACGCAACTTCGTACCCGTTGGTACGCACGTGGAGGTTCTCTCGATCTCCCCAGATCCGGGCGGCGTTCCAGGGAGCCTCCTCGATGACCCAGTCCGGGCCGCGCCAGCACAAGAGGCGTGTGGACCCCGGGCTGTCGGACACCACGAGGTGCCTGATGGCAGGCACGACGGCTGCTTCGAGCTCAGCGTTTGAGAAGCGGAGTTGTGCTTCGAGCGGGCCCACGGAGAGACCCAGCGTGGGGCGCTCGGCGGTGACATGATCCGCGGCCTCGATGACCCGCTCCGCCCAAAGCTCTCTACGTTCTGTGCCGGACACCTCAGGGCCCGGTCAACGAGGCTGCTGGGGCCATCCGGTCTCGTCCACTTCGTGGATTGGATCGAGGAGGATCAGTTCTT
>JBFKVA010000123.1:0-5271 GCA_041635475.1 Acidimicrobiia bacterium | reverse complement strand
TGGGACCGATACCAGCACCACGTCTCCCGGTTCGAACTGGAGCAGTACCTCCCGGTGCTGTGAAGCCGATGACCGTCGCCGTCTTCGCCCCCGACCCCGATCCCCGCCTCGAGGACGCGCTGTTGATGCTGGGACTCGAACACAAGCAGGTCTCCGAGGACGACCTCGAGGCCCCGGGCGCGTGGAAGTGCCTCCTCGTGCATCTCGGTGACCAGCCCGCCCGCCGGATGCGGCTCGCCCGTCCGGTGGCCGAGACGGGTGTTCCCGTCGTGCTCATCGTCCCCGTCGACCGGGTCATGGCACTCGAACAGGAGACGTGGCCGACGGACTTCGTCGTCGAGTCGGCAGACCCGATCGAGCTCCGAGTGAGGGTGGCCCGCGCCGTGGGGACCGGTTCCAGCCCCGACCTGCTCGTCTACGAGGATCTCCTCCTCGACGTCGCCACCTACCAGGCCACGGTGGACGGGTCCCCGATCGACCTCACGTACATGGAGTACGAGCTCCTCCGCTACTTCGTCGAGAACCGAGGCCGGGTGTGGTCACGCGAGCAGATCCTCCAGAACGTCTGGGGGTACGACTACTACGGCGGTGCCCGGACCGTCGACGTCCACGTGCGGCGCCTCCGCGCCAAGATCGGCGAGGAACGCGCCCACTGGATCACCACCGTCCGCTCGGTCGGCTACCGGTTCGGGTAGGCAGAGACAAGCGTCAAGCGTCAAGCGTCAAGCGTCAAGCGACAAGCGACAAGCGACAAGCGTTCACTTATGTCTCGTCTCTCGTCTCTCGTACCTCGTCTCTCGTCTCTCGTCTCTCGTACCTCGTACCTCGTACCTCGTACCTCGCTCCTCACGTCCAGGGGCCTCCGCTCAGGTACTTCCAGCCGGCGTCGGGAAGCAGGGCCAGCGCGGTACCGCCGTGGGCGGCCAGCGTGTCCACCGCGGCCCGGAGGATGGCCCCCGACGACGTGCCCACGAACTGGCCCTCGGCGTGCATCGTCTCCATGACGGCGGCTTCGGCGTCGGCTCGAGGCACCTGATGGCGGTCGGTGATGAGCCCCAGATCGGCGATCGGGGGTTGGAACGGATCGTCCTGTGACCGCATTCCCCCGATCGGGTCCTCAACGAACGGCTCGACGGCGTGGATCCGCACCGACGGCCACTCGCCATGGAGGCCCCGGCTGTTGCCGGTGAGGGTGCCACCGGTCCCGTAGGCGGCCAGGAAGTGGGTCGGGGGACCGTCCAGGGGCCAATCCCTCAGGATCTCCCGCGACGTCCCGAACACGTGGGCGTAGACGTTCCATCGATTCCGGTACTGATCGAGCATGTGACCCTCGCCCTCCGCCACCAGTTCCATCGCCCGGGCAATGGCGTCGGACGGACCGCCGTCCACCTCGACGAGTTGGGCCCCGTACGCCCGCAGGAGCGATTTGCGCTCCTGGGTGGCGTTGGCGGGAAGGCAGATGATGATGGGATGGCCGTGGATGAGGGCCAGGCGGGCCAGACCGATCCCGGTGTTCCCCGACGTCGCCTCGATGAGGGGGTGGTGCGGGGGGAGCCGATCGTTCTCGAGCGCGTTGTGGAACATGAACCAGGCCGCACGGTCCTTGATCGATCCGGTCGGATTGAACCACTCCAGCTTGGCGAAGAGCCGGGTGCCCGGGGGAGCCAGGTGAGGGAACTCGACGATGGGGGTGTTTCCGGGTTTCATGACGCTCCAACGAAGGACGCCCCGGCCGTGGGAGCCGGGGCGTCAAGAACGGACTCGAACTCCTCAGGAGAAGCTGTTGCCGCACCCACAGGATCGGTTGACGTTGGGGTTGTTGATCGAGAACCCGGCGCCCATGAGGCCGTCCTGGTAGTCGAGGGTGGCCCCGCGCAGCATCACGACGCTCTGCGAGTCGACGATGACGCGCACGTCGTCGTCGGCCCCGAACGTCTCGACGATGTCGTCGTCGTCGACCTGGGAGTCGAAGTACATCTCGTAGGAGAACCCGGAGCAGCCACCCGGACGAACGGCCATCCGCAGCGCCAGGGAAGGGTCACCCTCGGCGGCGACGAGCTCGCGCACCTTGGTGACGGCGAGGTCGGTGAGGGCGATGGTGGGTACGGGTGCCTTGGACTTGATGGTGAGCGATTGTTCCACGGTGTTCCTCCAGGGGTGAGGCGAGTATACCGACCGTTTCTCCTACCCCGGTAGGGGGAACACACCGTAGTACGACGAATCCGGCCGTAGGCTCGACTTGTGCCCACCCGCGACGACATCCTCACAGCCCTCAAGGGCGTCATCGACCCCGAGCTGGGGGCCGACGTCGTCGACCTCGGCATGATCCGGGACGTGAGGGTCGACGGAGCCGCGGTCGAGGTCGATCTCGCCCTCACCATCGCCGAATGTCCCCAGCGCGGCCAGTTGGAGGGCGACACCCGACGCAAGACACTGGCAGTGCCCGGCGTCGACACGGTCACCGTCCACACCACCGCCATGACCGGCGAGCAGCGTTCGACCCTCATGGAGCGTGCCCGGCTCAGGGCACGGGAACGAGCGGCACCCACCGCCGTCTCGCCCACCACCCGGGTGCTGGCCGTCGCCTCCGGCAAGGGGGGCGTGGGGAAGTCGACGACGACCGTCAACCTCGCCGCCGCCCTCGCCGCCGCCGGGCACCGTGTCGGAATCCTCGACGCCGACATCTGGGGGTTCTCGGTCCCCAGGATGCTCGGCACGTCCGAACGCATCGCCGCCAACGACGACCGCCAACTCCTTCCGGTCGTGGCCCACGGCATGGAGGTCGTGTCCACCGGCCTCATCACCGAGTCGGAAGAGACCGCACTCATGTGGCGGGGGCTCATGCTCTCCAAGGCGCTCGAACAGTTCCTCACCCAGGTGAAGTGGGGAGACCTCGCCTACCTCATCATCGACATGCCCCCGGGCACCGGCGACGTCCAGATGGCGCTGTCGCGCATGCTCCCCCAGGCCGAGATGCTCGTCGTGACGACACCCCAGCGAACCGCGCAGAAGGTGGCCGTCCGGGTGGCCGACATGGCACGGCGGTCGTTCATGCCCATCGTGGGGGTCATCGAGAACATGACCTCGTTCGTGTGCGACCACGGCCAGACCTACACCCTCTTCGGCGAAGGCGGGGGTGACGACCTGGCCGGCGAACTGGACGTCCCGGTACTGGGCCGCATCCCGCTCGACACCGCCCTGGTCAGCGGTGGCGACGACGGGAGACCCGCTGCCCTGTTCGATCCGACCGGACCCGCCGGGGAGGCGTTCCACGCGCTGGCGGCAGCCATCGTGGCGGCGGTCCCTCCCGCGGACGCCACCTGCGGGGTTCGCTTCGATGCCCTCATTGCTGCGCTCCCCCCCAAGGGTTGACGCAGCACCTCACCCGCAGAGGGTGCTGGCCAGTGGGTACGGGTTCACCGCCGAGCCACCTCCCGGGTGGTACTCGAAGTGGAGGTGGGGAATGTGGTCCGGGGCGTTGCCCGACGTCCCGACGTACCCGACGAGCTGGCCCGCCGCCACCGTCTGACCGGTGGTGAGTCCCGGCGCATGGGAGTCCAGGTGGGCGTAGTAGAAGACGTCGCCCGAAGCGCCGCCCAGCCACACCGTGATACCGCCCAGGGTCGAGCTCCGCAGGCTCTGGATGACGCCGTCCTCCACCGCCACCACGGGGGTGCCCCGAGCCGCCAGCATGTCCACGCCCTCGTGGCCCCGGCCACCCGACCGGGACGCGCCCCATGTGTCCGAGAAACTGGAGAATCCGTCGACCGGGCACGTCCGTGATCCACCGCCACTCGGTGCGGGCTGCGTCGTCGTCGGGCTTGTCGCCGGGGGCGTGGTTGACGAGGTCGTCGTCGGGGCCGGCAGGGTGGTCGACGTGGCCGCCGCCGCCTCCTCCGCCGCCTGGCGCGCCGCCTCCTCGGCTGCTCGGCGCGCTGCCTCCTCCGCCGCCTTCCGAGCCTCCTCCGCGAGACGGCGAGCCTCCTCCTCGGCAGCCCGCTGCGCCCGGAGCTGGAGATAGATCCCTTGTGCTTCTTCGAGCCCGGCGTTGAGCACCTCGGCCCGAGCCGAGAGATCGGCCTCGATGACGGCGAGGTCTGCCTCCACCACGCTCAACTCGGCCTCGTATCGCTCGAGGGCTGCCAGGCGTGCCTCGAGGTTCCCGATGAGCTCCCGGTCCGACTTGCCGATCTCTTCGAGGTACCCGACGCTGGCGCCGGCCGATTCCACGGAGTCGCTCACGAAAAAGGCGGCCATCGACGACACGGCGGCGTCCATGTAGATCTCGACGGCGCGCTCCTTGGCCCGCTCCTTGAGCAAGGCGACCGCGACCGTGGTGTCGAGCAGGTCGGCACCGATCCGATCGGCTTGGTGTTCGAGTTCGGAGCTGATCGTGATCACCTGCTCCCACTCGGCGGTGAGCCGCTGCAGTTCGACGCCGAGTTCCGTCAGCCGGCGCTCCGCCTCGGCGAGGTCTTCGGTCGTCACCTGGGCCGTGGTCGGCAGGGCCATTGCCAGCACCACGACCAGCGTGGTGAAGGTGACGATCCGGTGCCTCATCACGACAGGAGCCTGACGAGGGAACCCCACAGGTCGGCTGTCTCGCCGAACGACACCTTCCCATCCTTCACGAGCTTGCCGACGTGGGCCGCCACCGAGTGGGCGGCGATCGGATGCAACTCACGGTCCACGTCGGCGTAGACGTCCTCGACGATGGCACCGATGCTTCCGGCGCCCCGACCCAGGGCACCCAGGATCTGCTCCTCGCGCTCGAGGCGGTGCTCGATGTAGTAGTCGATGATCCGATGAGGATCGTCGATGTCGGGGCCGTGGCCGGGATGGAGCTTGGTGAGTGTCACGTCCCGGAGCCGTCGCAGGCTCGCCATGTAAGCGGCGAGATCGGTGACCATCACCGTCGATCCACCCATGATGTGATCGCCCGTGAACATCGTGGACCCGGCCACGAAGCAGAGGTGGTCGTCGGAGTGGCCGGGCGTGTACAGCACCCGCAGTTCGCTCCCCCCCACCGCCACCGTGCTGCCCTCGGTGAGGATGCCGTCCGGGCGGAACTCGGGAGAGGCACCGTACCCCAGGGCCGGGGCGTCGAACTCGCGGGCGAGCGGATTGGCGAGCGGGGCGTGGTCGACATGGGTGTGCGTCACGAGGACCGCCACCACCGGCCGGTCACCGACGACCCGGCCGATCGCCTCGGCGTGCCGGGGGATGACGGGTCCCGGGTCGATGACCGCCACCTCTCCCCCGTCCTCGATG
>JBFKVA010000122.1:0-5677 GCA_041635475.1 Acidimicrobiia bacterium | reverse complement strand
TGCCGTCGTCGGAGAAGGCGTTCGTGCCGTCCCGCCACAGCGACTGGTGGGTGTGGAACCCGTTCCCGGACAACTCGTAGAACGGCTTGGCCATGAACGTCGCCAGGTAGCCCTGCTCCCAGGCGATCTCCTTCACCGCGTTCCGGAAGAGCATCGCATTGTCGGCCGAGGTCATGGCGGTGTCGTAGCGAATGTTCACCTCGAACTGGCCGGGGGAGTACTCGGGGTTCGACACCTCGACGAGAATCCCCATGTCGGTGCAGAGGTTGCGGATGGGTCCGAGGACGTGCTCGAAGCGAGCGCCCCGGGCCAGGCCGTACACGGAGATGCCGTCGTCGCGCGGTACCCGGGTCTCGGGGTCGAGGAGGAAGAACTCCAGCTCGACGCCGACGTAGGGCTCGTACCCCCGGGCGGCTGCCCGGTCGATGGCGGTCTGCAGTACGTTCCTGGGGTCGACGGGGACCGGGTCCCCGTTGGGCTCCTCGGTTGAGCAGACGGCGAGCACGACGCCGTCCTCCCACGGCACCTTGCGCAGGGTGCCGGGAATGGGGACGATGTGGAGGTCCGGGTAGCCGTTGTCGAAGTTGCCGTAGGGCGTGTCCCAGACATCGGATGTCATGTCCATCTGGAAGATGGCGTTGGCCATGGCGACACCGTGGGCGCCCAGCGTCTCCCACATGCCGGCCTGGAGGCGCTTGCCGCGGGCGATGCCGTTGAGATCTCCGACCGCGAGAACCACTGTGTGCGTACCGGGGGGCAGGGTGTCCATGAAAACGCTCTCCTCCATCTCGAGCCACCCAAGGTCGGGCCACGTGGTTGTGACCCTACACTGTATCCAGTATGCAGTGCGCCCAAATCGGGAGGATTTCTTCCCGATCTGTCGCGTGTTCGAAGGGTTCTCCGGCCATGGGACGGACGCTCACCGCGGGGCCTGGAAGAGCCCTTGCGTACTGACGATTCCCCGGGTTGACAGATCTTTACCGTGGGGGTACATTATTAACCGACCGGTCAGTCGGTCGGTAGGAGAGGCGATGCAGCAGTTGGCAGAACACCCGACGAAGTCCGAGGCGACCGCGGCGCGGATCGTGGCTGCGGCCCGCAAGCTCTTCGTAGGCAGCAACTACGCCGATGTCACGACGGACATGATCGCCCGGGCGGCGGACGTGACGAAGGGTGGTCTCTACCACCACTTCGCCAGCAAGGAACAGCTCTACATCACGATGATGCTCGGCGACCTCGCGGGCAAGCAGCGCCTCTTCGAGCAGGCCGTGTCCTCGCCCGGCTCCAGCTACGAGCGGCTCTCGCGTCTCACCCGCGACTTCCTGGATCTCCCGGAGGAGGAGCGGGAGCTCACACGACTCGTGCGGCGCGACATCAACATCTTTTCGGGCGAGGATCGAGAACGCCTCGTCCGGGCGTACCAGCAGGCCCTCCCCGTCCAGGTGGAGGCGATCATTCGCGACGGCATCCGCGACGGGGAGCTCGCCCCGGGCGATCCCCGAATCCTCTCGTGGTCGTTTGTCGCGCTCGTGGAGGTCGTGATCGGCGGGTACGCCCACGCGGTGATCGGCAACTCGGAGGACCGCCTCCGACAGGTACTCGAGCTCTTCTTCCGGGGAGCCGGCAGGCAGACGACAGATGGAGACGTGGCATGACATTGACAGCAACGCGGGTCTTCGACGAGTGGCGCGACAAGTCGCTCGATGACGCCCTCCTCGAGTGCCGTGACGCGGTCGAGTCGGCGGAGTTCGAGTCCGTCCGACGGTGGCGTGACGCCGGTGGCAAGGTGATCGGTCACTTCGAGGTCTACTTCCCCGAGGAGATCGTGCACGCCGCGGGTGCGTTGCCGTTCAAGGTCCGCGGCGCCCCACTCGAACCCACCCGGGCCGACTCGCACTTCGGGTCGTACCTGTGCTCGATCCTCAAGACCTCCCTCGAGCTGGCGATGAGTGGCACCGTCGAACTGGACATGTTCGTGTCCCACCCGATCTGTGATGCGGCCCGCAACCTGTCCGCCATCTGGGGCAGGAACTTCGATTATCCGAGCCAGATCCTCTATCTGCCCCAGAACCCCAACTCGAAGGGAAGCATCGACTACCTCCGTCATGAGTACGACCGCATGCGCCGGAGTGTGGAGGAGGCCGTAGGTACCGAGATCACCGAGGATGCCCTCCGCAACTCCGTGGCGGTCTTCAACGAGAACCGCCGGCTCCTGCGGGAGGTCTACGACATCAAGCGGGACACGCCTTGGCTCCTGGCCGCCGAGGACGCCTACGCCCTCGTCGCCCTCGCCGGGATGATCCCCCGCGAGGAGCACAACGAACTCCTGTCGACGCTCCTGCCCGTCATCCGGGAGCGCACGAACCGGGCCGAGGACCGCATCCGCCTCGTGTTCGAGGGCGGCTTCTGCGAACAGCCGCCGTTCGACCTGGTCCGCATGCTCGGCCGGACGTCGTACGTCGTCGACGACGACCTCCTCATCGGGTTGCGCTGGATCACCGAGGACGTGCCGGTCGAGGGCGACCCGCTCTGGAACCTGGCCGAGGCCTACATCGAGAAGTCGTCCTACAGCCCCGTCCAGCACGACCTGCGCAAGCCCAAGGAGCACATGCTCCTCAAGCGCATCCGGGGCGCCAACGCCGACGCGGCGATCCTCGCCGCAGCCAAGATGTGCGAACCCGGCCTCGAGGAGCAGGTGGCCTACACCCACGCCCTCGACGAGGCAGGAATCGCCTACTTCGTGAACGAGTTCGAGGAGAACATGAGCTCGTTCGACCAGCTCGAACTCCAGGTCGAGACCTTCGTCGAGAACCTCTTGTTCGCATGACCACCACCCAAGCGAGGCAGACATGACCATGACACAGGACATCCTCGGACGCGGCAACCGGGAGGGTGCGGCACTCTTCCGGGACTGGTTCGCCGGCTTGAACCGAACGGCGCAGGAAGGTGGCAACGCCGCCTACGTCTTCGTGATGGGCAGCGCCAACGAGATCCTCAAGACATTCGACCTCCCGGTGGTGTTCCCCGAGATCAACTCCTTGCAGACCGCGGTTCGCCGGGTGGCCCACGAGTACCTCGAGGATGCCGAGGACTACGGCTACTCGCCGGACATCTGCGGCTACGTCAAGGCCGACGTCGGCATGCAGCTGCGTGGTGGCGACCATCCCATGGGGCAGATCCCCAAGCCGGCACTCTCGGTGCTCACCAACGCCTGCAACACCTACCTCAAGTGGGCCGAGATCTGGGAGCGGATGTACCAGACGCCCACGGTGACGATCGACATCCCCGGCACCCGGCTGGCCGGTGGCCAGACGTGGCAGGGCGACGGCGACTTCGAGCAGGATCGGGCGTACGTCGAGATCCAACTCGGTGAGCTCATCAGCACGTGCGAGGAGGTCACCGGGACCAAGTTCGACATCGACAGGTTCCGCGAGGTCCTGGGCCACACGAACTCGATGCAACGGTCGTGGGCCAAGCTGCTCGACCTGAACCGGGCCAAGCCCGCCGTCTTCAACGCCCTCACCGACGCCACGATCTACCTCGGGGTCGCCAACGGACTGCGCGGTACCCCCGAAGGGGCCGACTACTTCGAGCGTCTCGTGGAGGAGATGGAGTACAAGGTCGCCAACGGCATCGGCCAGGCCACGGATGAGAAGTACCGCCTCATCTTCGTCGGCGTGCCCTGCTACCCGATCTTCCGGCGGTTCAACGAGCTGTTCACCGAGTGGGACGGCGTGTTCGTCCACTCCACGTACCTGTGGTTCGCGTCGGGCGGAAGCAACACCGGGTTCCAGTACGACCTGGCCAACCCGCTGGCCAGCTTGGCCGAGGGCATGCTCATCAGCGTGCGGGACGCGATGGACTCGATGTTCCACCAGAACGACGTCCTCATCCCGATGGTCGAGGACTTCGCCATCGACGGTGTCGTGTACCACCCCATCAAGAGCTGCCGCACGGTCTCCACGGGTCTGGCCGACGGGCGCTTCCACCTCACCGAGCAGACCGGGATCTCCAGTCTCTTCATCGAGTCGGACATGATGGATCGCCGGGTCGTCTCGGAAGCACAGATGAAGAATCGGATCGACGCCTTCTTCGAGGGCTTGGAATCTCGCCGGCACCACGCGATGGCCGGCGGGGAAGGATGAGGTGAGTTCGCATGGCATACGCAGCAGGAGTTGACGTCGGGTCGACCCAGACCAAGGCGGTCATCATCGACGAGGCCGGCGTGATCGTCGGACGCTCGCTCACCGATACCGGGGCCAATGTGGTCAAGGCGGCCGAACACGCATTCGAGGTGGCCCTGGAAGCCGCCGGGCTCGAAGAACGTGAGGTCGAGTTCGTGGTGGGGACCGGGTACGGCCGCTACCGGGTCACGTTCGGCAACACGCAGGTGACCGAGATCAGTTGCCACGGCCGGGGAGCGGTGCACCTGTTCCCCAACACCCGTACCGTGGTCGACATGGGTGGCCAGGACACCAAGGCCATTGCCGTCACCGCCGACGGGGAGATCTCCGACTTCTGCATGAATGACAAGTGTGCGGCGGGGACCGGGCGGTTCCTGGGGGCGGCAGCCGACGCCCTCGACATCCCGCTCGATGAGCTGGGTCCGCTGTCCCTCCAGGGGACGAAGCCGATCAAGATCAGCACGACGTGCACCGTGTTCGCCGAGTCCGAGGTGCTGGCCTGGATCGGCAAGGGCAAGAAGATCGAGGACATCCTCCTCGGGGTCCACAAGTCCATCGCCACCCGCTCCGCCGGCCTCATGCGCCGGGTTGGGATCAACTCGGAGATCACCTTCACCGGTGGGGTCTCCCGCAACGAGGGGATGGTCAAGGCCCTCGAGGAGCGCCTCGGCGTCCCCCTCAACATCAGCGAGGACTGCCACTACATGGGTGCCCTGGGCGCTGCCCTCTTCGCCCTCGATCATGTGAAGGCCGGCCGTGCGCCCGCCAAGAGCCGAGTGGAGGTGTGACGTGACGATCACAGCCGGATTGGACGTGGGCTCGACCTACACGAAGGTCGTCCTCATGGGCGACGACCAGGAGATCCTCGCCCAAGCGATGAAGCCCACGGGCTTTCGCCTCCGCGAGATCGCCCGCCAGGTCTATGAGGAGACCCTCCGCCTTGCCGACGTGTCGGAGGGCGACATCGACTACGTGATCGCCACCGGGGGTGGTCGCCACCAGGTCGACTTCAAGAACGTGCATGTCACGGACCTCACCGCCGCGGCCCGCGGGGCGGCGGCGCTGTTCCCCGGCACCCGGACGATCCTCGACATCGGCGGCCAGACGATGAAGGCGAGCAGGGTGGACGAGGCCTCCCAGGTGATCTCGTTCCGCCTCAACGACAAGTGCGCCGCCGGGACCGGTGCGTTCCTCGAGAAGACCGCCCGTTACATGGGCTACTCGACCGAGGAGATCGGGGCCCTCATGACGACCTCGAAGGAGCCGGTACCGATCTCGGGCGTGTGTGCCGTCTTCGCCGAGTCGGAGGTCATCAACCACCTGTCGATGGGTACGCCGCCGGCGGACATCATGCAGGGGGCGATCGAGTCCCTCACGAACCGCTCCGTGCAGCTCATGAAGCGGGTGCGGGCCGAACCCGAGTACACGCTCATCGGCGGGATCCTCAGGTTCGAGACGCTGGGACGGGAGGTCAGCCACCAACTCGACGCCGA
>JBFKVA010000121.1:0-5874 GCA_041635475.1 Acidimicrobiia bacterium | reverse complement strand
CGCCAGGCCCTCTCCCAGGTCTGGGACCCCGAGCTCGGTGTCGACATCGTGAGCCTCGGCCTCATCTACGACATCCGGGTCGTGGATGGAGGAATCGAGGTCGACATGACCCTCACCACGCCCGGGTGCCCGGTCTCCGAACAGCTCTCCGGCGAGGCGGCAGTGGCTGTGCGCCGGGCTCTTCCCACCACCCAGGTGAGCGTCCACGTCGTGTGGGAACCGCCCTGGACGCCCGAGCGCATGGCTCCGGACGCCGTGAGCAACCTGTTCTCCCGCTGACCTCCGGGCCGGTATCGTCAGACCATGCTCGACATCCGATTCACCCGGAGCGGCGACGTCAACATCGCCTACCACGTGGTCGGCGACGGACCGGTCGACCTCGTCTACGTCCGGGGCGCGTGGTCGCATCTCGAAGTGGAATGGGAACTCCCGGCATATCGGCGGTTCTGCGAGCTCCTCGGCGAGTTCGCCCGGGTGATCCTCTTCGACAAGCGAGGCATGGGCATGTCCGATCGTGTGCCCGGCGCCACCCCCCTCGACGTGCGGATGGATGACATACGCGCCGTCATGGATGCCGCCGGCTCCGAGGCGGCTGCGCTCCTCGGCGCATCCGAAGGCGGGCCCCTGTCCTTGCTCTTCGCCGCGACCTACCCCGAACGCACCACCGCCCTCATCCTCAACGGGGCCGAGGTGCGAGAACGGAAGGATGAGGATTGGCCGTGGGGAGAGGCCACGCCGGAGAACTTCGAGGCCTCGATGGCCACCCTTCCCGACCGCTGGGGGAAGAGAAGTCGGTTCATGGAGTACTTCGCTCCCAGCCAGGAGCAGACCCCCTGGCTGAGCGACTGGTCGGTTCGGCTCCAGCGCAACGCCAACACCCCGGCGGGTGCCGAGGCGTTCATGCGCATGGCCTTCGACATCGATGTCCGAGACATCGTCCCCACCATTCGGGTCCCCACGCTCGTCCTGCATGCGGAAGGCGACCGGATCTGCCACGTCGAGAACGGACGCTTCCTCGCCCGGGAGATCCCCAACGCCCGGTATTTGGAGTTGCCCGGTGCCGATCATGCACCTTGGTTCCAGCCCGAGCAGGTCATCGACGAGATCCGCGAGTTCCTCACGGGCCACCGGGTCCCACTGGTGCCGGACAGGGTCCTCACGACGGTCCTGTTCACCGACATCGTCGGGTCGACGACGCGGGCCGCCGAGGTGGGCGACGCCCAATGGACGTCCCTGCTCGCAGGGCACAACGCCCTCGTTCGCTCCGAGCTGACCCGGTTCCGGGGCGTCGAGGTCAACACTGCCGGAGACGGCTTCATCGCGATGTTCGATGGACCGGCCCGAGCCATCCGGTGTGGGCGGGAGGTTGCCCGCCGAGCCCCCGAGTTGGGTCTCGAGGTCCGGGCCGGCGTCCACACCGGCGAGGTGGAGCGGGTCGGCGACGACATCGCCGGGATCGCGGTCCACATCGGGGCGCGGGTGGCCTCGTTGGCCGGACCCGGCGAGGTCCTCGTGTCAAGCACCGTGCGCGACCTCGTCGCCGGGTCCGGGCTTGCCTTCGAGGACCGGGGAGCCTGCGAGCTCCGAGGGGTCCCCGGCTCGTGGCGCACGTTCGCCGCCGTCGGTTGAGTGGGTGCCATCGACCTGCGAGCCTCCGGCGGCCCAATCGGTGCCGGAAGGGGGCCTCGTATACTTGTGAGCAGCCGACGCTCGACGGTCAAGGAGTCTCCCATGGTCGACGCAAACGACACCGACATCGCGCTCGCGGACCAGGCCTGGAGCGCCCTCGACTCCGTCATCGACCCCGAACTCGGTCTGCCGATCACCGATCTCGGACTCGTGTACGAGGTGAGCGTGACCGACGGCGACCTCCACGTCGAAATGACGACGACCACCCCCATCTGCCCCCTGGGTGAGTACCTCACCGGCCAGGCCAAGACCGCCCTGGCCGGCATCGACGGAGTGGGCAACGTGGAGATCATGCTCACCCAGGAGCCCCCGTGGACGCCGGACCGGCTCAGCGAGCGCGCTCGGCGGCAACTCGGGCACCTCGGATGAACCTGCGCGGTGTCGGGCGCCCAGCGATCGGCGCCGCCGCCGCTGCCGGCCTGGTCTTCGGTGTACTCATCGGGCTCACCCGGATGGGGTGGTCCGTCGGGAACCCCCCGGCGCTGGGGTCGCACGGGCCGCTTCTTGCCCTCGGGTTCCTCGGCACCGTGATCGGCATGGAACGAGCCGTGGCCCTGCGCCGGGGGTGGGTGTGGGTCGTCCCCGCCGTGGCCGCGGGGGCGATCGTCGGTCTGTTGTCCGAACTCCCCCGTTGGGCCCCGGCCGTGCTGCTCACCATCGGTGGGGTGGGGCTGGTCGGCGTGTTCGTCGTCGCCCATCGCCTGCAAGCCGAGTTGCACATCACGATCATGGGGGCAGGGGCGGCGTGTTGGACCATCGGGGCGGCCGGGCTTCTCGCCACCCTCGAGATCCACCGCCTCGTCCCGGCCATGTCGGGCTTCCTCGTCCTCACGATCCTCGGCGAGCGGCTCGAACTCGCCCGTCTCATCGGCGTCAGCCGTGCCTCGCGGCTGTGGCTCCTGGCGACGAGTGTCATCGTGGTGTCCGGGGCGGCCGTGTCCTTGTGGTTCGTCCGACCGGGGGCGGCGATCTCCGGGGCCGGCTTCCTGGCCGCGGCCGGCTGGCTGGCCCGCAAGGACGTCGCCCGCCGGACCGTGAAGGTGGCCGGCGTCACCCGGTTCATGGCCGTGGCCCTTCTCCTCGGCTACGGGTGGCTCCTCGTGGCCGGGACCATCTGGGTGACACGGGGTCTCACGCCCGGCGTGCTGAGCTACGACGCCGCGGTCCACGTGGTGTTCCTCGGATTCGTGTTCTCGATGGTGTTCGCCCACGCTCCCATCATCGTCCCCGCCCTCACCGGCCGGGCGGTTCCGTATCACCGCGGGTTCTGGACACCCCTCGTCCTGCTCCATGCCACCCTCGCCCTGCGGGTGGTCGGGGACCTCTCCGCCTGGACCGATGGCCGCAGATGGGGAGGGATGGGCAACGCGATTGCCATCGCGCTCTTCGCCGTCGTGCTCGTCTTCTCGGTCGCCCGGGGAGCGCGCCGGTGGGCGAGCCGGGCATCGACACCCTAGGCTCCCCTGCCCATGAGACGACGAGGGAGGTGGCGGTGGATGCTCATCTCCGTCGGGCTGGTCACCGTGGTGGGGTGTGGGCAGGCGACGACGGCCACCACCACCACGAGCACCACGACCACCCCGGCCCCGGTTCCGCCACCGGAAACCTCGGCACCTCCACCGTCGGCAGCCCCGACCACCCTTGGTCCGTACGTCCCGGTCGAGCACACCGTCGGGATCGTGGACGGGTCATTCGTCGTCACCGCGACGGGTGACCCGTTCATCGTCCGGGGCGTGAACTACTTCCGCCTCGTGGACTGGCGGGACCGGGTGGTCGATCCGATGATCCACGACCGGGAGCGCGTGGACGCCGACTTCGCCAACCTCGCCGAGCACGGGTACAACACGGTTCGGATCTTCCTGGACTCGTGCGAGTGCCTGGGTGCGTTGCGAGGCACCGGCCTGCGCGACGACACACTCGATGTCATCACGGAGCTCATGGAACTGGCGAAGCGCCACGGGATCGTCCTGCTGTTCACCTCCAATGACCTGCCCGACACGGGTGGGTACCGGACGATCTCGGGCCGCGACGACTCTGCGTACTTCCCCGGGTACCGAAACAGCGACTTCCTGACCGCTGCCGGGCACGAGGCGATGCGCACGTACTGGGATGACCTCCTGTCGGGTTTGACCGAACGCCACGCACCCCTCGAGGTCGTCCTCGGGTGGTCCATCCTCAACGAGCAGTGGCTCTTCACCGACCAACCGCCTCTCTCCCTGGACGAGGGGCAGGTGACGACGGCAGCCGGCACGTATGACCTCTCCCAACCGGGAGCGAAGCGGACGATGGTCATCGAGACGGTGCGGGCGATGGTCGCCGGGGTGGCCGACGTCATCAAGCGCCACGACCCCCACGGGCTCGTCACCATGGGGTTCTTCTCGCCCCAGTTCCCCAACCCGACCGGGATCGGCGGCGACTGGTACGTCGACACGGCGCCCCTCGTGGAGGACTCGGCGCTCGACTTCTTCGACTTCCACGCCTATCCCGGCGAGGACATCGGCATCGCCGCCATCGCCGAGAACTTCGGGATCTCCGACGCCAAGCCCGTCGTCATGGGCGAGGTGGGCGCGTTCACCAGCCGCTTCGACGACGTCGAGCGAGCGGGCATCACCGTCCAACGCTGGATCGCCGACTCCTGCGACGTCGGCTTCGATGGCTGGCTGTACTGGGGGTGGATTCGGGCACCACTCGCCGACGCCACCTGGGCCCTCACCGACGCCGACGGGTACCTCTTCGAGGCCCTGGCCCCGATCAACCAGCCGGATCCGTGCACACCCACCCTCATCGACCCCAGCCACGCCGCCGGACGACCGACGAGGGTCTCCCGAGCGCTGGCGGACCAGCCGGGAGACGCCGCCGTCGACGGGGACCCGACGACCGCATGGGGCGCAGGAGGGGACGCACCCCAGTGGATCGAGATCGACCTCGACGGCGTCACCGTCGGCGTCGTGGAACTCCTCGTCTCCCAATGGCCGGCGGGACGGACCGTGCACGAGATCACACTGACCACGTCAGGCGGGACCACCGTCACCGAGACGATCGACGGGGACACGGACGAGGGTGACACGCTGGTCGTCACCTACGACGAGCCGGTCGAGGACGTCGTCAAGGTCCGGGTCCGCACTCGGGTCAGCCCGTCGTGGGTTGCCTGGTACGAGATCGAGGTCCTCTCCCCGTAGCGGCCCGAGGCCGGGACGAAGTCATCTCGGTCTCCACCGACTGAGCGGGCCGCACGTCTCCTACGGAGCCTCCGCGACTCGCCGCAGTTGCGTCAGGAGATGGAGGAGGTGTTCGTCGCCGAGGTGGGACCAGACCCAGTAGTCGCAGGCGAACCCATCGACCCGCACGAACACCTCCGCTCCGTAGGTCACGGGTCCGGTCCGCAGTCGGGCCTCACTCCCGTCCGACCACGAGTAGGCGACCGGGCCCTCGAAGGAGGAGAACTGGAACGTACCGAGGCCGATCACCCCGCGGCCGCAGTCCTCGCACGGTGTGCTGTCACCGTGGTGCCCCGGGGCGCCGGGTAGGTCCCACGCCACGAGCATCTCCCCGGAGTTGGTGGCGCGTCGGGCCGTCGCCCCCGCCGCCTCCCCCAGGTCGGCGAAGGCGAGCATCG
The DNA here is from genome assembly GCA_041635475.1 of Acidimicrobiia bacterium. Taxonomy (GTDB): domain Bacteria; phylum Actinomycetota; class Acidimicrobiia; order Spongiisociales; family JAENVV01. Next base: position 569 of record JBFKVA010000121.1, on the reverse strand, counting down.
GGCAACCAGGCGGCGACCCCGCCTCCACCCATTCGTCGTGGGCGGCCCGGGGAACGGACGAGGGATCGAGCGGCTCGGCCGTCCACGGGGGATCGCCCAGGTCGACGGTGGGCGGGACCGGCAGTTCGGACACCCACGGGGTGGGCTCACCCTCGAGGCCCTCCACGCGGCGGAGCCGACCAACGAGGGTGAGGAGGTGGTCCTCGCCCAGGAACGACCAGGCGTTGTAGAGACACCCCTCGTCCTTGACGAGGAGGTAGGCGAGCAACGGTGCGCCAGACGTGGGATCGGCGTCCCCTTCGAAGCCGTAGCCCACCCTCGACCCATCGGAGTACTCGATCACGGTGGGCCACCGATCAGGCTCGTCACCCGCTGCCCGGAGGCCGGTCCCCGCCACCCCGAACGCCCCGCGGCCGCAGTCCTCGCAGTACTCGCCACTCGGCATGCGCCCGGGTCCCTGGGGCCGATCCCAGGCCACCGCCCACCCTCCTGCGAATGCCGCCGGCCGCAGGGTGGCGTCGGAACCGAGAGCCACCGGGTCATCGGGGAAGAGCGCCGAACACCACCGG
>JBFKVA010000120.1:0-5947 GCA_041635475.1 Acidimicrobiia bacterium | reverse complement strand
GTGCGGTAGGCCGGGTTGATGTTCACGAGGATGACGCCAACCTTGGCGGTGGCGTACTGGATCAGCACCCACTCGTACCGGTTCGGGCTCCAGATGCCGAGGCGGTCACCCTTCTCCAGCCCGGCGGCCATGAGGCCCTCGGCGACTTCGTTGATCTCCCAGTCGAGCATGCGGTAGGTGAGGCGTACCCCTTGGTGGGGAACGACCAGTGCCTCCTTGTCCGGCCAGGTGGCTGCCGTCGTCTCGAAGTTGTGCCCGATGGTCTCGCGCAGGAGGGGGGTGTCGACCGGACCGATGTCGTGGGAAAGGGTCATGGACTCCTCAACGGGCTGTTCACGCCAAGGCTACGCGAGAGGCACGACGTCACCGAGGGCCCCTACCTCGGCGACGGCCGGTATCCTGCCGCACTCGGGCGTTTAGCTCAGCTGGGAGAGCACTGCCCTTACAAGGCAGGGGTCGGCGGTTCGAGCCCGTCAGCGCCCACAAGGAAGCGGGCCCGTTTGGGTCCGCTTCGTTGTGTGAGTGGGTGGAGCCTCGAACCGCAGCGGCGAAGCCGGCGGTTCGATACGACGAGCGAAGCGAGGAGTTTGCGAGGCGGAGCGCCGCGGAGCGGTGCGAGAAGCGCAAGCTCGCCCGTCAACCCCCACACCACACTCCTCGGGTTGTGGACCCCCGACGGTTCGTCGGCAACGATCGTGCACACCTACGTGGAGGCGATCACCAAGATGACGAGCGGGCCGATAATGAACACGCCGATCACATAGGCAGCCACCAACGACTTGTGGTTTGCCGCAATGTCGGCGGTACGTGCCGCCAGCGAGAGCGGCAACCGCCGGAGTCTCGGAATCGGGTAGAAGACCATGGCACCGAGAACGTTGAAGGTGAGATGGGCCAGGGCGATCACGAGGGCCTCCTCGGAGCCAAGGGCGGCTGCGGCGAGGAGCGCGGTAACCGTGGTTCCGACGTTGGCTCCGAGCGTCATCGGGAAGGCGTTGGGAAGGCTGAGTACGCCGGCGGCCGCGAGCGGCACGATGAGGGAGGTCGTGATGCTTGAGCTCTGGACGATTGCGGTGAGTGCCAAGCCGGCGAGAAACGCCCCCATCCCGGCGCCGGTGGACAGCAAGCGGTTGAAGGAAGTCTCGATCCTCCCCGAAATCAGCGCCTTCATCTGTTGGGTGAGGACCCGAAGTCCGCCAGCAACCAGCACGGCGGCGATGGTGATGAGGACCCATCCTGCGATGTCGGTCGAGCCGATCGATTCGACTGAACCACGCATCCATGACACAGGCACCTTGATTGCCGTCTTGACGAAGCCGTCCCCGCTTCCACCGGCAGGAAGGGCCCCGGACAGCAGCCGCTCCAGGGAGGTGGCGATTCGGGTGATGAGGCCGAAGGCAATCTCGAGCGGAAGGAGAACGAGCACCGACAGGAAGTTGAAGTAGTCGTGGACCGTGGCAGCCGCGAACGCTCGGCGGAAGAACGGGGCATGGCGCAGGTGCCCAAGGGAAACCAACGTGTTGGTGACGGTCGTACCGATGTTGGCGCCCATGACAATCGGAATCGCGGTCCCGACCGAGAGCACTCCGGCTGCCACCAGGCCGACGATGGTCGACGTCGTGACCGACGATGACTGCACGATGGCGGTGACGAGGATCCCTGCCGCCAGCCCTGCGATTGGATGGGCTACCGATTCCCAAACACCATCGAGGAGCCCCTCCCCAAGGACGCCAATGCCGGTCTCCAGGGCCTTGATACCCACGAGGAAGAGGTAGAGGAAGAAGATGGCAACAGGGGCCCTGACCAAAGCGACCGCCCGTCTGGCAGAGGAGTCCGAGGGCGGAGACGGCGTCGGTCCCATTGGGGTCAGCGGAAGGCTAGAACTTCTGGGCATCTACCGATGTGAAAGGGCCCTGCACAACTCCTGGTTCGAATCGGCCCCGGGCGCGGGCCCGACGGGCAGGGATGGAGGTGCCGAGGTCCCCGCGGTCCACCGGTAGTAGCGTCCGTTCGTGGTCGATCTCGCACAATCCATCCGGAGCGTCGCCTCCGAGACAGGACTCTCAGGGGTGGTCAGATTCGATGAAGGCGACGATACGCGGGTCTTCGAGTCGTTCGGGTTGGCACACCGCGGGTTCGGCGTGCCGAATACGATCGACACCCAGTTCGCCATTGCGAGTGGTGGCAAGGGGTTCACCGCACTCGCCGTCGTGTCCTTGATCGAGGACGGAGCACTCTCGCTCGATACCACGGCTCGTTCCGCGCTTGGTTCCGATCTCGCCCACATCACCGATGACGTGACCGTCGGGCACCTGCTTGCCCACAGGTCCGGCATCGGTGACTACATCGACGAGGAGAACCCGGACCTGGACCCGTACGACTACGTGCTGGTGTCGCCCGTTCAGGATCTCGCCACCACCGAAGCGTTCATCGCCGAGGTGGACGGGCATGCGACCAAGTTCGCTGCTGACGAGCGCTTCGCGTACTGCAACGCGGGGTACATCGTGCTCGCTCTCATCGCGGAGCGGTCGAGTGGCGTGGGGTACCACGAACTGGTCACCGAGCGTGTGTTGGAGCCGGCCGGATTGCCGGACACCGGGTTCCTGCGCGCGGACGAGCCGTCTGGCAGGATGGCCGTGGGGTATCTCCACCTCGACGGCCTGCGGACCAACGTGCTTCACCTACCGGTCCGAGGGAACGGCGACGGCGGGATCTACACGACGGCGACCGACATGCACACGTTCTGGAGAGCGCTCTTCGACGGCCGAATCGTGTCCGAGACCTGGGTCGCCGAGATGACCCGACCGCACAGCGAGGACCCCGAGAAGGGCGCTCGGTACGGATTGGGGTTCTGGCTCGCCGAGACCGACCCGAGCGTGATGCTCGTTGGCAGCGACGCCGGAGTGTCGTTCTACAGCACCCACAACCCCACGACCGGAGGCACCTGGACGATCATGTCCAACACAACCGAAGGCGCGTGGCCGATGGTCCGACACGTCGAGGCGGGTTTCGACGACTAGATCAGGTCGTCACCTTGTCGCCGGCCATCGACATCCCTCACGTGAGAGTCGGCTTCTGGGTAGGGGAGCGAGCCAGTGTCGAGCCTCCGGCGCTCACTCTGAGGGCAGGGAGCGGGACCGTGTAAGGTAGATGGCCCCGAGGCCGGCCATCACCGCGTGGAAGGCCACGAAAGCCCACGCCACGGGTCCGAAGTCGCCCTGTATCACCGATACAACATCACCCAGGCCCGTCAGCCCGTAGGCGACGATGGCACCTACAAGACCTAGACGAAGGTCCCGCGAGGCGGTCGTGTCGACCATCCACCACACGGCCGCGAGAGCGATGGCCGCCGCTCCGAAACCTCGACCCCACAGTCTCCCCCCAACGCTGCCCCCAATACCGAAGAGGACGTCGAGGTACTGGTCCGGGAGGAAGAGTCCGATCAGCCCGGACACCCCGAATACCACCGACGTGACCCTCAGATAGACGAAACCGGTTCTCATCGCACACCTCCTTGGGGGCTCGCAGACGACAGGGGAGTGGCTACGGCTGCCAGTCGGTGACCAACATGCCGACACCGAAGATGATCGGAAACAGTGCCAGGGCGGCGGGCAGGTCCGACTTGAGTACCAGCAGGAGGAGGAGCCACAACGCGCTCCATGCAACGGCGAGATACCCGACCCAGATGGGCAGGACGCTTGATCGGATCACCGCCCAACCAAACCCAGCAGCAGCCACGAAGTACGGAATCTCGGAGAACCAGAGGAAGGAGGCGCCCGCGAACGCACGCAACGGCTCGTACACCTCGGGGACCGTCCCGGTGTCGGCCCACCGCTCACCGACCCACACAGTGACCGTCCCGTCGAACGTGGTGCGGATGACCCCGACCGCCGATGCGAACACCCACAACCCGTACGACACGAACGCCAACGACCGTTCACCCGCCTCGGCCATGACCGATGCCAGCACACCGAACCCCACGATCAGGAGTATTCCATAGGCCGCCAGGCCCTTCATGAGGGTCCCGAGAGCAGCCGCATCACGACCGATCCCTTCAACCCCCAGGAACGAGGCAGCGACACCACGCATCTGGCCCCGCGCTGCAGTGAGGCCGAATGTGAGGGCCAGGACCGCGGTACCGACCAGAAGCGCAGTACCGCCGAGTCTCAACTCATACCGCATCATGATCTCTGGTTCGCACGATAGAGTTAATTGACTGAGGCATCAACTAAAATCTCAGAATGGCTCAACGACGCCCCTACCGTCTGGGAAAACGACAAGCCTCCGTAGACGAGACGAAGCGGCGAATCATGGATGCCGCCGTGACGGAGTACCGCGAAAACGGCATCGAGGAAACCGCCATGGCGGCCGTCGCGAGACGCGCCGATGTCGCCCCGGGAACCGTCCTCTACCACTACCCGGATCCCGGAGCGCTTGCCGACGCTGTTGCCGAACGGTGGATCGAGGAAGCCGACTTCCCCGAAGTGCCCCAGATACCGGGGGAGACGTCCTTGCAGGGGAGAGTCCGTCTGCTTCTCGACACCGTGTATGCGATGTACGAAACGGCGAACGCAGTGGCAGAGGTCTACACGAAGAGCCCGCACCACCCCGCAATGAGGAGACTGCAGGGCGTGTGGGACGACCAGTTGGGCCGGGCAATCAGCGACGCACTTGGCAGTGACGTCATCGACGAAGACAAGCCGATGATCTCAGCCATCCTCGAAGGACAGTTCCTCTCGAGCCTCATCCGACACGGAGTCCACGAAGACCAGATCCAGGACTCTGCACACCGCTTGATTGTCGCATGGCTCAGATCGGCCGAGGTAGACGGGTGCAGTCGGGTGAGGTGACGGTCCTTCCGTCAGGGGAAGATCCACGCTTCCCGACGAATGAGATTGGCCGGCGCCCACCTCGCATGAAGGGGTCTCCCCGGTCGCGGACATCCCCTGATCTGAGCGAACAGCCGACTCCGATACGGGCTGTCGACACCTTCTGGCTGAGCGCCATCGCTACCCGTGTTTGGCGACCGCCTGGCGCTTGGCTTCGGAAGGCTCACCGGTGGCGAGGTAGGCATGCAGGTCGGTGATCATCTGCTTGTCTCCTCGCCGGAACATGGCCTTCATGACGGGCGACACCAGGGTCCCAATGGGCGTCGTGGTCAGCACCACATCGACGGTGAGCATTGACCGATCGGGTCCGTCGCTCGTGATCGTCCATGTTGAGCTGCCCTCGCGTATGACGCTCGGCAGTCCCTTGGCGATCGTGTAGACCATGACTCCTCCCTCACCCTCCCGCTGCACGTCGAGGATCTGGACGGTGAGGTGGCCGAACGAAGTGTCGAAGGCGATCCTCGAGTGCTCGACGCCGTCGATCTGCGTGCCATCCGGCACGATCGAAGAACTATGGACGGACCGGTCCCACACCTCGGAGTCGGCGTACCTGGTGACCGCCACGTCCCAAAGGCGGGAGGCCGATACGGGAAAGGCCTGGGTCAGGTGCACTTCCATTTCGGCCTCTCTCGGTTGGATGAGCGTCCGTGTGCTCTCCGTGTCAACGTAGCACCGATCGATGGTGGCCGCGGTGAGGGCTAGGTCGGTCGACCAGGCCGGGCCGATACTCGACGCTGTACCCATCCGAGGGCGACGATGCCGGTGACGGCCATGAACCCGGCGAGGGCGTTGAACCCGACGTCGCGGATGTCGTACACACGGTTGGGGAGGACTGCCTGGATCGCCTCGTCGACCCATCCCAGCGCGGCAGTGACCGCCACGGCCAGGACCGCCGGCCAGCGCACGCGCCCGCCGTTGTCCCGGCGCTCGGTGAGGGCTTGAAGGATGAGGCCGGCCACCAGGCTGTACTCGAACAGATGGGTGCGTTCCTCGGGGATCGCCATCCGGGCCAGGACCATCACGTAGACGCCGGCGATTCCCACCGCGGTGCCGACCACGGC
>JBFKVA010000119.1:0-6011 GCA_041635475.1 Acidimicrobiia bacterium | reverse complement strand
CGCCGTCGACAACCGACCGGGCCTCGGGAAGGCGTACGCACCGGTGGAGGCGGTGGCCCCCGTCCGCCCGGTCGTGGCCCCGGCCGTCCTCGGAGTCGACCCCTGGGGGTGAGTGTTCAGCTCGCCCGTTCGACCCGATAGGTCACCCAGGTGAAGGTCCGCTCCTCGGCGGTCACCTCGAACCCGCGGCCGGCGAAACGTTCGAGGATGTCCCCGATCGGGTGAAGGAAGGACCTGAACCCGCAGCCCTGCACGGCGAGCCAGGCGTTGAACGAGGCAAGGGTCACCCGCGCCAGGAGGTTCTCCCGAGGAACGGTGAACACAACAGCCCTGCGGGCATGGGACGCCGAGGCGTCCACGAGCTGCTCCCAGTTGGGGTAGCAGCAGATGACGCGATGCAGGAGAACGACGTCGGCGTCGGCGACATCATCCGCGAGCTCCACGAAGTCGCCGACCATCCGTCGGACCGTCCCCGCGTGGCCGGCCCGCTCGAGGAGGGCAGTCGCCGATGCGGTCCAACCGGCCGAGATCTCCACAGCCGTGGCGGTCGCTGCCCCACTCCTGAGGAGATCAACGTGCAGCGCCCCAACCCCCGCACCCACCTCGATGAGCGAGGCGTCGACGATGTCGAGGTCGCGCACGAGGCGGGCGATCGTGGCCGCCGAGCCCCTCAGCCCGCGCTTCTCGTATCGCTTGAGGTCGCGGAACCCGCCCGCCGTGCGGAACACCTTCCGGTAGTCGGTGTGGCAGCAGTCGGACATGCACCGATGGTACGACCGGATCGGGCGATGTCAACGGTGGTGGAATGTCACCCCGTGGAGTCGGCTTCGGCCCGCGTGGACATCGCCCCGACGGCGATCGCCCCCACTCCCAGGACCATCACGAGCAGCCCGGCCGCCAGCCCGGATGTGAGGGTCGAGCCCTGGAGCGCCGACACCCCGGCAGAGACGACAGCGCCCAGGGTGAGGACGCTCGTCACCACCGTCGCCGGGGCCAGCGACAGGGCCCCATACCAGGTGGTCACGTAGCCGAACAGCAGCACGGCGGTCAGGAGGACCCACGCCCAGTCCGTGGTGCCGAGGGACGCGAGGCCCCCCACCTGGCCGCTCACGAGGAGCCAGCCCCACAGCACGACCGCGCCGACGGCCATCCGGGCGGTGGCCGCGAGAATGACCGGTACATCGGGGAGGAGGCGCTTGACGAGGATCGTCTCGGCTGCCCACAAGAGCGTGGCGGCGAGGATCATCCACTCCCCGGCCCCCCAACCCCAACCGGACGGCCAGCCGGCGATGAGTTGGCCGAGCAGGAGGACCCCAACCCCTCCGGAGGTCCATCGGCCCAGCCTCTCGCCAAGGAGGGGGATCGCCGCCAGCGCGACCCACAGGAACAGCGTCTTGTGGATCAAGGCCGCCGAGGGTGCGGACGCCAACGACAGGCCTTGGAAGAAGAGGAGGAAGGGGACGCTCCCGCCGATGACCGCCACCACCCCGAGAGCCGACCATGAGCGGCGGGACACGGCGGCCAGCGGGGTGTCTCGTATCCGCACGACGAGGAGGGACAGGAAGAGGAGCCCGACGACGGAGTTCTTGACCGTGGTGAAGAGCGCAACATCATCGAAGGCGCCCACGGCCGCCTTGTTGGCCGGAATGGAGATGCCGCTGATGACGGCCGTTCCGATGGCGAGTGCGATACCCGTCCTGATGCGCATGGCCGAGCTCCTTGGTCTCCGCGAAAGCTAGCCGAGGGCGGAACGAGCCTCAGACGAGCCCCGGGGACGCACGGCGTGCCGTTGCGCCGACCGGACATCGGCCTCGGGGCTGGGGCGCGGGTGGCGATGACAACCGGCGATCTGTGAGGTTCACCACTGCTCGCAGGCCCGTCAGCGGCCGGCCTCCCAGCCGTTGACGAAGCGACGCTGGGCGTCGGTCTCCGGGGACCGCGGTGCACCGGGGTGCCGGAGGGCGTCCAGGGCCTGCTGCCAGTTCGTCGCCGACGCGAGCCCGTGACGGATGAGCCAGCACCCGATCACCGTCCCGGTGCGGCCGATGCCCGCGCCGCAGTGGACGTACACGCCATCGGCCAGGTGCTCGTCGACGTGGTCGAGGATCTCGACCATCTGGCCGGCGGACGGCGTGGAGAAGTCCGGGATCGGAAAGGCGGTGCGACGGGCCGGCCGGGGGAGCGGTTCGTAGCGAGCGCCCAGCCCGGTGAGGTCGACGAACTCGGAGAGTCCGACGTCGACGAGTGCGGGTGCCCAGGGGTTCGGGAATGGCCCGGCGGCGAGTCGGTCCGCAACCCAGTACGCCGTGGCCGGCAGGGTGGGTGTCACCCCCTGCAGTCTTGCACGCCTCGTGCAGACGCGGTCGGCCGATGACACCGTGCGGTCGGCGGCGAGGCGGTGGGGTTCGTCTAGGACATGAGGCCGATGATGAGGCCCATCACTCCCATCTGGACGACGTCGTGGAGGCCGTCGATGGCGGTCAACCGCGGTGGCCGCATGGCGAAGTTGTTGTGCATGGCGTGGGTGGTGACCCGCAGTCCCACGGCGAGCACCACTCCGAACAACAAGCCGCCCATGGCGTCGGTGGTGCCGGTCACGCCCATGAGGGCGGCCAGGAGGTGGGCGGCGATGAAGCTTCCGATCGCCGTCCACAGGTAGATGATCGGATTCGGATTGCCCATCGACTCGGCGTCGATGCCCACCAACTCCATCCACTTCGCTCCGAACAGGGCCCGCGAGTACCAGGCGGCGCCCACGAGGAACGAGGACACCGTCGCCACCAGGACGCCCCAGTAGTTGACGCTTCCGAACGCTTCGGCCCAGTCCATGTGTCCGCCTTTCGTGTGGTCGTCCCACGCTAGTTGTCGTGGGCCGGGGTGGCCGGGTGCTCTTCTCGCCCAGCCGGGCACGGCTAGCGTGCCCCGGGTGTCAGGACCGTTCCGACCCCTCCGTCTCGCCGCGCTGGCCTTCGTTGCGTTCGCGCTGGCGTTCGTCGCGGTCGGGATGTCCGGCTGGGGTGTCCCGGCTGCCAACGAGCAGGCGATCGGGGAGGTGAGCCGGTGGTGTGAGCGGGTCTCGGGTGGGGTCCTGCGGGAGCCGGTGAACACGCTCGGCAACCTCGGGTTCGTGATCGCCGGCCTCGCCATGTTCTTCGTGCTCGGCCGGGACATCATCCGGGGACGGTCCCGGCACAACCGCTTCATCGGTCGCCAGCCGGTCGCGCTCCTCTACGCATCGGCCGCGCTCTTCCTGGGACCGGGGTCGATGGCCATGCACGGGTCGCATACACGAGCCGGCGCCTGGCTCGACAACGTGAGCATGGTGGCGTTCATTCTCATCCCCTGGTTGTACAACCTGGCCCTCCTCGGGCGCTGGTCCGATCGGGCCTTCTTCACCGCCTACGGCACGCTGCTGTCGGGGTATGCGGCCGGGTACTGGTTCGTGGGGCCGGACCTGGGAATCGGACTCGACCTGTTCGAACTCTCGATCCCCCTGTGGGTGATCTCCGAGGTGCTCTACCGGTTCGAAGGGCGCTGGGTGCGGGCGGCCTCGGGCCTCGCTGGCTTCGCCGTGGGCGCGCTGTTCGGCGTGACCCCCGCGGTGATGGCGGCCGACCCGGGCGCCTACTGGTGGGTCGTGCTCTTCTGGGTGCCGGCCCTGGTTGCCCGCCATCGGTCCGATGGGCGGCGTCGGTACACGCCGTGGTATTGGCTCGGGTTCGTCTCGTTCCTCGCCGCCTACGCCATATGGCTCACCGGGACCGACACCCATCCGTGGTGTTCGCCCGACTCGTTGGTGCAGGCCCACGCCATCTGGCACCTGTTGAGTGCACTGGCCACGTGGTGCTTCTTCCTGTTCCTGCGCTCGGAGCGCCCCAAGGCCGGGGCGGAGGCGCACTTCGGTGCGCGGCCCGGTCAGCCGTAGGTGATGCCCAAGAGCGGCTCAGCGCCGTAGCGACGACCCTTCGCAGTCATCTCGATGAGGTGGGCCAGGCGTTTCTCTCGCTCGTCTTGGCGATTCCCTTGGGGCCCGACGATCCACGCGATCTTGAGGCGTCGGTACATGAGGGGGAAGGCCATGAAGGCCTCCCACGTTGCCGGGTCGGCACGCAGGCGGGCCTCCACCCACTCGGGGATCTCGAACGGGTCCGACGGGCTCCCGACCTGGTCACCGAGTGCCTCCAGGCCGGCGGCGGTCATGAGCCCGAGGTGCTGCAGCTTCCACACCCGCTGACGGTTGAGTTCGGACAGCGACGACGTGGGCCGGCGGGGAGTGATGCGCTGGACGTTGCTGTCGTCGTCGTAGCGCTTGATGACGCCGTCGATCCATCCGAAGCAGAGGCACTCCTCGACCATGTCGTCGTAGGAGATCGTCGGGACCCCGCTCGCCTGCTTGAAGCGCCGGAGCCAGATCACGGTGTGTGAATCACGGTTCGTCGCCAGCCACTCGTGCCATGCGGCCCGATCCGGTGGGTAGAACACCGGACCGAGCTCGGGACGGGACGTGTCCGGGGGGGTCACGAATCGAGCGTACCGCCCAGCGTTCGACGGGGAGGGGCCGATCGCTCAAGGAATCCGTTGACAGGTGAGTAAATAGTCACCTAATGTCTCGACATGGATGAGGTGTTCCGGGCAATCAACGCTCCCAGCCGAAGGCACCTGCTCGATCGACTCTTCGAGCAGGATGGCCAGACGTTGAGCGAGCTGTGTGCCCACCTCCCCGAGATGACCCGTTTCGGTGTCATGAGCCAGCTGGCAGTACTCGAGGAGGCCGGTCTCGTGACGACCCGACGGCAGGGCCGCTACAAGTACCACTACCTCAACCCGGTACCCATCAAGCTGATCTCAGACCGTTGGATCAGCCGATTTGCCGAGCTGAGGGTGACGGCCCTTGCCGACCTCAAGGCTCGCTCCGAAGGAGGTAGAACCGTGGAGAAACCACTCCAGGTGTACAGGACATTCATCCGGGCAACGGCCGAGGAGGTGTGGGACGCCATCATCGATCCCGACAAGACCCAGCAGTACTACTACAACACCCGCGTCGAGTCGACGTGGCAGGTGGGGTCACCCCTGACGTATTCGTACCTCGATGGCCGTCCGGCATCGGACGGGCACATCATCGCCATCGACCCACCGCGCAGGCTCGAGTTCACGTTCCGGGCGCTGTGGGACGAGGAACTCACCGCCGAGGGGCCCTCGCGGGAGGTCTGGTCCCTGGAGGAGGTCAACGGCATGACGGTCATGACCATCGAGGTCTTGGAGGCCAAGGAGAAGACGCTCAAGGATTTCGCCGAGGGCTTCCCCTACATCCTCTCCGGGCTCAAGAGCCTCCTGGAGACCGGCGAACCACTGCCCGCGCCCTACGTGGGCTGAACGAACGACCACGCCCCGAGTGGGGCAGGAAAGGAAGAGCAATGTCAGCCAACCCGATCGTCCACTGGGAGATCATGGGCCCCGATGGGGACGCCCTCAAGGCGTTCTACTCGACGGTCTTCGACTGGAAGCTCGAGAGCCCCCCGGGATTCGACGACTACCACATGGTCGGGACCGACCAGATGCCCGTGGGAGGGGCCGTGGGACGGGGGTCCGAGGAGATGCCTACCTACACCGCGATCTACGTCCAGGTCGAGAGCATCGACGCCACCCTGGCGACGATCGAGGCGGCCGGGGGCCGCACCCTCGTGCCACGGACGGTCATCCCCGACACCGTGGTCTTCGGCATGTTCCACGACCCTGCCGGCAACCTCGTCGCCCTCGTCGAAGACGACATGTAGCAGCGCGCGCTGGAACCCAGGGTTCAGGCGCGCGTATTCCGCGCGATCTGGCCCACGGTTCGAGCGCGCGCTGGAACCCAGGGTTCAGGCGCGCGTATTCCGCGCGATCTGGCCCACGGTTCGCCGGGAAGGCCGGGCTTGCTCGCGCCTACCATCGCCACCGTGCACCTTCCCGATCTCCGTGCCGTCGACGGCGTCGTCGCCCGGCCGTTCACCGACACCCCCGACGACTGGTCG
>JBFKVA010000118.1:0-6065 GCA_041635475.1 Acidimicrobiia bacterium | reverse complement strand
GGCTGACGGATCGAGCCTCCCGTGTCGGACCCGAACGCCCCGAGGGCGGATCCAACCGCGGTGGCCACCGCGCTGCCCCCGGAACTGCCGCCCGGCACGGTGTCGGTGTTCCAGGGATTGCGGGTCGGCCCGAACGCCGAGTTCTCCGTGGACGAGCCCATGGCGAACTCGTCGAGGTTCGTCTTGCCCACGATGACCGCTCCGGCATCCCGGAGCCTGGACACGACCGTGCCGTCGTAGGGGGGGATCCAGCCGGCCAGGATCTGGGACGAGCAGGTGGTCTCGATGCCACGGGTGACCATGTTGTCCTTGACCGCGACCGGCACCCCGGTGAGCGGTCCGCCTTCGCCCCGAGCGAGCAGGTCATCGGCGGCGTGGGCTGCCGCCCTGGCCCCCTCGTGGTCGATGGTGAGGTAGGCGTGGAGTTGGGCCTCGGTCATCGTCGCCCGGTCGAGGACCGCCTCGAGGAGGCCCACCGCGGTGAGGTCGCCGTCCCGGAGGCGGGCCGTGGCCTCGGCGATGGTGAGGTCGGCGGCGGTCACTCCTGCTCCAGAGCCGGAGGAACCCGGAAGTGGGTCTCGGTGGCGTCGGGCGCCTGGGCCAGGACCTCGGCCCGGTCAAGGGACGGGCGGACGACATCGGGACGGAACGCATTCGTGAGCCCCAGGGGGTGGGCGGTCGGCTCGACCCCTTCCGTGTCGGCCTCCTGGACCTTGGCCGCGTGCTCGAGGATGACCTCGAGCTGGCTCCCGTAGCGGGCCAGCAACTCGGGGCTCAACCCCAGCCGGGCCAGACGGGCGACGTGGGCGATGTCGATCTCGATGGGCATCCCGGGAAGCGTAACGAGCGCCAACTCCTGAGCGGAATGCGGGGAGTCACCGTCCAGTGGCTGCGGTTTGCCGTGTCTTGACCTTCCAGCGGGGACAAGGTGTACCCTCTCCAGGGTGTTCACCCATCTCATCGAACGGACGATCGGACACGCCACTTCCCTCATGACCGAGCCCGCGCGCACCTCCCTTGCCATGACCGGGGACCCCATCGGCGTCCGGCCCCGGAGACGAGCAGTCGAGCACACCATTGCACATGACTGCTGACAGGAAGCCCAGGAAGAGGGGCCGAGCCGCCTACGTCTGGATCGTCGGCGTGGTACTCCTCGCCGTCGCCGTAGCGTCGACGGCGGACCGCCCCCAGGATCTCCCGGCCACGGTGAGGGACCCTTCGGTCGTGGCCCGTGGTCAAGAGCTGTACTCGGCGACCTGTGCCTCCTGTCATGGAGCAGACCTCGAGGGGACCGACACCGGGCCACCGTTCCTCGATCCCATCTATGCGCCGAACCACCACGGTGATGCAGCGTTCCAGCGAGCGGCCGCACTCGGCGTCCAACCCCATCATTGGGATTTCGGCGCGATGCCGCCGCAACCGGGGATCGACCAGGAGGAGGTGGATGCGATCGTTGCGTTCGTCCGCTCGGAGCAGGAAGCTGCCGGCATCTTCGTCGACCCCACGCACTGACCCGGTCCGTGGCCTCCCACCTCTTGGAGGTGGCGGCCGTGGACAGTGTCGTGAGCGCCCGGCAGGCCGCGGGAAGGGGGCTTCGCCAGGTGAAGGCCGACCAGTCGACGGACCAATGGCCGCGCGACGCGGCCGGGCGATCTCCCGAGCGAGGTGGGCGATGACCTTCGCGATCGTCGCCTCGTGTGGTGCAAGCCTCAGTACCGATCCCGGTCCCGGACCTCAACCCACCACCGCGCAGGCCCCACCACGTGACGCACTCGACGGTGTTCAGGTCAAGGCTGGTAGGTACCTCTACGACCTCAACTGTGCCTCATGTCACGGCCCCGACCTCCTTGGAGCCAGCGACTGGAAGACACCGGACGAGAAGGGGGCGTTTCCTCCCCCTCCCCTGGACTCGAGCGGTCACGCGTGGCACCATCCGGATGAGCTCCTCGCCGATATCATCCGAGGCGACCGTGGCTATGAGTCGAGCATGCCGCAGTTCGCTGACTCACTGGACGATGCCCAAATCGCCGGGATCATCGAGTACCTCAAGTCGACGTGGGGATCCGATGAGCGCGACTTCCAGTGGCAGGTCACCTGGCAGGCGAGGAATCCCTGATGGCCTCTCGGCAGCCGAGGAGAGAGGGGGCCTTCCCTTCCCAGCGCCACCGGAGCGCCCACCGCCGGGCAACTGTGCCTCCCAAGGGCCCCGAAACTCTTGGGCGGATCCCAACCGAGGACCCGGCGGCGTGGGCATGACGAGGGGAGTGCTCGGCCGCGTCGGCGCGATCACGCTGCTGGCGTTGGCGTTCTCCTCGCTCTCGAGCTGCGCCGGGGGCGTGGGCCATGCCCCGATGATGGGCAGAGGAATGATGGGGGGCGAGGGCACTGCCTCGAGCAGCGACACCATCGCTGAAGCCCCCACGGTCGAGATCGCGGCCGTGGACTTCGGCTTCGTGCCGTCCCGAATCGAGGTCAATGCGGGCGAGCCGCTCAACCTGAGGCTGACGAATCGAGGAAAGCTCTTCCACGACCTGACCTTTGAGGATCTCGACGTACGCCTTACGGCAGACCCCGGCAACACCTCGTCCGGGGGGATCGCCGATCTTGCAGTCGGCGAGTATCGGTTTGAGTGCTCCGTGTCCGGCCACGCAGCAGCCGGCATGGTGGGGCTGCTCGTCGTCAACGGCTGAGAACGACGACCTGAAGGGGAACATCGTCACTTCTCAACGGAGCCCGGGCACATCACGACGCAGTCGTCATTGTGCCGTGCAGCCGGAGTCGCTTGAGCAGGAGTGCGTTCGTCGCAACGATGACGCTGGAGCCTGACATGGCGATCGCAGCCCACTCTGGCCGCAGACGAAGGCCCAGTGAGGCGTCGAACAGGCCGGCGGCGATTGGGAGAGCAAGCAGGTTGTACATGACAGCCCACCCGAGATTCTGTCGCATCTTTCGAACCGTTCCACGGCCAATACCGATGGCCGCGGCGATGTCGAGTGGGTCGGACCGCATGAGAACGATGTCAGCCGTCTCGATGGCGACGTCGGTTCCTGCCCCGATGGCGATCCCGAGATCGGCCTGGGCAAGGGCGGGGGCGTCGTTGACACCGTCACCCACCATGGCCACCCGCCGGCCGGCCGCCTGAAGCTCGGTGACCTTCGTGGCCTTGTCCTGCGGAAGGACCTCTGAGAACACAGCTCCGATGCCGACCTGGACGGCGATTCTCTCGGCCGTGACCCGGCTGTCACCGGTGAGCATCACGACTTCAATGCCCATCTCCTCGAGGGCGCGGACGGCCCGGGCGCTCGTCTCTCGCACCACGTCAGCGACGGCAATGACCCCGACGGCGGTTCGATCGACCGCGACCATGACGGCCGTCCGGCCCCCGGTAGTCAACTCTTCGAGGCGGAGGACGAGCGTCGAGGTGTCCACACCGAGGCGCTCCATGAGTCGCAGGTTGCCCACAGCCACCTCCCTACCTTCCACTTTCGCTCTCGCCCCGAAGCCAGGAGCGTTCTCGAAGCCGGTACCGGACGCTGCCTCGACTCCGGCTTCTTCGACGTGGCGAACCACCGCCCTGGCCAAGGGATGCTCCGAGAGCTTCTCGACTGCACCCACGAGCCGAAGCACCTCCCGCTCGGGGAGGCCGTCCGAAACCACGTCCGTGACCCGCGGCTCGCCCTTGGTGAGGGTTCCCGTCTTGTCGATGATGACCGTGTCGATCGACGCGGATGCCTCCAATGCCGATGCGTTCTTGAACAGGATCCCCCGTCTGGCACCCAGGCCTGTGCCGACCATGACCGCGGTCGGGGTCGCCAGCCCCAGGGCGTCGGGACAGGTGATCACCACCACCGTGATGGCAAACAGCATCGCGGTCGTGAGCGGGGCACCGACCAGAGTCCACCCGACGAGGGTGGCAACCCCACCGATGAGCGCTATGAGTACAAGCCAGAATGCGGCACGGTCGGCGAGTCGCTGGCCGGGCGCCTTCGAGTTCTGGGCTTCCTGCACAAGGCGAACGATCTGGGCCAGCGCCGTATCACTCCCGACCTTGGTGGCCCGCACCCGCAGGGTTCCGTTCTTGTTGATGGTGGCGCCGATCACGTCTGATCCCCGGTGCTTGTCCACTGGCAGGCTCTCGCCGGTGACCATCGATTCGTCGACCGCCGACGCGCCCTCGACCACTGCGCCGTCCACAGGGATCCGGGAGCCCGGTCGAACGAGGAGCAGGTCCCCCACCCTCACCTCCGCGGTGGGTACGTCGCGTTCGTGTCCCTCTCGAACCACCGTCGCCATCGGGGGCGCAAGGTTCATGAGCGTGCTGATCGCTTCATTGGCTCCCCTCCTCGCTCGCATTTCGAACCAATGCCCCAGGAGCACGAAGGCGGCCAGCATCACCGCCGCTTCGTAGAAGACCTCTCCCCCGCCTGTCAGCGTGGCGTAAACCGAGTACAGCCACCCGGCCGAGATGGCGACCGCCACGAGCACCATCATGTCCAGCGTCCTGCGGCGCAGGGCGGCCGCGGCTCCCTCGAAGAAGATCCACGAGGACCAGAACACCACCGGGAGGCTGAGGGTCAACGCGAGAACGTCGTCGCGGAGGCCAAACGGCGTCCGACCGCCGAACCCCAGCATCTCGCGTCCAAGATGGGAATAGAGGAACACCGGCACGGAGAAGACCAAGGCAACGATGAACCGATTGCGCATGTCTCTGGACATGTCTTCCATGGACACGTCGCCATGACTTCCATGACCCATCACCGCGTGCGGGGACGCGGACTCGTCGGGGCCGCGTTCGGCGGAGGTCTCGCACATGTGCTGCGGCACGGACTCACCAGCACAGTGATACCCACACTCGATCACCCGCTCGCGCAGTTCGGCAACGGATGTTCGTGCCGGATCGAATACGACGGTCGCGGTCTGGGCGATCGGGTTGACCTCAACGGAGGCAACACCGGCCTGGCGCCCGAGGAAGGACTCGACCTTGCCCTTCTCCGAAGCGAACTGCATGCCGCCCACCGAGATCGTGGCCTTCTGGCCCACGGAATGGTCATGACTCATGTGCTGCATCTGAACTCCTGTCGGTCAACCTGCGGGCGCCCCACGGAGGCGACCTCGGGCCTCTCCACATTGAACACCTTCCATCCGGATGTAAGGTCAAGGTCGAATTCGGCAAGAGGAGTCGGTGTCACGAAGCCGCCAGTGTGCGGGACCTCCGTGATGGTTGTCAGTGACGGTGCCCGGCCGGCTGCGCGTGCACATGCCGAGGGACGCCCGGTCTGGACGAGGCCGGTGCCAAGGCCTCGATCGTCTGGCATCGGTTCGGATCCGTGCAGTCGGCAGGATCCAGTCCCCGGGCTCGCACGGTGAGCGCCTCCAACTGGATCCTTGTCTGCATCAGCTTGTCGATATGGCGATCGAGATCCTGGAGGTGTCGTTCGAGCAACTGCTGCACGTGACCGCACGTGGCCTCACCTTGGCCCCGAAGGTCCAGGATCGAGGCGATTTCGGTGAGCGTCAGCCCAGTGGCCTGGGCATCCCGAATGAAGCGCAATCGAACCACCGCATCCTCGGTGTACTCCCGGTACCCGTTCGACGCCCGTCCGGGGGTGGGAAGGATGCCAATCGCCTCGTAGTAGCGAATGGTCTTGGCTGTGACACCGACTCGATCGGCGAGTTCCCCGATCCTCATGATCGGTCCATCCTATCCTCGCGTTCGAGTCGAACGACCCGAGGCCCGGGCACCGGGGGCAACCGTCTCCCGATGCGCTTCGACAGGCCCGATTCTTCGAGATCCTGAGGTTCCACCTTCCCCAACGGCCGGTTGACAGGCTGAGGCGGTGCTGCAAGTGTCGTTGATACCCTTTGGCCCCGTGCCGCCCTGGCGCCCAGAAAGGACTCCACCGATGCTCCGCCACACGCTCATCCACCGAATGGCCATGCTGCTCGTGCTTGGCCTTCTATTCGTTGCCTGCAGCTCCGGGGACACGACCCCGACGACGATGGCCGCCGACATGGACGGCGACCACGCCGATGAAGGCGACCACGCCGATGAAGGCGACCACGCC
>JBFKVA010000117.1:0-6084 GCA_041635475.1 Acidimicrobiia bacterium | reverse complement strand
GTCCAAGCTCAGTAGCTGCTCCATCGTGAAGAGCCTCAGGTTGTGCACCAGGGGGAACCGCGCGAGTTCGCGGAACGGCCCGCACCGATCCCAGATGAAGCCCTGCGTCCGTGCGTCGATCAGCACGTAGTCCGTGATGCGGCGCCTGGTGAAGACGAGGATCGGCAACTTGTTCGCCGGGCAGGCCTCGACCGTCTGCTCCCACCACTCGGCGGGCGTGCCGTTCCTCGGGCACTTCCCGTTCTTGCGTTGCCCGTGCACGAGGTGGAGACGCATGTCCCAGCCTTCGCGGTTCTTGCACTCGGGACCGAAGGGGAAGTCCCGAGGGACGAGCAAATCGTTGCCCGCGCGCTCCCGGTCCCAGCCGCCGCTCAAGGGCGTGGGATGGAAGAGTTTGCCCGGGTTCTTCCAGGGGACGCCCCACCACACGGCGAAGTGCTTGCCAACGTGGCGCTCGTAGTTCTTTCCCTTGGCCCTGGCGCTCATTCCCCCGACCCTTCCGGGAGTTGGGGCACCGGAGCCCCGGCCTCGATCTCCTGGAGGATCTCCTCGCCGACGCGCCGCACGTCCTCCGCCGAGCCGTGGTTTAGTGCCCGGGCCAGCCGGCCGAACCGCTCTCGGTTGGCGGCCGCGACCTCGGGGGTCACGCCCTGGAGTTCCCACTTCTTGCGCGCCTGTTCCTCGCGTTCGAGCCTCGCACGCTCCTCGCGCCGCCTGTCTTTCCGGGCGGCCGTGCACGCTTCGATGATGATGGCGAAGGCGTTGTCCGTCTCCCAGATCTTCGCTCGCTTGCGGAGCAGGGCCCGGGCCGCGCCCGCCAGGTCCTCGTCCTCGAAGCCGAAGAGTTCGGTGTGCAGGTGGCCGTACCACTCTTCGCTCGGGAACTTCCGCTCGATGACCTCGCCGAACGCCGTGGCCAGCATGGTCACCAGGTCTGCAACGGCCTTCCGGCTAGGCATCGTGGTCCTCCTGTGCGGCCCAGGTCGAGCCCTTCTCGTGCACGGCCAGCGCCGTGTCCTTCGCCGTCGGGGGGCCCCGACGCTTGCGGTCCGTGTGGTCGTACTTGCCCTCCAGGATCTCGTCCACCGTGTTCTGCCGGAGGAACCACTCGAAGTTCGCACGCCAGCCGCGCTCGCCCCCGCCCTGGCAGAAGTGCTTGAGGGCCGACCCGCTCTCGACCTCCGTGAGATCGGGGATCGTGGCGTGCAGCCGTTTGAGCGCCGAGCGCCAGTCCCAGTCGTTGTCCTTGAGCCTGGCGTTCAGGGCCCGGCGCCGGTTGCCGATCCGCCGGCTGCCGGACAGGCCCTTGCTCTTGGCCAGCCGGTTCCACCAGAGGTGCACGAGCTCGGCCTCGGACTTCCCGGCCAGGGCCGCACCGTTGCCCTTGCTGGGAACGAGTGCAGTGGTCGTGGGTTCGCCGCCGCCGCCGCCGTCGACACGCGGTGACTTGTCCACCGCGTTCGAGGTGGTTGGGGTGGGATCGGGTGGGGTGGGGTGGGAGGTGGTTGGGGTGGGGGCATGTGCGGGCCGCATGGTTCCGGCGCTGGGTGCGGGTTTGCCAGGCAGACCCGCATGCGATTCGTCATCGGATTCCGACCGCACGGAATCCCACCGTGCACGAGCGGCCTTGCGAGCCATCCGCGAGCGGTGTTCCGCGCCCACAGCCCACGGCTGGTGTTCCTCCCAGTCGTGCAGGGCCCAGACCCCGTCGCACACCTCGTCCAGGAACTTCTCCTCCACGAGGATGGGAACCAGGCGGCCGGCCTGGCCTTCGATGTCCGCGCCCCAGCCCACCACGGCCTCGATGTCCTCGGCCGACATTCCGGTGAGGCGACCGTCCGACCGCTGGCCGCCCGCCCAGCACCAGAGCATCACCAGGGCGTCGACCAAGGCGGACCCGTGGCGGCGACGCAGACGCTTGAGCTTGGGTGACGTCGGCAACATCACCTTCACGCGGATGTCCGTGTTCACGGGTGCTCCTTCCCAAACAAGTTGCACGATATCACCGCGTGAAATGACAGGTCCAGACTGGGTCTAATGCGGACCGTATGCATCCCGCAGACCCGCGCTGGGCGCGGTTCTCCCGCACGCGTTGTCAGCCCTATACCCCTACGGGGTATAGTGGGGCCCCCCGTTCGCCGCACGGACCGCACGGGGGAGCGGAAGGAGCGAGAGCATGAGCAACGCAGAGCCGGACTTCGAACTCCCGACCCAGGGACCGTTCGAGGTCTTGATCGAGGACGCGGACGCCCAGCGCGACGAGTGGCGGGTGGTACGCCAGCACGGGGTCGGGGCCTCCGAACTCCCGAAGCTCCTGGGCATGTATCCCCCTCGGTGGGGTTCCGCCATGTCGGTCTTCGCCGACAAGGTGGCGGACGAGCCGCTGGTCATCGAGGAGACGGGGAAGATGAGGTGGGGGAAGCTCCTGCAGGACGTGGTCGCCGAACAGACGGCCCTGGCCCTCGGCGCCGTGTGGAAGAGGGACGAACGCCTCCTGCGCAGCGCCGACTTCCCGGTCGCGATGGCGACACTCGACGGCTGGCACGTGGGGGCCGAGAGGTTCATCGGCGAGGTCAAGACGACGGACGCCCGCCACCTCTGGGAGGAAAACGCCCCGGAGCACGACGGGATTCCCGCCTTCGTGTGGGCCCAGGTCCAGCAGCAGTTGTACGTGGCGGGAGAGGACCACGCCTACTGCTCGGTCCTCTTCCGCGGCGACGCCGAGGACTTCTACCAGACGATCAAGCGAGACCAGCGGTTCATCGACGACGTGATGCTCCCCGCACTCATGGACTTCTGGGCCTGCGTGGAGAGCCGGACGCCCCCGCCGGTCGACGGCGGCGAGGCCACGACCCGGGCGATCAAGCAGTTGTTCGCCGAGAGCCGGAAGGACGCGCCGGTCGTCGTGCTCGACGCCGCTTTCTTGGACCGGCACTACGAGCGTGAGGCGCTCAAGCAGAAGGTCAAGGAGATCGAGCAGAGGCTGGCCGAGATCGACAACCACTTCAAGGTCGCGATCGGCGACGCCGAAGCCGGGGTCATCGTGAACACCGATCTCCGTTACTCGTTCAAGACCCAGCAGATCAAGGAGCAGGTGAGGAAGGCGCACACGCGCCGGCCCCTGATCCACCGAGCACCGCGCAAGAAGCGCGGATAGGAAAGGAGCGCAGCCGTGACCAAGCAGCTGCAGACCGCCACGACCGCCAGAGGTCAGACCGGAACCCCGTCCTTGGGTTCCTACCTCCAGACCACGCAGGCCCAGGAGGAGTTCGCCAAGCTCTTGCCCCAGCACTTCACGGGCGAGAGGTTCGTCAGGATGTGCCTGACCCAGGCCCGGATGGTACGGGGCCTCGCCAACTGCAACTTCCCGAGCGTGATGAAGTGCATGATGGAGTGCGCGAGCCTGGGTCTCGACCCCGGGCGCCACTACCACTTCGTGCCCTTCAAGGGCGAGTGCACGGGCATCATCGACTGGAAGGGCCTGGTCGTGCTGATGACCCGGCACCCCGACGTCTCGGACGTCTGGGCCGACGTGGTCTACGAGGGTGACGAGTTCGAGGAGATCTCGGGGCTCAACCGCGACCTCGTGCACAAGAAGCCGCCGCCGGCGGAGCGCGTGCCCGGGAGGAAGATCGTCGCGACCTACGCGGTCGCCCGGTTCGTCAACGGTAACCGGACCTTCGTGGTCTGCACGGAGGAGGACTTCCAGAAGGCGAAGGCCAGCTCCCAGACCGCGAGCCGGGGCTACGGTCCGTGGGTCGAGCACGAGGCGGCGATGAAGAGGAAGACGGCGGTGCGCCGCCTCGTCGACTGGGTGCCCCAGAGCGCGGAGCTCATGTCCGCCGTGGAACAGGACACCCAGGACACGGTGACCCAGGAGAAGGTCCGCACGGTGGACAATCGGCCGCCCAACGGCAACGGCGGGGGCCAGGCCATCGAGTTCGACATGGGGCAGATCACGGGCGACGCCGGAGCGCCGGACGAGGACCAGGGTCCGGGCCCCGGGGACACCCTGGGCGAGGCCGGGAAGTCGGCTGTCGAGCTGGCGAACGAAGCGAGCGAGTCCGGCGATCTGGACAGGCCGACGATCTCCGACCTGGCGGAAGCCCACGGCCTGCACGCCGACAAGGTGAGGCGGATCCTCAAGGCCGCGGGCCTCAAGCCCGTGGGCAAGGTCGGGAGGGCAGCGGTGTTCGATGCCCAGGCGGCGAACGCCGCCCTCGACGCCGTGACCGACGGCAAGGTCGCTGACCCGGACGACGAGCAGGACGACCAGCCGGGAGCCAACGGTCACAGGTCGGAGTACGAGGAGCAGCTCGTGCAGAGGGTGCTCAAGCTCGCGGCCCCGGACTTCACGGCCACCCAGCTCTTGATCGCGGCGCAGACCAAGGAGCCGGAGATCGAAGCCCTGGCCAGCGCGTCGATCAAGACCCTCCAGTGGTTGCTCACGAACCTGGAAGAGGACGAGCTTCGGGTCCGGCTGGAGGGACTGATCCTCAGCTCGTAGAACGGGACCCCAGACGACCAGGCCCCCGCGGTGCTCGACGCCGCGGGGGCCTCGTTGCTTCAACCCCCAGCCGGCCATGGTAGTGTGGGACCAGGCGCCGTGTCCCGCCCCCGGGCGTGCCCGTCGCTCCTTTCCAAACCTAGGCCCCCCCGGCTGCTCACCGGGGGGGCCATTTCGCGTGACGCAAGGCGTCGGCGCCAGGCGTCATCCGGGGCTCCCGGGCACCGGGACCGCCGCCCCCGCCCCCCCCCGTCGACCCGGGCGGGACCGCCCCCGCCCCGGCCGAACGGGTCCCGCCCCCGGGATTCCAAGCCGGACGGACCGGGCTGAGACCGCGCTCAGCGGGGCCTGAGCCCAAGTCGAACTTTTTTTTGCCCATAACCATGCACCCCTAGGGGCTGTAGACCGCGCTCAGCGGGGGTCTCCGGGGTGCCATTTGAAGGTTGAGAACGGGGGCCCTTTCCGTGGCATAATATGGATGTCCCCAGGACGGGGACACGGGGCCGAGCAGGGCCCCCGGGAAGGAGCCACGATGAACCGCACGAACCGCCGGGCCCGACGGGTCCCCACCGAGGCCGAGATCATCGACGAGATCCGGTGCACGGTCGAGAGCATCGCCAGCGATTGCGACGACGGATCCGCCGCCGAGGAGATGGCCGAGGATCGCCAGTGGGCCACCGAGGCCATCGAGGACCTCGTCGGGTTCCGGGTCCAGGTCCAGAAGCGGATCGAGGCGTGCAGCCAGGCCGCCCGCACGATCAGCGTCCTCGGTGGCGACACCCAGGCGGCCATCGAGGCCCAGCACCAGATGGAGGACCTCCGGGCCGCGATCGTCGAGACCATCCGCCGGGTGTCCGAGGTCGAGGCCGCGATCAACGAGTGACCGAGAACCGGAACCGCCAACCAGGAACACGACAGGAGCGCACGATGAACCGCACGAACCGCAGCAACGTCAAGGTCCGAAGGGTGAAGGACGGGTCCTTCGGACATTGTCACGAGGTCACCATTGCCGGCCGATATGCAGGGTATGTGGTCCGGTGCCCGGAGACCGGCATTTGGTGGGGCCGAGCCGACAACATGGCAATCGTAGAAGGCAGAACCAAGGATGAGGCCGTTCAAGCGACCGTCCGCACCATGGCCAAGGAGATCGCCAAGAGGATCAAGAAGGGCGCCCGATGAACCGCAAGAGGATCACCGTCAAGAAGATCGAGGGCGAGTGGGCGGCCGTGTGGTACGAGGGCCGCCAGATGGACGAGGCCAAGACGTACTTCACGGGTGGCGACGACCGGGACGCCAAGCAGGACGCCATCGACACGGCGGAGGACATGCGCCGCAGGGCCGGCATCGAGTAGCAGAGCACGACGCCCGGCCGGGTGGTCCGGCCGGGCACCCCCACCGAGCAGGGGCGGAGCAGCGCCCCAGGAACAGGAGCACGAGATGAGCGCCAAGAACACCACCACCACCAAGAGCACCAGCACCAAGGCCACCACCACCCGCCGCCCCCGGATCAAGGCCGTTGAGGAGACGGTGGTCCGCACGTGGCAGATCACCCGGGAGAACGTCGAGGCGGCCATCGC
>JBFKVA010000116.1:0-6098 GCA_041635475.1 Acidimicrobiia bacterium | reverse complement strand
TTCGACGGCCGGACGGTGGACCTGCTGGCCTTCGACCGTGTGGAAGATGTGAACACCAACCAGCCCGGGAACGACCCGTTCAATGTCTTGGCGAGCCCCCTCTGTCCCATCGATGGCAACGGGAAGATTACGTGCTACCACGCCGCCATGATCATCCGTATGGCGGTCACGCACTCGGACTTCCCCGGCGGCGGATGGTCGGGCGCAGCAGACTGCCACCTCATCGAGAAGAGCGCCGACTGCATCGACGGCACCGTCATCGAAATCCTCAGCCTTGAGGACGCGCGTGACGACACTAGAACCGGCAGACTCGTCCCGAACTCGGAATTCCCCTAGATCCCATGATAAGAAGGAACTGACAGATGGCCCGCCGCGCACTCATCATCCTGATCGCCCTTGCCCTCGCTGTCGCGGGTACGTGGATCATCCTCACGTGGGTGAACTCGGCCGTGGATCGGGAGCTGGAGCCGGTGGCACTGGTCGAGGTCCTCGTCTCAACGGAAGCCATCCGTGCCGGAACGCCAGCTGACGACCTGGTGCTCGGCGAGGACGTTCAGCTCGTCGAGGTTCTCGCTCGCTCGCAGATTCCAGGCGCCTTCGTCACGCTGGACGACATCAGCGGACTCGTGGCCGACGTCGACATCGTCGCCGGTGAACAGCTCACAACCCAACGCTGGGTCGACCCGGCAACGCGCTTTGCCTCCCTCCTGCCGGAAGTCGAGATCCCCGATGGCTTCCTCGAAGTTTCGTTCGGGTTCAACGACGCCCAGTTCGTCGGCGGCAAGCCCCAGCCAGGCGACACCGTGGCCTTCATCGCCACGTTCGACCCGTTCACGATCTCGCCCACAGCCATAGAGCCAGGCGCCGTGGACGACTTCGACGACCTGTTCGCGATCATTCAGCAGACCGAGGTCCCGACAGACGAAGACGCGGCCGATGTGACGGAGTTCAAGACTCCCAACACCACCCATATCCTGTTCCACAAGCTCCTCGTCACCAATGTCCAATTCGGCGAACCTCCCGCTTTGGTCGACGAGGAGGGCAACCCCGTGCAACCCGACCCGAGGGCCGAAGCCGGCGTGACCATCGTCACCTTCGCCGCACCCGCCCCCGACATCGAGAGGATGGTCTTCACCCACGAGTTCGGCCGGATCTGGCTCGCGTTGGAGCCCATCGACGCTCCCGAAGGCGGGACGGACTTCATCACCCGCGGAAACGTGTTCCCATGAGCCGAATCGTCCTCGTATCACCGACCCAGGGCTTCGCCCAGCGGCTCACAGACGCCTTTGGGCCCGTGATCGACGAGGCGGTGACGTACTGGTGGGAGCCCGGGCTGTTGGTCGAACCGTCCATCGCAGCCGCCAAGATCGGCGCCAACAACCCGTCCGTGGTGCTGTTTGAGATCCCGCACGATCCCTTCGAGGGAATGACAGCCGACGCGGCCCTGGAGATGGTTGCACACCTGACCGACACCCATCCTGAAACGGCCTCCGTGCTCCTCACCGATCCGAGGCCGGACCTGTTCAGCAAGGCGATGCGAGCGGGCGCTCGGGACATCCTCGACCCGGACGGCCCATCTTCGGAGATCCGGGATCGCATCTCCGGCCTCCTCGGCATGGCGGATCGCCTCAGGGCTTCAGCCACAAGTTCACAGGGCGGACCCAAAGGCTCGGTTGTCACGATGCTCGAACCCAAGGGAGGATCGGGGAAGACATCCATCGTTTCCAACCTCGCCGTTCTCCTGGCCCGACGCTTCCCCGGGGAAGTCGTCGCCATCGATCTCGACCTCCAGTTCGGCGACCTTTCCGACGCACTCCTGCTCGAGCCCCGCTACACCATCGCCGACTTGGCAAAGATGCCCGGCCAGATGGATGCCACCACCCTGAAGGCGTTCCTCACCCGGCGGGAAGATCTGTTCGTCCTCTGCGCGCCGTCGTCACCGGCCGATGCGGACACCGTGACCCCCGAGAAGGTGGGGAGTGTGGTGAATCTCCTGCGCGAGGAGTTCAAGTGGGTACTCATCGACACGTCCGCCGGTCTCATCGAACCGAGCCTGACGGTCCTGGACCTCTCCACCGACATCGTACTGCTGGCCTCACTCGACGTGTTCAGCATCAGGAACCTCAAGAAGACCATCGAGATCATGGACCAGCTGGGCCTGGTCATTCCCCACCGTCACCTCGTGCTCAACCGGGCGGACTCCAAGGTTGGACTCGACAGGACCGAGGCTGTCATCGAGCTGGGCATGCGGCGGGCCATCGAAGTCCCGAGTTCACGGTACGTGCCCCTCTCGTTGAACCGAGGCGAACCCGTTGTCGAGATGCAGCCACGCTCGCCCGTCGCACGGCGTATCGCCGACCTTGCCGAGCAGCTCGTATCGATCCGAGAAGCGCGCACAGATTGGAGCGCAGGATGAGCCTCAGCGACCGCCTCCGACAGGCCCAATCCAAGGAACCGGAGCTCGGAGCCAAACCCGACCGCCATGTGCTCGATCCGTTCCTGGACCTCAAGCAAAGAGCTCAGCGGTCGCTGCTGGAACGCCTTGGCTCCAAGCTCGCCGACCATGACGTGTCAGAAGCGCACCTCAAGCAGATGGTCGTCAAGGAGCTCGAGGACATCCTCTCTGCCGAGCAGCTCCCCCTCTCACTCGAGGAGCGCCGTCGCCTGACCGACGAGGTCACGGTCGACTTCCTCGGATACGGTCCAATCCAGCAGTTCCTTCTCGACGAGTCGGTGACGGAGATCATGGTCAATGCGACCGACGCGATCTACGTCGAGCGCAAAGGGAAACTGCTCAAGACCGATGTGCGCTTCGCGACGGACGCGCACGTTCGCCGGATCATCGAGAAGATCGTCTCCCGTATCGGGCGACGGATCGATGAGTCGTCCCCCATGGTGGACGCTCGCCTCCCTGACGGATCACGGGTGAACGCGATCGTCCCTCCGTTGGCAGTCGATGGCCCGACAATCACCATTCGGAAGTTCAGCAAGGACGTGTTCTCCGTTGAGGACATGCTCGAGCTGAGGTCCTTGACGCCGGCAGTCGCGGAGTTCCTGCGCGTTGCGGTCGAGGGAAAGCGCAACATCCTCATCTCCGGTGGAACCGGATCGGGCAAGACGACGATGCTGAACTTGTTGACAGGCTTCATTCCGGTCGAGGAACGTATTGTCACCATCGAGGACGCCGTCGAACTCCAACTCCACCAGGAGCACGTCGTACGTTTGGAGTCACGGCCTCCGAACATCGAGGGTCGCGGCGAGGTCACCGTTCGCGACCTGGTCCGGAACTCCCTCCGGATGCGACCCGATCGGATCATCGTCGGGGAGGTCCGATCCGGCGAGGCATTGGACATGATGCAGGCCATGAACACGGGCCACGAGGGCTCCCTCTCGACCATCCACTCCAATAGCCCCCGCGACGCCCTGTCCCGCCTCGAGACCATGGTGCTCATGTCGGGCGTTGAACTCGGCGTCCGAGCCATCCGCGAGCAAATCGGTTCCTCTCTCGACCTGCTCATCCAGATCGATAGGTTCCGGGACGGCTCCCGAGCCGTTTCCGCGGTGACCGAGATCACCGGCCTCGAAGGTGACATCGTGACGATGCAGGACATCTACAAGTGGAGGTTCCACTCCACCGAGGATGGGAGGCTGGGCGCTCTGTACGCGACAGGCATCAGGCCGAAGTTCTCCAAGGAGTTGGAGGAGCAAGGGTTCGAGCTGCCTGCACATCTGTTCAGTGAGCCGTCCGGCGGGCGTCGGTGACTCGACTTCGCCTCGCCTTTCTCCTTGCCGCGCTCCTGGCCTCGGGCACGCTGCCGGCTGTCGCCCAGTCAGCCTCGGGGGCAACGATCGACCGCGTAGAGGTCTCGGGCTATCCGGACGTGTTGATGCTTGCGACCGCGCCCACCGAGTTCCTCACCACCGATCTCACAGCTGACGACTGGATCGTCACGGAGGACGGCACCGAGGTCAGCGTGGACGAGGTCATTCGAGTTGGAGGCGAGGATATCCGTGTGGCCCTGGTCATCGATGTCTCCGGGTCGATGGCGGGCGAGCCACTCGCCGAGGCGATCGCGGCGGCCGACTCGTTCATCGACGCCGTCCCGAGCGGCTCTGAGTTGGCCCTCGTCACATTCGGAGACTCGGCCACCACGGTCATCGGGTTCACGTCCGACCTGGCCGAGATCCGGGATGGGCTCACCGGCCTCCAGGCCGGCGGGGAGACGGCGCTGTACGACGGGATCATCCAGGCGACCCTGCTCTTCCCCCCCGACGAGTCCCGCAACTCCATCGTCATCCTCACCGATGGCGCCGATACCGCCTCGGTGGCACCGGAGGCACAAGCCGTCAATGCAATGGTCCGGGCAGGGCTCACCGTGTTCGCGATCGAGTATGAGACGTCTGAGACCGCATCGGATCCGCTCCTGTCGCTCACGGAGGCCGCCGGTGGTTCGGTCTTCCAGGCGGGTGTGGCCGATCTCGGCCCGGTGTATCAGAGCATCGGTGCTCGGATCACATCCCAGTACGTTCTGCGATACGAGTCCACCGCATCTGGGGTCGTGTCACTCGGGGTCCGCGTACGCCAAGAGGGCACCGTCGCTCCCGTGACCTACCCGGTCCGATTGCCGGTCCTCGGCACGGTATCCGGCCCGACCGCAAGCACGGTGACGACCAACCCGCCGGTGACGACGGTTCCGCCCACCCTCCCCGGCGCACAGCCCGAGGTGAGCAGCTTTGGCGCCCGGTCAGTCATCTGGTACGGCTTGGCGGCCGTCTTCATCGCCATGCTTGCCCTCCTCGTTTTCCTCCTCCAACCCGGTCGGGAACGGGAGAAGCGCACGGTCCGGCCCTCATTCCGCACGTCCCGTCAACGGGCCGTCGGTTCGACCGCTCGAGGCCTGGTATCCCTTGCAGACCGAGCCGTTGCATCGCAACCCCGCTGGGGCGTTCAGGCACGCCTTGCCAAGGCCGGGCTCAGCCTTCGTCCCGGCGAGTACGTTGTGCTGACGCTGATAGCGGGGATCTTCCTGTTCTTCCTCGGCTGGATTTCGCGCGGACCGGTCTTCGGCTTGACCTTCGGCCTGATCGGTGTCATCGGGGGCATCGTGCTGCTCAATTGGCTGGGATCTCGCCGGCAGCGGAGATTCGAAACCCAACTCCCCGAGGTTCTCGACATGTTGGCTTCGACCATCCGGACGGGTTACGCCCCTCTGCAGGCCACAGAGCTCGTGTCGCGAGAAGTCCAGGACCCGGCCCAGACCGAATTGGCGCGGGTCGTCGCCGAGGCGCGGCTCGGACGCGACTACATCGACGCAATGGCCGCGACGGCCACGCGGGTCCAGAGTGAAGACCTGCGCTGGGTCGTAGGAGCTCTTGAGATCAATCGCGACGTCGGCGGTGACATCAGCGAGCTTCTCGAGACCGTGTCGAGGACCATCAGGGAGCGCGTCTCACTGAGGCGCATGGTCGCGGCGCTCTCGGCCGAGGGGCGGCTCTCGGCGTGGATCCTGATCGTGCTTCCCTTCTTTCTCGTCTTCTTCATCAACTCCTCCAATCCCGGCTATCTGGCCCCCCTCTTCGAATCCGCGGTTGGGATCGGAATGCTCATCACTGCGGGCATCTCAATGATCCTGGGGGCGGTCGTGATCCGACGGATCGTCAACTTGGAGCCCTGACATGCCCCTTCAGATACTCCTGGCAGCCGCAACCCTCTCCCTGAGCATGGTCGCACTCGTGTGGACGATTTCGGGGAGCCGATCAGAGAAGGCGCCGAGCCGATTCGCGTCGGACACCGTCGACCTGCGGTCGATCGAACTCAGGAAGGGGATTGGCAGCCGTGCTGTCAACCCGGTCATGCGATGGCTCTCGATACGCGCCCGAAGGCTCACTCCCATCGGCCTCGTCGAGTCGATGGGGCACCGGATCCACCTGGCCGGGCTGGGTGAGAGATACACACTTGAGCAGGCACTCGCGTTCAAGTTCATCATCGCCTCCATCGGGGCGGCGGGCGGCCTGTTCTACCTCTTGCGCGGCGCGGCCCTCATGGGGGTCGTCATCATCGCAGTCGGCTACTTCGCCGTAGACCTCGTTCTGTGGAG